>NZ_JBHSZA010000001.1:0-32103 GCF_042663985.1 Haloplanus sp. GCM10025708
CTCAGCGGCCGACGTCCTCGCTCTCCGAGGATGGCGAGCTGCACGTCGAACAACATCCGCCGGGACTTCGTGGAGCGCTCCAAACCGCTGCATGGCTCACCAACCACGACGTCGACGCCTACGTCGCCGAGCTCCCACGGCCCGGGCTCGACAAGGTCGACCTCGACGACTACCTCCAAGGATGGGGCGGCCTCGAAGCCGTCCTCGCGAGTTCCAAGCCGGCGAACGAGCATCCTGCGTTCTCCGAATCCGAGATCGACGACGAGGGCGGGGAAGATGGCAGCGATACCGAGGGGAGTGACGACTACAACCGTCGCTCGAATCGGTCGGCGCTGTTCGATCTCGACATTACCGACGTGACCGGCCTCGACGCCGGAGAGCGGGGGAAGAGCCCGCTCGGCCATCACGGGAACAGCGAGGACTATTTCACCGTCTACGAGGAGGGGACGGAAACGAAAGCGGCCGACCACAAGTACGGGACGACATACACCCCCTCACTTTCCTGTTGGCCGACGCACCCGACAGTTCGCGGTCGGCGGCGAATCCAGGTGGCAGCCTCGACAGTGACCGCGAACTGTTCACGGCGTGGATGCACGCGAAGGACGAAGGACATATTCCAGCGGACGACCCTGTACCCTACCGCGCTCTCCTCGGCGTGGCAGTTGACGATGGCCTCGTCGACGAGGACGACTTAGTTCGTCGGGATAGCGAAACCGGAGACGTCGTCGAGGACGGCACGGCGACCGGGACGTATCGGGCTCTTCCCCCAGGAACGTACGGCGACGTCCTCGCTCACGTCCGCGAGGCGTACGGCGTCGATCCGGGACGCGAAGAGCAATCGGAGAGCGACGACAGCGGCTACGACGACGACCCGCGCGAGGTGGATGCAACGGTCGACCCACGGCGGGCGTGGGAGGCGGCCGGACGCGTCACGCCCGACGACGTCGACGCCGACGACCTCCTCGCGGCCGGAGAGACGTTCGCCTGCCCCGACTGTGCGAAGAACGTCGACGTCGTCCGCGCCGTCGCAATCGCCGAGGGGCTTGTCGAGACGTGTGACGAACCACTCGACGCCGCCTACCCCGAGGCGTACCGCCTCGCTCGCGACGACTACGACGCGCCGCTCCCCCAGTACTACACGACGAGCGACGCAATCGCCGAGTTCGACGCTGTGCTTTCCGTTATCGGCGAAGTCGGATTCTTCCACCTCGACGCCGACGCGCTTCGGTCGAACGTGACCGAGGAGGGCGACGACGTGGGGGGCGAGGCCGTCCGCGCGCTCAATCCGGCGTGGCGTGAGAGCGAGAGCGAGGCGTCGGTGTTGGTGTTCCCCAGCGGGACCGTGTGGGACGCCGATACCGAGCGAACTATCGACGCGCTTCGGTTCGTCGCCCTCGACGCCGGGGTTATCGACGACCCGAGCGACAGTCTAAGCGGCGGGCGATTCACGACCGCCTACCGCCTCGCCCGCCGCCACTACGGCGCGCCGCTCCCGCGGTGGGAACCCGCCGAGGACGGCGAGCGGGCCGTGACGCCGATGCTCCCGCCGAGCGAGGACCTCGTCGACGACCCCGAGGCGGTGGCCGTCTCGCGTGACCGCCTCGACGAGGCCCGCGCCGAGGTGGAGGAGTTAGTCGGTGAGGTGAGCCGCGAAGACGGCACGCCGAACGTCGTGCGGACGCTCCCGGCGACGGGGAAGACGACGGCGACCGTCAAGAACGCGGCCGACCAGCCGACGTCGTACCTCGCACCGCGGAAGGAACTCCAACAGCAGGCCCTCGACAAGGCCGACCGCTGGGGCGTCGACGCGCGAGTGCTGCCGGTGTTCTCCGACGCTCACATCGACGGCGAAGTGCTCACGCAGGCCGTCGGATACGTCCGTCAGAACGGCAAGGACACGCTCCGCGACCGATGGACGATTCGCGGTGGCGTGTGTTGCGAGGAGGGCGAGCTGTATATCGGCCCCGACGAGGAGGAGGAGTCGGTCGATCTTGACCGCGCGACCTGTCCGACGGCCGACGGCGAGCACGGGGAAGCGTGGGGGCTCGCCGTCCACGTCGCCCGGAAACTCGGCTACACGCCCCGTGAGATTCACACGAAGGCGAAGGCCCTGTTTGGGGCGGAACTCCCGTGTTGCGAGGGCGAAGAGCGCTGTACCTACTCCGAGGGGTGGGACCACGTCGCCGACCCCGAGAATCCCGCCGATCTCCTCGTCGGGTCGTACGTCCACGCCCACGTCGAGAGCGTTCGCACCTACTACGAAGAGGGCGACGGTCAGACGCTTCGCTCACCCCGAACCGTCGTCCTCGACGAGTATCCCGGCGAGGCGTTTAGTCGGGAGTTCGGTGAGGAAGCCCTCGACTTCGCAACGTGGTTGGCGAGTACCCTCCGCGAAGACGTCGAGGACCAACGCGACGCTATTGAAGCCGACTTGTGGGGCGACGAGTGGGTGCGCGCGTGGTTAGATGGCGAGGCTGCCGAGGAAGTCGACAGCATCGCCGAAGCCGTGAGCATCCTCGAAGCCCGCGCCGAGGCCGCCGACGCGGCGGAGGCCGCCGACGCGATTCTCGACGAAGTGAGCCACGACCGCCTCGACGACCTGGACGTCTTCGACCCACTGTCGGCCCTCGTCGACGGCAGCGGCGAGCTGCGCGACGTCTACGAAGCCGTGACCGACGCCACCGACGTCCCGCCCGACCACCCGGCAGCGGGGCTCTTGCGATGGGTCGACGACGCTGTCACCGGCCGCCTCGCGACGGCGCTTACGTTAGGTGAAAGTGAGGAAATCGAGATTGCCGCGCTCCCCGTCGACGGCGACCTTCGCGCTCTCGTCGCGGAGGCGGTCGAGGCGGCGGAGGAAGGCCGCGGCGGGGCGGCGAGCATCCTCGAAGCGGCGGCGACCGCCCTCCAGGGCGGCGAGGACGGCTGTCGTGAGCTTGCAGTGTGGGCGGACGATGGATACGCCCACCCCGACGCCCACCACCTCCTCACGGCTCTCGCGGCCCCCAGCGAGGCCGCCCGAGCGACGACGCTCTCGACGTCGTCGTGGGCGTTCGACCCGGCAGCGACCGACGGCACTCGCGTCGACAGCGTCAAAACTGGCGAGCGGGCGACGACCGTCGTCGACCGGAACGGCCACGGCGCGATTCTCCACACGCCGCCGTCGCGAGCGTCCGGCGGCGAGGGGACGCTCCCTCGTCGGCCTCGACGCAACGGCCCGCGCCGCACTCTGGCGCGTCGCTCTCGGCGAACACGTCGAACTCGCAGATATTCACGACAGTGCGCGCGAACGCGCCGAGTTCTTGGAGGACGTGCTCGGCCTGCGCGTCGTGCAGGCGAGTGACCGACCACGGCCGTACGAAGGCGACCCGTCGGGGAAGGACCTCGACGGCGACGTCGCGCTCATTGAAGCCCTCAGCGAGGATTACAGCGGCGTGCACGCCCCCGGCAGCGGGGCGACGACCCGACGCCGGTCGGGAAGCCCGCCGTTATCACGACGAAGGGCGTGCGGAACGTCCTCGAAGACGACGACCGTCTCGACGGCGTCGTTTCGGCGTGGGAGAACTATGGCAACGTGACGGGTGCGAACGACCTCGGCGGCCACCGTCTCGCTGCCCTGCTTGGAAGCCAGCACTTCGGCGACAACGCGGTCGAACGGTTCGCCGCGCTCGCCGGCGAGGAAGTCGATACGTCCCGCCGCGGCGGGCGGGGCGTCGATCTCGACTACGGCAGCGACCTGGCGAACGAATACCTCGGCCATATGCGCGAGGACCAGACGATGCAGGCCATCCTCCGCTTCGCACGCGGCGAGAGCGGGGCGACAGTCGTCGCGAGGACGTCCGCGCTTCGCGACGACCTCCCGGTCGTCGGGCGCGGCCAGGTCGTCGAGACGTGGAGCGAGACGGCGAGTAAGGTCGCTCGGGCGTGGCGACGTCTCGGCGAGGAGTTCACGCGCGCCGACGTCGCCGACGCCGTCGACGTCACTACGCGCCAGGTCCGCCGTGTGCTCGCCGAGTTCGTCGACGCCGGCTACCTCTCACACGTCGCCGGCGGCGACGGCACGGCGAAAGTCTACTCGCCGCGCGACGCGCCGTCCGCTGGGGAGGTTGACCTCCCCAGTGAGGCCGCACCCCCAGCCGAGCCCGGACGACCCGCCTCTAACGAATACTATACGTGGAATGTCCGGGTGGGGGCGCGCGAAACGGGGGTGAGAGACGCCTCGGCGGTGCCGCAACGTCCGCGCGGCGCGCCACCCGCCCCCGACGCGGCTCTCGCGGACGCCGATCCGCCCTCGTAGCCGCCGCAGGCGGTGGTGTTCGCCCGACGGCACAAGCGACAGCGCCGGTTAGAACTCTGCTGTCGGGTCGTACACGTCGCTGCCGTCGCCGGCGTCGAGATCGACGCGATAGCCGTGGACGCCGGAGTCGTAGTCGCCGACCGCCTGCAGGACGGGCCGGACGTTTTTGCGCCACCACGTTTCGCCATCCTGTCCGCGGACGGGGTACTCCTCGGGAAGCCCCAGCTCGTCGAGGGCCTCGCTCTTCCCGAGGCTCCCGCGACTGTGGGCGGCTTCGAGCGCGGCGACGGCGGCCTCGACGCGGGCCTCGCGACGGCCGTCGTCGGTCCATCCTTCGTCGGCGGCCACCGCCTCGACAACCCTCCGCGCCTCGTCGTGGACGCCCGCCTCGCTCTCGGCGTCCTCGGCCGAGGGGTTTGCATCGGCTTTCCCACCCGGTCGCTCTCGCGGCGCGTGGGCGGCCTCTGACGCCCCGCTGTCCGCCACGACAGAGACGTCCATCTCTTCGCGGGTGCGTTCGATGTTCGCGGCCTCGAGGTGAGCGAGTCGTTCTTCGAGTTCGTCGAGGCGATCCCCGACGGCCCGAACTTCGCTCCCCCTCCTTCCGTATTCTCTGTATTCTCATGTATTACGCCCCGGTTTTGCAATATCCACCGGATGTATTCTGTTCGGTTATCGAACCCGAGCGATTCGGCTTCGTCGCTGAGTGAGGCGAGTAGGTCCTCGTCTAAGCGGACGGTGGTCACTTCCATGTATTCTCCGTATTCTCTCAAGCGTATTAAGCGTATTCTCAAGAATACAATACGAGAATACGGAGAATACGGCCAATTGGTTGGCGCGAACCACCAATTCTCTCGCCAACATTGACACAATTGTTAAGGCTATCAGCCCTATACGTTCTAACAGACCAATGTCCGCCGACAAACGCATTCCCGTGACCGAGGAGACGCGAAAGGTACTCCACGAACTGAAAGACCCGGGGCAAACCTACGACGAACTACTCACCGAACTCGCCCAGCAGCGCCGGCGGGAGGAGATGGAAGAGCGATTTCGCGAGCTCGAGGAAGCCGACCGTGATGAGTTGACGCCGCTTGAGGATGTCTGAGTACGACGTCCTCCTCGGCGACCAACCGCGCGAGTTTCTCGACGTCGCTGACGAGAAAACCGAGCGAATCTGCAAGGAGAAATTAGGCTATCTCGCGGAGAACCCGTACCCTGGTCGGGGACGCGGGGACAAGGAGAAGCTTCCCGTCGACGGCCATCGCGACCGCTACCGGCTGCATATCTCGCGGACCTACACGGCGTTCTACACGGTGTTAGAAGACGAGAAAGACGTTCGCGTCCTCGAAATCACCGACATTGACGACGCGCACAAGCGCTACGGCTGGTAGGATACCGTTCATTCGTGGGGCGGCCGATCACGCCAGTCCCGCCTCCTCGAAGGCCTCGTTCACCACGTCGGGCGTCGGGGCGTTCAGGTACGGTTCAATCGCGGCGAACGAATCCCACCCACCGACCTGCATGACGACGCGCGGATTCACCCGTTCGTCGACGAGAAGGCGCTGGGCGAACCGTCGCCGGAGATCGTGAGAGGATACGTGCCGGAAATCGTCGTCCCCCGTCTCGTCGGCCGCGCGCTCGGCGGTGCGTTTCACGACGGCACGGATACCCCGCTCGCTCAACTCGACGAACGACTCGCCCCGGCCGATGTTCTCCTCGTTCTGGTAGCGGTGCAGATCGCCTTCGACGTCGGCGGGGAGATAGGCGTCGCGAGGCTTTCCGCCGTTCCCGGTGGTGTCCTTCCCCTCCTCGACGCGCAGGCGATAGTGCTCGCCGTCGTCGGTGCGTTTGACGTCCTTCGGCCGCACCTGCGGTATCTCGAAGGCGCGCAGGCCGACCCGGCCGCCGAGGCGGATAATCAGGTAGTCGCGGGTACTGGCGGCGACGCGCTCCAGGTCCTCTAACTCCGGGTCGGTCATCCAGACCTTGTGTTGGTCGTTGTCGCCAGCGGTTGCTTCGAGTCTCATGTTACGTTCTTAGGAGAAACCTGCACTTTACTCCGGCGTCGGGGTGGTGTTCACGGTGGTAAACACCCCGATTAGCGGGTGTTCGCTTCCGACTTGTTTCACAAGTCGTCATCGTTCCTGCCAGTGCGGGTCGAGGGCGTTCAGCGCGTCGCGAAGCATCTCCGCGTCCCCCCATAGCGAGATCGACGAGCTGCCGCCGAAGCTCACCCGCCTCCTCTTGCTCTTCGAGCGTGTCCGGCCACGGGGTGTGTTGAACCTCGGTCCAGAGTTCGTACATCTCCTCTTCGTCCAGGTGGATTTCGACAGTGCCGTCTTCCGTTCCGATCCGGAGAACGTAGGCAGCATTCTCGCGTGAACTTGGCCCGTAACTGATGTTCTTTGCACTGGCCGGAGTGTATTCGTGGGTCATGGTGTACAAACGAAGTCGCGTAGTTCAACGAGCAATTCTGGTTTTTCAGTCATGATCTTCACGCGGGTCCTCGACGAGTTCGTACAGCCCGCGGGTGACCTTTCGGACCCATCCCGCACTGGTGAGCCGTTCGAGGGAGTCGTTCACGCGCTGTTTTGGAAGGTCAGTTTCCTCGCGAATGTGGAGCGGATTCGCCGCCCGTTCCTTCAACACGCGAAGCACCTTTTCGTCATTCTCAGTGGGTTCAAAGTCCCGGTTCACAATTGTCGTTACCCTCACTCCCATACGTGATAGTATTTGTCCATACTATTAGTTGTTATTCCGTCCGTTACGGAGTAACGTTCAAGTGGTTGCGTGAAAGAGTAGGCACTACGCACCGGGACGGCGACGACGGCGTCCACATTCGTTGCGAGGTGCAACGGGATGTAAGAAGATACGACGGCGTCGTCAAAGGCCGGCGGCGCGGACACGCCGCTCGACCGGTGCCATAGAAGCTATGGCGAACGAAAATACGCCGTCGGGGGACAAAGACCCGGCGGACACGGCGAAAGCATCGACCAGTAGACGCACGTTCCTCGGCGCGGCGGCCGGCGTGGCCAGCCTTCCGATACTCAGCGACGACGCCAGCGCCGCTGCATCCGAAGAGGCGGCGAATGTCGACTTCATGGGGGAAAAAGTCCTCCAAGACCTCCCCGCCGCCCCGACGATCTGCCTCACGCACGGTCAATTGGAGTTCGGTGTCAGCGATTTAGAGAGAACCGGCGCGTTCGACGTGTCGATTTACCCATATCAGGACGGGACTGATGTAGCCTTAGAGTTCGACGACGAGGGGGATTACGGGAAGGCGTCGTTCCTCGGCTGCATGACGCCGGAGACGGCTCACCGCCTCGGCGCACGACTCTGTGCCGCCGCCGAAAAGGCGTGGGATGAACAATGAGCACCGTCGACGACGCGCCGCCGGACCCGGAGCTGCACGCGCGGATGCAGCTCGAAGAACTCGCCGAGCGGATGGAAGAAATCGACTGGTCGCACGTCGACGGGATTAGCGTCGCCGAGGCGGCGGCGTTCGCCGAGCGGTTTCGGGAGGCGGCCGGTCAATGAGCGACCCGCTCCCCGACCGTGACCTGTTCCGCGCGGCAGTGTCAGCGGAGACGGTCGACGAACTCGACGCCGAGGATCTGGCCGACCGCGCGGGCGTTGACGAGGAGACAGTCGGTGCGGTGCTGTCGGCCGTCGTCGAGGTGGACCGGGAGCTCTACCCGTGGCATGACCCCGACCGCCTGCACACCCTGTACTACGAGCGCGGACACACGCAACCAGAGATCGCGGGGATGCTCGGCTGTTCGTCGCACGTCGTCTCGGAGTGGATGGAGAAGTTGGATATGTCCCCTGGGAAGGGCCACCGGAGCGCGCTCGTTGACTCCTCGACCTCGAGTCCGAACTCGAGGGTGTGTCGGGTCCATGACCCGCGCCTGTCGGCAGCGCTGTTCGGGCGGTCCGTTCGACCACGAGGAGATCGTGATGAGTATCGCGAAGGCCCACGAACTCCTCCGGTGTCCGATTTGCCGGCGTGAGGTGCCTCTCCCCGAGGAGGAGGGCGGAATCGGCGACGCTACCCCCGGGGTTGACGCCCGCAAGACGCACCTGTAGCCCGCGAAAACACCGCTCCGCAGGTAGCTTCAGAAGCCTGCGGGGGAATCGCCCCCGCCGCCGGAAACTGGACCATGTCGACGCGCGACAGGGTCGAAGCGCGGACGACTGGAGAACGAGTCCGGCGTCAAGGCAGGCGCGCACCAGCTCGGTGGTCGTAACTCACTCAGCCGGGGAAGTCGTCGAGGCGGCCGACGGCGAGGCACTCTCATTCCGTGGTTTGACGCCTTTCACTCGCGAATATGACAGTATGGCCCCCCCACTGACCCCGAGTCGTACGATCCCGGTGGCGTCCCCGACGACGGCGACACTGACAACGACCCTCCCACCGACCCCGAGTCGTACGATCCCGGTGGTGTCCCCGACGACTCGTCCTCAGGAGGAGGGAGCAGCGTTCCCGACGATCCAGACCCTGGCGGGGATTGGGACTATCACGACCCAGAGAGTGCACAAGACCCGGATGTCGATTTCGGAGAAGGGGCAGACAGTGGCGGCGGGTCCTCTGACGGCAGCGATCCCCCCACCGATCCAGAGTCGTACGATCCCGGTGGCGTCCCCGACGACGACACCGACAACGATCCCCCCACCGATCCAGAGTCGTACGATCCCGGTGGCGTCCCCGACGACGACACCGACAACGATCCCCCCACCGATCCAGAGTCGTACGATCCCGGTGGCGTCCCCGATGACGGCGACACCGGCAGCGCCGAGGCAGGAGGCAGTAGTGGTAGCGGGGCGGGAGGCGACAGCGGGTCTGCTGTGTCGCAAAACCAGCTGACGGGCGGCCTCGAAGAGGAGTACGGCGCGATGAGTGGCAAGGAAGGAGCACTCCCAGATGCGGTCCAACAGCTCCAGGGTCGCATCGACCGAAACGCCCCGGGAGTGTCGCTCACAGACACAAACCAGTACAACATCGTTCGCCGCGACGGCACGCTCGGTGTCACGTTCTCGGCGAGTGCTCGGCAGACGATGCGTCGGCAGACTATCCAAGAGGTGGCCGAGGACGGCCCCGCACAGGGTCGGACATCCGCCCCCGATCCGTCGACCGTCGAGGACCCAACCGAGGTCCCAGGCGTCGTCGCCGGCCCTGATGGAGCCCAAGTCGCGCCGGCAATCCAGGACCGGCGATTCGAGCAACAGCTCGCGCAGGAGCTGTCGGCGTCGCGTGCCGACCTCAAGCAGCGTGTCGCGTCGCAAGTGGAGGGAGCGGATCCCTCAGATGTCGAGACGCGGATCGAAGACGGCCAGGTCGTCGGGTCGCTCGACGAGGACTTCGAGAGAGAGAGCGCGCGCGACCGGGCGGCGGCACAAGCCTACCGGCGGCGAATGAGAGCCCAACGACAGCAGGACGGTCAAGGAGACATAGCCTCCGGAGGTCAGTTAGGAGACCTGCTCCTCCAACCACAGACGACGTCGACGACGCTCGGCGGCATCGACCGGACGCTCGCGAGAGCACAGGCCCGACGCTCGGCCAAAGAGAGTCTGCGAAACCAGGGCCTCGACCCCAGCGCGTTCGAGATTACGGCGTCAGCAACGGGCGACGTCCAGATCGACCGTCGCGAACAGTTCGGCGATTTAGACTGGTCGTTCGGCTTGGGGGCGACGGCGACGAAGTCGAAGGGGCGGCTGATGCGTTCTCGGAGCAGGTGCAAACCGGAGCACAGAACTTCGGTCAAAAAGTGTTTAGCCGCGACGTCGCGGGGAGAGCGGCGGGGCGGCCGTCCTCGAGGCAGCCGGCTACGACAATCTCGCCGCAGCCTACGACCGCGAAATTCGGAACGTGGGTGAAGGCGTCGTGATCGGGCCCGCAGGGCTTGTTGCGCAAGTGCCGCAACTGGCGACCGAGATCCCCGAAACGCTCGGGTACACCGCCCACAACCCGTTAGAGACTGCGGAAAAGGCCCCCGAGGCGGTGGCGAATCGCGCGGTTCGGGCGGTCGAGCAGGCGCGTCAAAACCCGGCGAAGACCGCCGGGATGTTGCTCGGGAGCGCGGCCGCTTCCGGTGGGGTATTCCGAGCGACGCAAGGGACGAAGCTCGGAGCAGCGGCCCGCTACTCCCTTCAACCGGGGAGGAACTCGTGAAAGCCGGCATTCGCCGCGGCGCGCTCGGGAGTCGCGCGGCGACTCTCACCCCCGGCGTCTCGACCGCACAGGTTGAGATGCCCGCCGAGACGGCCACGGCAGAGACGTCGACGGCGTCGGAGAGCGTCACGAATCGTGTGCGAAGCGTGACCGACCGCGCGCCGCGGGTGAGCGTCCGCCGCGACGCCGACGCACCGATCCTCGAAGTCGACCCGATGCTCAAACAGCAACTCACGAGCATCCCCAGCAACTCTGTTCCCGACATCGCCGACACGATCGAAAGGGGGTTGAGCGAGGAGAGGCGGTTAAAGGGACTGCTCGCACCGTTAGACAACGCGCCGAGCTTGAGGTTCGGGGGCAGAAAGCGGCCCTGGAAGAGACGGTGAGCCAAGCCCCTACCTCACGGGGTGAGCTGCTCGACACAGCCCATCGGAAAACCAGTCGGGCGAAGCACAAAGCCCGTCGGGGGAGAACCGCCGGGATGCTGGCCGGCATCAAACTCGCCAACCAAGCCCGCGACGTGGGAGGTGAGCTCAAATCCATACCTAATGACATCACCACACCCGGGTTGTCGACTCCGTCGCTGTCCCCCCCACGCAGGGGGACCTCAACTCACTCGCTTACAGCACCGGCCGGGCGTCCGGGCGTGCCGAAGTAAAAGCCCGGTTGCGAGCGGCTGACACTGAAAGTCGCCTTCTCTCGTCGTACAACGACGTGCGTGAGGGAGCACTGTTCGCCCGTGACCGAATCCAGAACTTCGATCTCCCCGACCAGGGCGACTTCGACTCACTCGCACACAGCACCGGCCGGGCGACCGGCCGTGTCGAAGTCAGAGCCCGATTGCGGGCCGCAAGAGCTGGGGGCGAACTCCTTTCGTCGTACAACGACGTGCGTGAGGGAGCACTGTTCGCCCGTGACCGAGCCCGAAACTTCGACCTTCCCAATCAGGACGACCTCGACTCACTCGCTTATTCCACGGGACGGGCGGCCGGACGCGCCGAAGTAAAAACCCGGTTGCGAGCGGCCGACACTGAAAGTCGCCTTCTCTCGTTGTGGGATGAGAGTCGCAAGAGCGTTCGGGACACCGGCGACCGCATTCAGAACGCGCTCGAATCCGCACCCGAACGGGTCCAAGCCGCTCGTGACACCACTGTTTACGTGGGGCCGATCCGACCCCGCCGAAGCACCGCATATCTGGATGAGGGAGCGATCCCCGACTTCGAGGCGGAATCTGGCCCGTTCGCCGATGGCGACCTCGGCGACCTCCCCGGCTTCTTCGAGGTGAACGAGCGGCCGGACATCGAAACCGCTCGCGACGACGGCCAGAACGTGTTGACCGTCATGCGCCAAGAGACCGAGTCGTCGACGAAGATGGAAGCCGAGACCGAGCGCCGCCGCCGGGAGATCAACGAGGACGAGGGTATGGGGCTCGGGCCCTACGCTGTCGGTGCCGGGCTCGGTCTCTCCACCTCCCCGCAGGGGGCCGATGTAGAATTTGACGGCCCATCCGTCGACGAGTTCGGTGGGCCGAGTGTTGGCACCGACGACGCCGGACGCGTCGGGGACGACACGTTCGGCGAGGGCGTCGGCGAGAGATTCTGGGAGGGCGTCGGCAGCGGCCTCGGCTTCGAGACCGAGACGGCCGTCGGCCTCGAGCAAGAGCAAGAGCAAGCGCTCGGATTTGAGACGGAACTGGAGACCGAAACGGAACTGGAGACCGAAACGGAACTGGAGACCGAAACGGAACTGGAGACCGAAACGGAACTGGAGACCGAAACGGAACTGGAGACCGAAACGGAACTGGAGACCGAAACCGAGACCGCCCCGCCCCTGGAAATGGAAACGACGTTCCCCGACGACGACCGCGACGAAGATCGTCGCGGCGGCCTCCCGGATGGCTCACCTCGGGGGAGACGTTCGACACGGGCGTCGTGCAATCGTTCGACGAGCTCGAGGAGAGCAGTGACGATTCGTTCGGCGGCTTCGGCGATCCGTTCGAGGGGAGCACCGACCCGTTCGACGACCTCGGGTTCTGACGCCAAGGGCGCGTTAGTTACCTTAGGTTGGATTACCTGTGGGTGTCTCTCTCTTTCTTTTCCCGATCTTCCTCGCCCCAACGGAAGCATCGTTCGCGAGGAGTTTCTTCGCCGAGGACGGCGGTGGACACGATAACCCGCCCCGAACGCCCCCGCCGCTCCCTGTCAGCCCCTCTCCAGATGGTATACGCGTATGTAGATAGGTATGGCCCCTTCTGCAGATTACTATCACTGCGGTATCCCGCTCCCGTATGGCGATTAGGCACACGCTACTGATAGCCGCCTGTTCACCGGCTAATCGCATTACAGCGGGCCGATGTACGCGCAACGTACGAGAGCACCGGCATACCACCGACTACTGACCGCGTTCCCCGCGTTCGTGCGACGTACATCGTAAAGAAGAGCGCCGCCCTCCGGGGATTACCGGCGATTCAGGTTGTTTCGTGTTGGTTTGTTGCCTACCGACCCGTCGGGGCGGACGTGCAGGCTGTCGGCGCTCTCACCCTCGCGAAGCTCCTCTGGCGGTTCGCCGCCGCTCAGTAGCTCACTCGGGTCCGGGTCACCCGGGGCCTCCGCCTGGTTTTGCTCGGCCGCCGATGGCTGTTGCGTCGCGTGGTCGTCCTCCGCGCCGGCCTGGAGCGCCTCGACGATCTCGACGACAGCTGCCTCCACCTCGCGGAGGCGCTGGGCTACCTCCGGGTGGACCGTCGGCTCACCGTCCGTCGCGCCGCCTGCCGCCGTGACGTCCTCCTCGTAGACCGCGAGGAGCGCCTCGACCTTCGACTGAAAGCCGAGTTCGTCCGCCGGGACGCCGGTCCGCTCGCGGATGGCCTCGTCGACGCGGTCGATGAGCTCTACCTCCACCGTTGGTCGGGTTGTGTCCGCCATTGCACACGGATGTACGCCCGGAGGACGTGTGAAGGCCCGGAATGAGACGGCGCATTCCCTCGGCGGTCGGCGACGTCAACTCGGGAGGGGCTCCTCTATAGGTACGTACAAGACAGTATGGCTGTTGTTGTTGACAGCGGGCGATATCGCCGCCGTCTTGCGATTATGCGACAGCGGCGGACAACACCGTCCATTCCACCTAATCGCATGGCGGGGCGGCGATGTACGCGCAAGGTACGGATGTGGGCGAGTAGTAGAGTAATAGCGTTGCGTTCCTGCGTACCTCTGTCGTACATCCAAGGTTACAACGGCGCTCTCGCTCGAAACCGGGCGTGTTCGGTTATCACCAATAGTACACAATTCTTGGGCTCAGGCGGCCAATTGTGTGGTTGTGGTACATCGGTGTGGGCATCTATCCCATAGTTAAGTGCCTAAAAACGGTAGTGAGGAGGTAAGAGCAAAGAGATACACGCACCGCTCTTCGGTGCTACATCTCGAAGAAGGGGTGGGACTGGATGTCCGCTCCTTCCTTCGCCGTGCGGCGTGATAGAAGTTAGGATTCAGCGGTCGGTGAGCGACCGCTCTATCAACACCAACCAATGAGCATGACCGACACCCCGAACGGACGAACCGAGCAGCAAACGACCCTCGACGGCGGGCTCGTGGAGCATCCCGACGACGCGAGCGGCCTCGAAGGCCTCGCGACGATCTTGTGGATGGTCGGCCGAGAGCATCCCGACGACGACGTCCACGCGCAGGTGCGGCGAGCGGCAAAGCGAGCACGCGAGCAAGATATCTTCCCGCTTAGCGGGGGTGAGGACGGTGCGTGAGCGTGTTCTCGTCGAGGACGGCGAGATAGCCCACGATATCGCCGCGTCGGCCATGGCCGGCCAGTATCAGCGAGGTGAGCGGATTATCTTCGGCGAGGTGCAGCTCGCCCCCACGAAAGACAACACGCCGATTTACTACGTCGACGACCGTCGGAGCGAGGCGACCGTCGACGTCCTCAACTGCCGCGCCATCTCCACGGCCACGCAACTCGTCGCGGCGCTCAACCGAATCTGTGAGAACCTGGAGGCCAACCGATGAGCGTCGAGTGTCCCGCCTGCGACGGCAGCGGCGAGATCGACGCCGGCGAGGCGAGCTGGTCGACGCCGCCCGCCCAAGGTGGTCCGTCCACGGACGGTGAGAACTACCGGGTGCAGTGGCACCCGTCTTCTGGCACCGTTAAGCGGGCGCTGTTCCGCGTCGCGACGGCCGACCGGGTGGCGACGCTTCTACACGTCCGCACCATCCTCGTCCGGCAGCGCGGCGGCGAGAGCACGTGTATCGTCGACCCCGAGGCGACGCTCGACGACGTCCCCGACGCGCTGCTTACGCAAATGAGAGCGGACGGCTACCGGCCCGCCGAGAGGACGGTGGTTGTATGACCGATGCCTGTACCCGGTGCGGTGACAGCATCGTTCACGGGACGAGAGAGCGGTTCCAACTCCGCGCCTACGATTACACCGAGAGTTCGGGGGCGCTGTACGAGGGCGGCCTGTGCGCGGCGTGTTGGAGCGATCTGGTTCGGTTCATGGCCGAGGACCCCTGCGACCGGAGGTGGGCAACCGCATGACCCATCGGTTCGGGGGTTTTAAGACGGGTCCTGTGGAAACGGAGGGACAAGCACAGCTAACGAATGAGTTGAAAGCCGAGGGAAGGAACCGCATCCCCCAGCATGGAACCTGTGGGTGTTTCTTCTCTCCCGGGAGCCTAAAACGTTTTCGAACGGGAACTAATCCGTTTAAACGGGCACTAAGGCGACTGGTCCCGGGCCCCGACCGCAGGCGGCTGCGTGCGGTCGCTACGCCCACGATGGACGATAGACACGACACCGACGGCGGACGAACAGACGACGAGTACCCGCGGCGAAAAGGGGGCGGCCAATGACGCCCGACGTCGACGCCGAGACGTGGGGGCGACTCTTCGACCGCCTCGACGACGAGGCACCCCCGCGCTCGAAGTCGCGGAACGCCTCGCCGACGCCCTCGATCTCTCGGTGGCCGACGCGCAGGCCGCCGTCTACGACGCCATCGACGCGGACCTCCTCGAAGAGGACGGCGAGGGCTTCGGCGGCGTCTCGCTCGCTGCGGAGGGTGGTTCTGCCGACGATACCCCTACCCCTCACGGGGTGGAAACCGCCGAGGAACCACCTGTTAACGGGCGAAAACAGGCTCTCGACGCTTTCGAGGTGGCTATGGATTACTTCCACGACCGCCTCGACGACCCGATGGGACTCGGTGAGGGACGCACCGCCCGCGAGTATCTGCGCGAAGAGCGTGGGTGGTCCGACGAAACTATCGACGCTGCCGGCCTCGGATGGGCACCGACCGGGGATACTGCACTCCTCGACCATCTCATGCGGCAGGGATTCGACCGCGAAGCCATCCTCGGAACGGGGCTGTTCTACGAGAACGGGCTTCGCCCCCACTTCCGCGGCCGTGTGGTCTTTCCGTACTTCGACGTCGACGGGCGTCCGGTGTACGCCATTGCGCGGACGGTCGACCACCCGGACGACCACCTCGACGCCGGGCAGAAATACATCAAGGCCATCAAGACCAAGGACCATTCCGTCGTCGACGAACCGATTTACGGCCTCGGTTCGCTCGCCGAAGGCGATGGGCCGATTTTGATAACCGAAGGTGTGGCCGACGCGATTACGGCCCATGCGGCAGGCTATCGGTGCGTCTCACCGGTGACGACGCGATTCAAGCAGAAACACCTCGCTCCGCTTCGAGAGGCTCTCGCGGAATACGACGCGGACGTGTACGTCGTGCAGGACGCCGAGCGGCCGACGTCCTCGCTCTCCGAGGATGGCGAGCTGCACGTCGAACAACATCCGCCGGGACTTCGTGGAGCGCTCCAAACCGCTGCATGGCTCACCAACCACGACGTCGACGCCTACGTCGCCGAGCTCCCACGGCCCGGGCTCGACAAGGTCGACCTCGACGACTACCTCCAAGGATGGGGCGGCCTCGAAGCCGTCCTCGCGAGTTCCAAGCCGGCGAACGAGCATCCTGCGTTCTCCGAATCCGAGATCGACGACGAGGGCGGGGAAGATGGCAGCGATACCGAGGGGAGTGACGACTACAACCGTCGCTCGAATCGGTCGGCGCTGTTCGATCTCGACATTACCGACGTGACCGGCCTCGACGCCGGAGAGCGGGGGAAGAGCCCGCTCGGCCATCACGGGAACAGCGAGGACTATTTCACCGTCTACGAGGAGGGGACGGAAACGAAAGCGGCCGACCACAAGTACGGGACGACATACACCCCCTCACTTTCCTGTTGGCCGACGCACCCGACAGTTCGCGGTCGGCGGCGAATCCAGGTGGCAGCCTCGACAGTGACCGCGAACTGTTCACGGCGTGGATGCACGCGAAGGACGAAGGACATATTCCAGCGGACGACCCTGTACCCTACCGCGCTCTCCTCGGCGTGGCAGTTGACGATGGCCTCGTCGACGAGGACGACTTAGTTCGTCGGGATAGCGAAACCGGAGACGTCGTCGAGGACGGCACGGCGACCGGGACGTATCGGGCTCTTCCCCCAGGAACGTACGGCGACGTCCTCGCTCACGTCCGCGAGGCGTACGGCGTCGATCCGGGACGCGAAGAGCAATCGGAGAGCGACGACAGCGGCTACGACGACGACCCGCGCGAGGTGGATGCAACGGTCGACCCACGGCGGGCGTGGGAGGCGGCCGGACGCGTCACGCCCGACGACGTCGACGCCGACGACCTCCTCGCGGCCGGAGAGACGTTCGCCTGCCCCGACTGTGCGAAGAACGTCGACGTCGTCCGCGCCGTCGCAATCGCCGAGGGGCTTGTCGAGACGTGTGACGAACCACTCGACGCCGCCTACCCCGAGGCGTACCGCCTCGCTCGCGACGACTACGACGCGCCGCTCCCCCAGTACTACACGACGAGCGACGCAATCGCCGAGTTCGACGCTGTGCTTTCCGTTATCGGCGAAGTCGGATTCTTCCACCTCGACGCCGACGCGCTTCGGTCGAACGTGACCGAGGAGGGCGACGACGTGGGGGGCGAGGCCGTCCGCGCGCTCAATCCGGCGTGGCGTGAGAGCGAGAGCGAGGCGTCGGTGTTGGTGTTCCCCAGCGGGACCGTGTGGGACGCCGATACCGAGCGAACTATCGACGCGCTTCGGTTCGTCGCCCTCGACGCCGGGGTTATCGACGACCCGAGCGACAGTCTAAGCGGCGGGCGATTCACGACCGCCTACCGCCTCGCCCGCCGCCACTACGGCGCGCCGCTCCCGCGGTGGGAACCCGCCGAGGACGGCGAGCGGGCCGTGACGCCGATGCTCCCGCCGAGCGAGGACCTCGTCGACGACCCCGAGGCGGTGGCCGTCTCGCGTGACCGCCTCGACGAGGCCCGCGCCGAGGTGGAGGAGTTAGTCGGTGAGGTGAGCCGCGAAGACGGCACGCCGAACGTCGTGCGGACGCTCCCGGCGACGGGGAAGACGACGGCGACCGTCAAGAACGCGGCCGACCAGCCGACGTCGTACCTCGCACCGCGGAAGGAACTCCAACAGCAGGCCCTCGACAAGGCCGACCGCTGGGGCGTCGACGCGCGAGTGCTGCCGGTGTTCTCCGACGCTCACATCGACGGCGAAGTGCTCACGCAGGCCGTCGGATACGTCCGTCAGAACGGCAAGGACACGCTCCGCGACCGATGGACGATTCGCGGTGGCGTGTGTTGCGAGGAGGGCGAGCTGTATATCGGCCCCGACGAGGAGGAGGAGTCGGTCGATCTTGACCGCGCGACCTGTCCGACGGCCGACGGCGAGCACGGGGAAGCGTGGGGGCTCGCCGTCCACGTCGCCCGGAAACTCGGCTACACGCCCCGTGAGATTCACACGAAGGCGAAGGCCCTGTTTGGGGCGGAACTCCCGTGTTGCGAGGGCGAAGAGCGCTGTACCTACTCCGAGGGGTGGGACCACGTCGCCGACCCCGAGAATCCCGCCGATCTCCTCGTCGGGTCGTACGTCCACGCCCACGTCGAGAGCGTTCGCACCTACTACGAAGAGGGCGACGGTCAGACGCTTCGCTCACCCCGAACCGTCGTCCTCGACGAGTATCCCGGCGAGGCGTTTAGTCGGGAGTTCGGTGAGGAAGCCCTCGACTTCGCAACGTGGTTGGCGAGTACCCTCCGCGAAGACGTCGAGGACCAACGCGACGCTATTGAAGCCGACTTGTGGGGCGACGAGTGGGTGCGCGCGTGGTTAGATGGCGAGGCTGCCGAGGAAGTCGACAGCATCGCCGAAGCCGTGAGCATCCTCGAAGCCCGCGCCGAGGCCGCCGACGCGGCGGAGGCCGCCGACGCGATTCTCGACGAAGTGAGCCACGACCGCCTCGACGACCTGGACGTCTTCGACCCACTGTCGGCCCTCGTCGACGGCAGCGGCGAGCTGCGCGACGTCTACGAAGCCGTGACCGACGCCACCGACGTCCCGCCCGACCACCCGGCAGCGGGGCTCTTGCGATGGGTCGACGACGCTGTCACCGGCCGCCTCGCGACGGCGCTTACGTTAGGTGAAAGTGAGGAAATCGAGATTGCCGCGCTCCCCGTCGACGGCGACCTTCGCGCTCTCGTCGCGGAGGCGGTCGAGGCGGCGGAGGAAGGCCGCGGCGGGGCGGCGAGCATCCTCGAAGCGGCGGCGACCGCCCTCCAGGGCGGCGAGGACGGCTGTCGTGAGCTTGCAGTGTGGGCGGACGATGGATACGCCCACCCCGACGCCCACCACCTCCTCACGGCTCTCGCGGCCCCCAGCGAGGCCGCCCGAGCGACGACGCTCTCGACGTCGTCGTGGGCGTTCGACCCGGCAGCGACCGACGGCACTCGCGTCGACAGCGTCAAAACTGGCGAGCGGGCGACGACCGTCGTCGACCGGAACGGCCACGGCGCGATTCTCCACACGCCGCCGTCGCGAGCGTCCGGCGGCGAGGGGGACGCTCCCTCGTCGGCCTCGACGCAACGGCCCGCGCCGCACTCTGGCGCGTCGCTCTCGGCGAACACGTCGAACTCGCAGATATTCACGACAGTGCGCGCGAACGCGCCGAGTTCTTGGAGGACGTGCTCGGCCTGCGCGTCGTGCAGGCGAGTGACCGACCACGGCCGTACGAAGGCGACCCGTCGGGGAAGGACCTCGACGGCGACGTCGCGCTCATTGAAGCCCTCAGCGAGGATTACAGCGGCGTGCACGCCCCCGGCAGCGGGGCGACGACCCGACGCCGGTCGGGAAGCCCGCCGTTATCACGACGAAGGGCGTGCGGAACGTCCTCGAAGACGACGACCGTCTCGACGGCGTCGTTTCGGCGTGGGAGAACTATGGCAACGTGACGGGTGCGAACGACCTCGGCGGCCACCGTCTCGCTGCCCTGCTTGGAAGCCAGCACTTCGGCGACAACGCGGTCGAACGGTTCGCCGCGCTCGCCGGCGAGGAAGTCGATACGTCCCGCCGCGGCGGGCGGGGCGTCGATCTCGACTACGGCAGCGACCTGGCGAACGAATACCTCGGCCATATGCGCGAGGACCAGACGATGCAGGCCATCCTCCGCTTCGCACGCGGCGAGAGCGGGGCGACAGTCGTCGCGAGGACGTCCGCGCTTCGCGACGACCTCCCGGTCGTCGGGCGCGGCCAGGTCGTCGAGACGTGGAGCGAGACGGCGAGTAAGGTCGCTCGGGCGTGGCGACGTCTCGGCGAGGAGTTCACGCGCGCCGACGTCGCCGACGCCGTCGACGTCACTACGCGCCAGGTCCGCCGTGTGCTCGCCGAGTTCGTCGACGCCGGCTACCTCTCACACGTCGCCGGCGGCGACGGCACGGCGAAAGTCTACTCGCCGCGCGACGCGCCGTCCGCTGGGGAGGTTGACCTCCCCAGTGAGGCCGCACCCCCAGCCGAGCCCGGACGACCCGCCTCTAACGAATACTATACGTGGAATGTCCGGGTGGGGGCGCGCGAAACGGGGGTGAGAGACGCCTCGGCGGTGCCGCAACGTCCGCGCGGCGCGCCACCCGCCCCCGACGCGGCTCTCGCGGACGCCGATCCGCCCTCGTAGCCGCCGCAGGCGGTGGTGTTCGCCCGACGGCACAAGCGACAGCGCCGGTTAGAACTCTGCTGTCGGGTCGTACACGTCGCTGCCGTCGCCGGCGTCGAGATCGACGCGATAGCCGTGGACGCCGGAGTCGTAGTCGCCGACCGCCTGCAGGACGGGCCGGACGTTTTTGCGCCACCACGTTTCGCCATCCTGTCCGCGGACGGGGTACTCCTCGGGAAGCCCCAGCTCGTCGAGGGCCTCGCTCTTCCCGAGGCTCCCGCGACTGTGGGCGGCTTCGAGCGCGGCGACGGCGGCCTCGACGCGGGCCTCGCGACGGCCGTCGTCGGTCCATCCTTCGTCGGCGGCCACCGCCTCGACAACCCTCCGCGCCTCGTCGTGGACGCCCGCCTCGCTCTCGGCGTCCTCGGCCGAGGGGTTTGCATCGGCTTTCCCACCCGGTCGCTCTCGCGGCGCGTGGGCGGCCTCTGACGCCCCGCTGTCCGCCACGACAGAGACGTCCATCTCTTCGCGGGTGCGTTCGATGTTCGCGGCCTCGAGGTGAGCGAGTCGTTCTTCGAGTTCGTCGAGGCGATCCCCGACGGCCCGAACTTCGCTCCCCCTCCTTCCGTATTCTCTGTATTCTCATGTATTACGCCCCGGTTTTGCAATATCCACCGGATGTATTCTGTTCGGTTATCGAACCCGAGCGATTCGGCTTCGTCGCTGAGTGAGGCGAGTAGGTCCTCGTCTAAGCGGACGGTGGTCACTTCCATGTATTCTCCGTATTCTCTCAAGCGTATTAAGCGTATTCTCAAGAATACAATACGAGAATACGGAGAATACGGCCAATTGGTTGGCGCGAACCACCAATTCTCTCGCCAACATTGACACAATTGTTAAGGCTATCAGCCCTATACGTTCTAACAGACCAATGTCCGCCGACAAACGCATTCCCGTGACCGAGGAGACGCGAAAGGTACTCCACGAACTGAAAGACCCGGGGCAAACCTACGACGAACTACTCACCGAACTCGCCCAGCAGCGCCGGCGGGAGGAGATGGAAGAGCGATTTCGCGAGCTCGAGGAAGCCGACCGTGATGAGTTGACGCCGCTTGAGGATGTCTGAGTACGACGTCCTCCTCGGCGACCAACCGCGCGAGTTTCTCGACGTCGCTGACGAGAAAACCGAGCGAATCTGCAAGGAGAAATTAGGCTATCTCGCGGAGAACCCGTACCCTGGTCGGGGACGCGGGGACAAGGAGAAGCTTCCCGTCGACGGCCATCGCGACCGCTACCGGCTGCATATCTCGCGGACCTACACGGCGTTCTACACGGTGTTAGAAGACGAGAAAGACGTTCGCGTCCTCGAAATCACCGACATTGACGACGCGCACAAGCGCTACGGCTGGTAGGATACCGTTCATTCGTGGGGCGGCCGATCACGCCAGTCCCGCCTCCTCGAAGGCCTCGTTCACCACGTCGGGCGTCGGGGCGTTCAGGTACGGTTCAATCGCGGCGAACGAATCCCACCCACCGACCTGCATGACGACGCGCGGATTCACCCGTTCGTCGACGAGAAGGCGCTGGGCGAACCGTCGCCGGAGATCGTGAGAGGATACGTGCCGGAAATCGTCGTCCCCCGTCTCGTCGGCCGCGCGCTCGGCGGTGCGTTTCACGACGGCACGGATACCCCGCTCGCTCAACTCGACGAACGACTCGCCCCGGCCGATGTTCTCCTCGTTCTGGTAGCGGTGCAGATCGCCTTCGACGTCGGCGGGGAGATAGGCGTCGCGAGGCTTTCCGCCGTTCCCGGTGGTGTCCTTCCCCTCCTCGACGCGCAGGCGATAGTGCTCGCCGTCGTCGGTGCGTTTGACGTCCTTCGGCCGCACCTGCGGTATCTCGAAGGCGCGCAGGCCGACCCGGCCGCCGAGGCGGATAATCAGGTAGTCGCGGGTACTGGCGGCGACGCGCTCCAGGTCCTCTAACTCCGGGTCGGTCATCCAGACCTTGTGTTGGTCGTTGTCGCCAGCGGTTGCTTCGAGTCTCATGTTACGTTCTTAGGAGAAACCTGCACTTTACTCCGGCGTCGGGGTGGTGTTCACGGTGGTAAACACCCCGATTAGCGGGTGTTCGCTTCCGACTTGTTTCACAAGTCGTCATCGTTCCTGCCAGTGCGGGTCGAGGGCGTTCAGCGCGTCGCGAAGCATCTCCGCGTCCCCCCATAGCGAGATCGACGAGCTGCCGCCGAAGCTCACCCGCCTCCTCTTGCTCTTCGAGCGTGTCCGGCCACGGGGTGTGTTGAACCTCGGTCCAGAGTTCGTACATCTCCTCTTCGTCCAGGTGGATTTCGACAGTGCCGTCTTCCGTTCCGATCCGGAGAACGTAGGCAGCATTCTCGCGTGAACTTGGCCCGTAACTGATGTTCTTTGCACTGGCCGGAGTGTATTCGTGGGTCATGGTGTACAAACGAAGTCGCGTAGTTCAACGAGCAATTCTGGTTTTTCAGTCATGATCTTCACGCGGGTCCTCGACGAGTTCGTACAGCCCGCGGGTGACCTTTCGGACCCATCCCGCACTGGTGAGCCGTTCGAGGGAGTCGTTCACGCGCTGTTTTGGAAGGTCAGTTTCCTCGCGAATGTGGAGCGGATTCGCCGCCCGTTCCTTCAACACGCGAAGCACCTTTTCGTCATTCTCAGTGGGTTCAAAGTCCCGGTTCACAATTGTCGTTACCCTCACTCCCATACGTGATAGTATTTGTCCATACTATTAGTTGTTATTCCGTCCGTTACGGAGTAACGTTCAAGTGGTTGCGTGAAAGAGTAGGCACTACGCACCGGGACGGCGACGACGGCGTCCACATTCGTTGCGAGGTGCAACGGGATGTAAGAAGATACGACGGCGTCGTCAAAGGCCGGCGGCGCGGACACGCCGCTCGACCGGTGCCATAGAAGCTATGGCGAACGAAAATACGCCGTCGGGGGACAAAGACCCGGCGGACACGGCGAAAGCATCGACCAGTAGACGCACGTTCCTCGGCGCGGCGGCCGGCGTGGCCAGCCTTCCGATACTCAGCGACGACGCCAGCGCCGCTGCATCCGAAGAGGCGGCGAATGTCGACTTCATGGGGGAAAAAGTCCTCCAAGACCTCCCCGCCGCCCCGACGATCTGCCTCACGCACGGTCAATTGGAGTTCGGTGTCAGCGATTTAGAGAGAACCGGCGCGTTCGACGTGTCGATTTACCCATATCAGGACGGGACTGATGTAGCCTTAGAGTTCGACGACGAGGGGGATTACGGGAAGGCGTCGTTCCTCGGCTGCATGACGCCGGAGACGGCTCACCGCCTCGGCGCACGACTCTGTGCCGCCGCCGAAAAGGCGTGGGATGAACAATGAGCACCGTCGACGACGCGCCGCCGGACCCGGAGCTGCACGCGCGGATGCAGCTCGAAGAACTCGCCGAGCGGATGGAAGAAATCGACTGGTCGCACGTCGACGGGATTAGCGTCGCCGAGGCGGCGGCGTTCGCCGAGCGGTTTCGGGAGGCGGCCGGTCAATGAGCGACCCGCTCCCCGACCGTGACCTGTTCCGCGCGGCAGTGTCAGCGGAGACGGTCGACGAACTCGACGCCGAGGATCTGGCCGACCGCGCGGGCGTTGACGAGGAGACAGTCGGTGCGGTGCTGTCGGCCGTCGTCGAGGTGGACCGGGAGCTCTACCCGTGGCATGACCCCGACCGCCTGCACACCCTGTACTACGAGCGCGGACACACGCAACCAGAGATCGCGGGGATGCTCGGCTGTTCGTCGCACGTCGTCTCGGAGTGGATGGAGAAGTTGGATATGTCCCCTGGGAAGGGCCACCGGAGCGCGCTCGTTGACTCCTCGACCTCGAGTCCGAACTCGAGGGTGTGTCGGGTCCATGACCCGCGCCTGTCGGCAGCGCTGTTCGGGCGGTCCGTTCGACCACGAGGAGATCGTGATGAGTATCGCGAAGGCCCACGAACTCCTCCGGTGTCCGATTTGCCGGCGTGAGGTGCCTCTCCCCGAGGAGGAGGGCGGAATCGGCGACGCTACCCCCGGGGTTGACGCCCGCAAGACGCACCTGTAGCCCGCGAAAACACCGCTCCGCAGGTAGCTTCAGAAGCCTGCGGGGGAATCGCCCCCGCCGCCGGAAACTGGACCATGTCGACGCGCGACAGGGTCGAAGCGCGGACGACTGGAGAACGAGTCCGGCGTCAAGGCAGGCGCGCACCAGCTCGGTGGTCGTAACTCACTCAGCCGGGGAAGTCGTCGAGGCGGCCGACGGCGAGGCACTCTCATTCCGTGGTTTGACGCCTTTCACTCGCGAATATGACAGTATGGCCCCCCCACTGACCCCGAGTCGTACGATCCCGGTGGCGTCCCCGACGACGGCGACACTGACAACGACCCTCCCACCGACCCCGAGTCGTACGATCCCGGTGGTGTCCCCGACGACTCGTCCTCAGGAGGAGGGAGCAGCGTTCCCGACGATCCAGACCCTGGCGGGGATTGGGACTATCACGACCCAGAGAGTGCACAAGACCCGGATGTCGATTTCGGAGAAGGGGCAGACAGTGGCGGCGGGTCCTCTGACGGCAGCGATCCCCCCACCGATCCAGAGTCGTACGATCCCGGTGGCGTCCCCGACGACGACACCGACAACGATCCCCCCACCGATCCAGAGTCGTACGATCCCGGTGGCGTCCCCGACGACGACACCGACAACGATCCCCCCACCGATCCAGAGTCGTACGATCCCGGTGGCGTCCCCGATGACGGCGACACCGGCAGCGCCGAGGCAGGAGGCAGTAGTGGTAGCGGGGCGGGAGGCGACAGCGGGTCTGCTGTGTCGCAAAACCAGCTGACGGGCGGCCTCGAAGAGGAGTACGGCGCGATGAGTGGCAAGGAAGGAGCACTCCCAGATGCGGTCCAACAGCTCCAGGGTCGCATCGACCGAAACGCCCCGGGAGTGTCGCTCACAGACACAAACCAGTACAACATCGTTCGCCGCGACGGCACGCTCGGTGTCACGTTCTCGGCGAGTGCTCGGCAGACGATGCGTCGGCAGACTATCCAAGAGGTGGCCGAGGACGGCCCCGCACAGGGTCGGACATCCGCCCCCGATCCGTCGACCGTCGAGGACCCAACCGAGGTCCCAGGCGTCGTCGCCGGCCCTGATGGAGCCCAAGTCGCGCCGGCAATCCAGGACCGGCGATTCGAGCAACAGCTCGCGCAGGAGCTGTCGGCGTCGCGTGCCGACCTCAAGCAGCGTGTCGCGTCGCAAGTGGAGGAGCGGATCCCTCAGATGTCGAGACGCGGATCGAAGACGGCCAGGTCGTCGGGTCGCTCGACGAGGACTTCGAGAGAGAGAGCGCGCGCGACCGGGCGGCGGCACAAGCCTACCGGCGGCGAATGAGAGCCCAACGACAGCAGGACGGTCAAGGAGACATAGCCTCCGGAGGTCAGTTAGGAGACCTGCTCCTCCAACCACAGACGACGTCGACGACGCTCGGCGGCATCGACCGGACGCTCGCGAGAGCACAGGCCCGACGCTCGGCCAAAGAGAGTCTGCGAAACCAGGGCCTCGACCCCAGCGCGTTCGAGATTACGGCGTCAGCAACGGGCGACGTCCAGATCGACCGTCGCGAACAGTTCGGCGATTTAGACTGGTCGTTCGGCTTGGGGGCGACGGCGACGAAGTCGAAGGGGCGGCTGATGCGTTCTCGGAGCAGGTGCAAACCGGAGCACAGAACTTCGGTCAAAAAGTGTTTAGCCGCGACGTCGCGGGGGAGAGCGGCGGGGCGGCCGTCCTCGAGGCAGCCGGCTACGACAATCTCGCCGCAGCCTACGACCGCGAAATTCGGAACGTGGGTGAAGGCGTCGTGATCGGGCCCGCAGGGCTTGTTGCGCAAGTGCCGCAACTGGCGACCGAGATCCCCGAAACGCTCGGGTACACCGCCCACAACCCGTTAGAGACTGCGGAAAAGGCCCCCGAGGCGGTGGCGAATCGCGCGGTTCGGGCGGTCGAGCAGGCGCGTCAAAACCCGGCGAAGACCGCCGGGATGTTGCTCGGGAGCGCGGCCGCTTCCGGTGGGGTATTCCGAGCGACGCAAGGGACGAAGCTCGGAGCAGCGGCCCGCTACTCCCTTCAACCGGGGAGGAACTCGTGAAAGCCGGCATTCGCCGCGGCGCGCTCGGGAGTCGCGCGGCGACTCTCACCCCCGGCGTCTCGACCGCACAGGTTGAGATGCCCGCCGAGACGGCCACGGCAGAGACGTCGACGGCGTCGGAGAGCGTCACGAATCGTGTGCGAAGCGTGACCGACCGCGCGCCGCGGGTGAGCGTCCGCCGCGACGCCGACGCACCGATCCTCGAAGTCGACCCGATGCTCAAACAGCAACTCACGAGCATCCCCAGCAACTCTGTTCCCGACATCGCCGACACGATCGAAAGGGGGTTGAGCGAGGAGAGGCGGTTAAAGGGACTGCTCGCACCGTTAGACAACGCGCCGAGCTTGAGGTTCGGGGGCAGAAAGCGGCCCTGGAAGAGACGGTGAGCCAAGCCCCTACCTCACGGGGTGAGCTGCTCGACACAGCCCATCGGAAAACCAGTCGGGCGAAGCACAAAGCCCGTCGGGGGAGAACCGCCGGGATGCTGGCCGGCATCAAACTCGCCAACCAAGCCCGCGACGTGGGAGGTGAGCTCAAATCCATACCTAATGACATCACCACACCCGGGTTGTCGACTCCGTCGCTGTCCCCCCCACGCAGGGGGACCTCAACTCACTCGCTTACAGCACCGGCCGGGCGTCCGGGCGTGCCGAAGTAAAAGCCCGGTTGCGAGCGGCTGACACTGAAAGTCGCCTTCTCTCGTCGTACAACGACGTGCGTGAGGGAGCACTGTTCGCCCGTGACCGAATCCAGAACTTCGATCTCCCCGACCAGGGCGACTTCGACTCACTCGCACACAGCACCGGCCGGGCGACCGGCCGTGTCGAAGTCAGAGCCCGATTGCGGGCCGCAAGAGCTGGGGGCGAACTCCTTTCGTCGTACAACGACGTGCGTGAGGGAGCACTGTTCGCCCGTGACCGAGCCCGAAACTTCGACCTTCCCAATCAGGACGACCTCGACTCACTCGCTTATTCCACGGGACGGGCGGCCGGACGCGCCGAAGTAAAAACCCGGTTGCGAGCGGCCGACACTGAAAGTCGCCTTCTCTCGTTGTGGGATGAGAGTCGCAAGAGCGTTCGGGACACCGGCGACCGCATTCAGAACGCGCTCGAATCCGCACCCGAACGGGTCCAAGCCGCTCGTGACACCACTGTTTACGTGGGGCCGATCCGACCCCGCCGAAGCACCGCATATCTGGATGAGGGAGCGATCCCCGACTTCGAGGCGGAATCTGGCCCGTTCGCCGATGGCGACCTCGGCGACCTCCCCGGCTTCTTCGAGGTGAACGAGCGGCCGGACATCGAAACCGCTCGCGACGACGGCCAGAACGTGTTGACCGTCATGCGCCAAGAGACCGAGTCGTCGACGAAGATGGAAGCCGAGACCGAGCGCCGCCGCCGGGAGATCAACGAGGACGAGGGTATGGGGCTCGGGCCCTACGCTGTCGGTGCCGGGCTCGGTCTCTCCACCTCCCCGCAGGGGGCCGATGTAGAATTTGACGGCCCATCCGTCGACGAGTTCGGTGGGCCGAGTGTTGGCACCGACGACGCCGGACGCGTCGGGGACGACACGTTCGGCGAGGGCGTCGGCGAGAGATTCTGGGAGGGCGTCGGCAGCGGCCTCGGCTTCGAGACCGAGACGGCCGTCGGCCTCGAGCAAGAGCAAGAGCAAGCGCTCGGATTTGAGACGGAACTGGAGACCGAAACGGAACTGGAGACCGAAACGGAACTGGAGACCGAAACGGAACTGGAGACCGAAACGGAACTGGAGACCGAAACGGAACTGGAGACCGAAACGGAACTGGAGACCGAAACCGAGACCGCCCCGCCCCTGGAAATGGAAACGACGTTCCCCGACGACGACCGCGACGAAGATCGTCGCGGCGGCCTCCCCGGATGGCTCACCTCGGGGGAGACGTTCGACACGGGCGTCGTGCAATCGTTCGACGAGCTCGAGGAGAGCAGTGACGATTCGTTCGGCGGCTTCGGCGATCCGTTCGAGGGGAGCACCGACCCGTTCGACGACCTCGGGTTCTGACGCCAAGGGCGCGTTAGTTACCTTAGGTTGGATTACCTGTGGGTGTCTCTCTCTTTCTTTTCCCGATCTTCCTCGCCCCAACGGAAGCATCGTTCGCGAGGAGTTTCTTCGCCGAGGACGGCGGTGGACACGATAACCCGCCCCGAACGCCCCCGCCGCTCCCTGTCAGCCCCTCTCCAGATGGTATACGCGTATGTAGATAGGTATGGCCCCTTCTGCAGATTACTATCACTGCGGTATCCCGCTCCCGTATGGCGATTAGGCACACGCTACTGATAGCCGCCTGTTCACCGGCTAATCGCATTACAGCGGGCCGATGTACGCGCAACGTACGAGAGCACCGGCATACCACCGACTACTGACCGCGTTCCCCGCGTTCGTGCGACGTACATCGTAAAGAAGAGCGCCGCCCTCCGGGGATTACCGGCGATTCAGGTTGTTTCGTGTTGGTTTGTTGCCTACCGACCCGTCGGGGCGGACGTGCAGGCTGTCGGCGCTCTCACCCTCGCGAAGCTCCTCTGGCGGTTCGCCGCCGCTCAGTAGCTCACTCGGGTCCGGGTCACCCGGGGCCTCCGCCTGGTTTTGCTCGGCCGCCGATGGCTGTTGCGTCGCGTGGTCGTCCTCCGCGCCGGCCTGGAGCGCCTCGACGATCTCGACGACAGCTGCCTCCACCTCGCGGAGGCGCTGGGCTACCTCCGGGTGGACCGTCGGCTCACCGTCCGTCGCGCCGCCTGCCGCCGTGACGTCCTCCTCGTAGACCGCGAGGAGCGCCTCGACCTTCGACTGAAAGCCGAGTTCGTCCGCCGGGACGCCGGTCCGCTCGCGGATGGCCTCGTCGACGCGGTCGATGAGCTCTACCTCCACCGTTGGTCGGGTTGTGTCCGCCATTGCACACGGATGTACGCCCGGAGGACGTGTGAAGGCCCGGAATGAGACGGCGCATTCCCTCGGCGGTCGGCGACGTCAACTCGGGAGGGGCTCCTCTATAGGTACGTACAAGACAGTATGGCTGTTGTTGTTGACAGCGGGCGATATCGCCGCCGTCTTGCGATTATGCGACAGCGGCGGACAACACCGTCCATTCCACCTAATCGCATGGCGGGGCGGCGATGTACGCGCAAGGTACGGATGTGGGCGAGTAGTAGAGTAATAGCGTTGCGTTCCTGCGTACCTCTGTCGTACATCCAAGGTTACAACGGCGCTCTCGCTCGAAACCGGGCGTGTTCGGTTATCACCAATAGTACACAATTCTTGGGCTCAGGCGGCCAATTGTGTGGTTGTGGTACATCGGTGTGGGCATCTATCCCATAGTTAAGTGCCTAAAAACGGTAGTGAGGAGGTAAGAGCAAAGAGATACACGCACCGCTCTTCGGTGCTACATCTCGAAGAAGGGGTGGGACTGGATGTCCGCTCCTTCCTTCGCCGTGCGGCGTGATAGAAGTTAGGATTCAGCGGTCGGTGAGCGACCGCTCTATCAACACCAACCAATGAGCATGACCGACACCCCGAACGGACGAACCGAGCAGCAAACGACCCTCGACGGCGGGCTCGTGGAGCATCCCGACGACGCGAGCGGCCTCGAAGGCCTCGCGACGATCTTGTGGATGGTCGGCCGAGAGCATCCCGACGACGACGTCCACGCGCAGGTGCGGCGAGCGGCAAAGCGAGCACGCGAGCAAGATATCTTCCCGCTTAGCGGGGGTGAGGACGGTGCGTGAGCGTGTTCTCGTCGAGGACGGCGAGATAGCCCACGATATCGCCGCGTCGGCCATGGCCGGCCAGTATCAGCGAGGTGAGCGGATTATCTTCGGCGAGGTGCAGCTCGCCCCCACGAAAGACAACACGCCGATTTACTACGTCGACGACCGTCGGAGCGAGGCGACCGTCGACGTCCTCAACTGCCGCGCCATCTCCACGGCCACGCAACTCGTCGCGGCGCTCAACCGAATCTGTGAGAACCTGGAGGCCAACCGATGAGCGTCGAGTGTCCCGCCTGCGACGGCAGCGGCGAGATCGACGCCGGCGAGGCGAGCTGGTCGACGCCGCCCGCCCAAGGTGGTCCGTCCACGGACGGTGAGAACTACCGGGTGCAGTGGCACCCGTCTTCTGGCACCGTTAAGCGGGCGCTGTTCCGCGTCGCGACGGCCGACCGGGTGGCGACGCTTCTACACGTCCGCACCATCCTCGTCCGGCAGCGCGGCGGCGAGAGCACGTGTATCGTCGACCCCGAGGCGACGCTCGACGACGTCCCCGACGCGCTGCTTACGCAAATGAGAGCGGACGGCTACCGGCCCGCCGAGAGGACGGTGGTTGTATGACCGATGCCTGTACCCGGTGCGGTGACAGCATCGTTCACGGGACGAGAGAGCGGTTCCAACTCCGCGCCTACGATTACACCGAGAGTTCGGGGGCGCTGTACGAGGGCGGCCTGTGCGCGGCGTGTTGGAGCGATCTGGTTCGGTTCATGGCCGAGGACCCCTGCGACCGGAGGTGGGCAACCGCATGACCCATCGGTTCGGGGGTTTTAAGACGGGTCCTGTGGAAACGGAGGGACAAGCACAGCTAACGAATGAGTTGAAAGCCGAGGGAAGGAACCGCATCCCCCAGCATGGAACCTGTGGGTGTTTCTTCTCTCCCGGGAGCCTAAAACGTTTTCGAACGGGAACTAATCCGTTTAAACGGGCACTAAGGCGACTGGTCCCGGGCCCCGACCGCAGGCGGCTGCGTGCGGTCGCTACGCCCACGATGGACGATAGACACGACACCGACGGCGGACGAACAGACGACGAGTACCCGCGGCGAAAAGGGGGCGGCCAATGACGCCCGACGTCGACGCCGAGACGTGGGGGCGACTCTTCGACCGCCTCGACGACGAGGCACCCCCGCGCTCGAAGTCGCGGAACGCCTCGCCGACGCCCTCGATCTCTCGGTGGCCGACGCGCAGGCCGCCGTCTACGACGCCATCGACGCGGACCTCCTCGAAGAGGACGGCGAGGGCTTCGGCGGCGTCTCGCTCGCTGCGGAGGGTGGTTCTGCCGACGATACCCCTACCCCTCACGGGGTGGAAACCGCCGAGGAACCACCTGTTAACGGGCGAAAACAGGCTCTCGACGCTTTCGAGGTGGCTATGGATTACTTCCACGACCGCCTCGACGACCCGATGGGACTCGGTGAGGGACGCACCGCCCGCGAGTATCTGCGCGAAGAGCGTGGGTGGTCCGACGAAACTATCGACGCTGCCGGCCTCGGATGGGCACCGACCGGGGATACTGCACTCCTCGACCATCTCATGCGGCAGGGATTCGACCGCGAAGCCATCCTCGGAACGGGGCTGTTCTACGAGAACGGGCTTCGCCCCACTTCCGCGGCCGTGTGGTCTTTCCG
>NZ_JBHSZA010000002.1:0-16824 GCF_042663985.1 Haloplanus sp. GCM10025708
TCGCCGTCCTCTTCGAGGAGGTCCGCGTCGATGGCGTCGTAGACGGCGGCCTGCGCGTCGGCCACCGAGAGATCGAGGGCGTCGGCGAGGCGTTCCGCGACTTCGAGCGCGGGGGGTGCCTCGTCGTCGAGGCGGTCGAAGAGTCGCCCCCACGTCTCGGCGTCGACGTCGGGCGTCATTGGCCGCCCTTTTCGCCGCGGGTACTCGTCGTCTGTTCGTCCGCCGTCGGTGTCGTGTCTATCGTCCATCGTGGGCGTAGCGACCGCACGCAGCCGCCTGCGGTCGGGGCCCGGGACCAGTCGCCTTAGTGCCCGTTTAAACGGATTAGTTCCCGTTCGAAAACGTTTTAGGCTCCCGGGAGAGAAGAAACACCCACAGGTTCCATGCTGGGGGATGCGGTTCCTTCCCTCGGCTTTCAACTCATTCGTTAGCTGTGCTTGTCCCTCCGTTTCCACAGGACCCGTCTTAAAACCCCCGAACCGATGGGTCATGCGGTTGCCCACCTCCGGTCGCAGGGGTCCTCGGCCATGAACCGAACCAGATCGCTCCAACACGCCGCGCACAGGCCGCCCTCGTACAGCGCCCCCGAACTCTCGGTGTAATCGTAGGCGCGGAGTTGGAACCGCTCTCTCGTCCCGTGAACGATGCTGTCACCGCACCGGGTACAGGCATCGGTCATACAACCACCGTCCTCTCGGCGGGCCGGTAGCCGTCCGCTCTCATTTGCGTAAGCAGCGCGTCGGGGACGTCGTCGAGCGTCGCCTCGGGGTCGACGATACACGTGCTCTCGCCGCCGCGCTGCCGGACGAGGATGGTGCGGACGTGTAGAAGCGTCGCCACCCGGTCGGCCGTCGCGACGCGGAACAGCGCCCGCTTAACGGTGCCAGAAGACGGGTGCCACTGCACCCGGTAGTTCTCACCGTCCGTGGACGGACCACCTTGGGCGGGCGGCGTCGACCAGCTCGCCTCGCCGGCGTCGATCTCGCCGCTGCCGTCGCAGGCGGGACACTCGACGCTCATCGGTTGGCCTCCAGGTTCTCACAGATTCGGTTGAGCGCCGCGACGAGTTGCGTGGCCGTGGAGATGGCGCGGCAGTTGAGGACGTCGACGGTCGCCTCGCTCCGACGGTCGTCGACGTAGTAAATCGGCGTGTTGTCTTTCGTGGGGGCGAGCTGCACCTCGCCGAAGATAATCCGCTCACCTCGCTGATACTGGCCGGCCATGGCCGACGCGGCGATATCGTGGGCTATCTCGCCGTCCTCGACGAGAACACGCTCACGCACCGTCCTCACCCCCGCTAAGCGGGAAGATATCTTGCTCGCGTGCTCGCTTTGCCGCTCGCCGCACCTGCGCGTGGACGTCGTCGTCGGGATGCTCTCGGCCGACCATCCACAAGATCGTCGCGAGGCCTTCGAGGCCGCTCGCGTCGTCGGGATGCTCCACGAGCCCGCCGTCGAGGGTCGTTTGCTGCTCGGTTCGTCCGTTCGGGGTGTCGGTCATGCTCATTGGTTGGTGTTGATAGAGCGGTCGCTCACCGACCGCTGAATCCTAACTTCTATCACGCCGCACGGCGAAGGAAGGAGCGGACATCCAGTCCCACCCTTCTTCGAGATGTAGCACCGAAGAGCGGTGCGTGTATCTCTTTGCTCTTACCTCCTCACTACCGTTTTTAGGCACTTAACTATGGGATAGATGCCCACACCGATGTACCACAACCACACAATTGGCCGCCTGAGCCCAAGAATTGTGTACTATTGGTGATAACCGAACACGCCCGGTTTCGAGCGAGAGCGCCGTTGTAACCTTGGATGTACGACAGAGGTACGCAGGAACGCAACGCTATTACTCTACTACTCGCCCACATCCGTACCTTGCGCGTACATCGCCGCCCCGCCATGCGATTAGGTGGAATGGACGGTGTTGTCCGCCGCTGTCGCATAATCGCAAGACGGCGGCGATATCGCCCGCTGTCAACAACAACAGCCATACTGTCTTGTACGTACCTATAGAGGAGCCCCTCCCGAGTTGACGTCGCCGACCGCCGAGGGAATGCGCCGTCTCATTCCGGGCCTTCACACGTCCTCCGGGCGTACATCCGTGTGCAATGGCGGACACAACCCGACCAACGGTGGAGGTAGAGCTCATCGACCGCGTCGACGAGGCCATCCGCGAGCGGACCGGCGTCCCGGCGGACGAACTCGGCTTTCAGTCGAAGGTCGAGGCGCTCCTCGCGGTCTACGAGGAGGACGTCACGGCGGCAGGCGGCGCGACGGACGGTGAGCCGACGGTCCACCCGGAGGTAGCCCAGCGCCTCCGCGAGGTGGAGGCAGCTGTCGTCGAGATCGTCGAGGCGCTCCAGGCCGGCGCGGAGGACGACCACGCGACGCAACAGCCATCGGCGGCCGAGCAAAACCAGGCGGAGGCCCCGGGTGACCCGGACCCGAGTGAGCTACTGAGCGGCGGCGAACCGCCAGAGGAGCTTCGCGAGGGTGAGAGCGCCGACAGCCTGCACGTCCGCCCCGACGGGTCGGTAGGCAACAAACCAACACGAAACAACCTGAATCGCCGGTAATCCCCGGAGGGCGGCGCTCTTCTTTACGATGTACGTCGCACGAACGCGGGGAACGCGGTCAGTAGTCGGTGGTATGCCGGTGCTCTCGTACGTTGCGCGTACATCGGCCCGCTGTAATGCGATTAGCCGGTGAACAGGCGGCTATCAGTAGCGTGTGCCTAATCGCCATACGGGAGCGGGATACCGCAGTGATAGTAATCTGCAGAAGGGGCCATACCTATCTACATACGCGTATACCATCTGGAGAGGGGCTGACAGGGAGCGGCGGGGGCGTTCGGGGCGGGTTATCGTGTCCACCGCCGTCCTCGGCGAAGAAACTCCTCGCGAACGATGCTTCCGTTGGGGCGAGGAAGATCGGGAAAAGAAAGAGAGAGACACCCACAGGTAATCCAACCTAAGGTAACTAACGCGCCCTTGGCGTCAGAACCCGAGGTCGTCGAACGGGTCGGTGCTCCCCTCGAACGGATCGCCGAAGCCGCCGAACGAATCGTCACTGCTCTCCTCGAGCTCGTCGAACGATTGCACGACGCCCGTGTCGAACGTCTCCCCCGAGGTGAGCCATCCGGGGAGGCCGCCGCGACGATCTTCGTCGCGGTCGTCGTCGGGGAACGTCGTTTCCATTTCCAGGGGCGGGGCGGTCTCGGTTTCGGTCTCCAGTTCCGTTTCGGTCTCCAGTTCCGTTTCGGTCTCCAGTTCCGTTTCGGTCTCCAGTTCCGTTTCGGTCTCCAGTTCCGTTTCGGTCTCCAGTTCCGTTTCGGTCTCCAGTTCCGTCTCAAATCCGAGCGCTTGCTCTTGCTCTTGCTCGAGGCCGACGGCCGTCTCGGTCTCGAAGCCGAGGCCGCTGCCGACGCCCTCCCAGAATCTCTCGCCGACGCCCTCGCCGAACGTGTCGTCCCCGACGCGTCCGGCGTCGTCGGTGCCAACACTCGGCCCACCGAACTCGTCGACGGATGGGCCGTCAAATTCTACATCGGCCCCCTGCGGGGAGGTGGAGAGACCGAGCCCGGCACCGACAGCGTAGGGCCCGAGCCCCATACCCTCGTCCTCGTTGATCTCCCGGCGGCGGCGCTCGGTCTCGGCTTCCATCTTCGTCGACGACTCGGTCTCTTGGCGCATGACGGTCAACACGTTCTGGCCGTCGTCGCGAGCGGTTTCGATGTCCGGCCGCTCGTTCACCTCGAAGAAGCCGGGGAGGTCGCCGAGGTCGCCATCGGCGAACGGGCCAGATTCCGCCTCGAAGTCGGGGATCGCTCCCTCATCCAGATATGCGGTGCTTCGGCGGGGTCGGATCGGCCCCACGTAAACAGTGGTGTCACGAGCGGCTTGGACCCGTTCGGGTGCGGATTCGAGCGCGTTCTGAATGCGGTCGCCGGTGTCCCGAACGCTCTTGCGACTCTCATCCCACAACGAGAGAAGGCGACTTTCAGTGTCGGCCGCTCGCAACCGGGTTTTTACTTCGGCGCGTCCGGCCGCCCGTCCCGTGGAATAAGCGAGTGAGTCGAGGTCGTCCTGATTGGGAAGGTCGAAGTTTCGGGCTCGGTCACGGGCGAACAGTGCTCCCTCACGCACGTCGTTGTACGACGAAAGGAGTTCGCCCCCAGCTCTTGCGGCCCGCAATCGGGCTCTGACTTCGACACGGCCGGTCGCCCGGCCGGTGCTGTGTGCGAGTGAGTCGAAGTCGCCCTGGTCGGGGAGATCGAAGTTCTGGATTCGGTCACGGGCGAACAGTGCTCCCTCACGCACGTCGTTGTACGACGAGAGAAGGCGACTTTCAGTGTCAGCCGCTCGCAACCGGGCTTTTACTTCGGCACGCCCGGACGCCCGGCCGGTGCTGTAAGCGAGTGAGTTGAGGTCCCCCTGCGTGGGGGGGACAGCGACGGAGTCGACAACCCGGGTGTGGTGATGTCATTAGGTATGGATTTGAGCTCACCTCCCACGTCGCGGGCTTGGTTGGCGAGTTTGATGCCGGCCAGCATCCCGGCGGTTCTCCCCCGACGGGCTTTGTGCTTCGCCCGGCTGGTTTTCCGATGGGCTGTGTCGAGCAGCTCACCCCGTGAGGTAGGGGCTTGGCTCACCGTCTCTTCCAGGGCCGCTTTCTGCCCCCGAACCTCAAGCTCGGCGCGTTGTCTAACGGTGCGAGCAGTCCCTTTAACCGCCTCTCCTCGCTCAACCCCCTTTCGATCGTGTCGGCGATGTCGGGAACAGAGTTGCTGGGGATGCTCGTGAGTTGCTGTTTGAGCATCGGGTCGACTTCGAGGATCGGTGCGTCGGCGTCGCGGCGGACGCTCACCCGCGGCGCGCGGTCGGTCACGCTTCGCACACGATTCGTGACGCTCTCCGACGCCGTCGACGTCTCTGCCGTGGCCGTCTCGGCGGGCATCTCAACCTGTGCGGTCGAGACGCCGGGGGTGAGAGTCGCCGCGCGACTCCCGAGCGCGCCGCGGCGAATGCCGGCTTTCACGAGTTCCTCCCCGGTTGAAGGGAGTAGCGGGCCGCTGCTCCGAGCTTCGTCCCTTGCGTCGCTCGGAATACCCCACCGGAAGCGGCCGCGCTCCCGAGCAACATCCCGGCGGTCTTCGCCGGGTTTTGACGCGCCTGCTCGACCGCCCGAACCGCGCGATTCGCCACCGCCTCGGGGGCCTTTTCCGCAGTCTCTAACGGGTTGTGGGCGGTGTACCCGAGCGTTTCGGGGATCTCGGTCGCCAGTTGCGGCACTTGCGCAACAAGCCCTGCGGGCCCGATCACGACGCCTTCACCCACGTTCCGAATTTCGCGGTCGTAGGCTGCGGCGAGATTGTCGTAGCCGGCTGCCTCGAGGACGGCCGCCCCGCCGCTCTCCCCCGCGACGTCGCGGCTAAACACTTTTTGACCGAAGTTCTGTGCTCCGGTTTGCACCTGCTCCGAGAACGCATCAGCCGCCCCTTCGACTTCGTCGCCGTCGCCCCCAAGCCGAACGACCAGTCTAAATCGCCGAACTGTTCGCGACGGTCGATCTGGACGTCGCCCGTTGCTGACGCCGTAATCTCGAACGCGCTGGGGTCGAGGCCCTGGTTTCGCAGACTCTCTTTGGCCGAGCGTCGGGCCTGTGCTCTCGCGAGCGTCCGGTCGATGCCGCCGAGCGTCGTCGACGTCGTCTGTGGTTGGAGGAGCAGGTCTCCTAACTGACCTCCGGAGGCTATGTCTCCTTGACCGTCCTGCTGTCGTTGGGCTCTCATTCGCCGCCGGTAGGCTTGTGCCGCCGCCCGGTCGCGCGCGCTCTCTCTCTCGAAGTCCTCGTCGAGCGACCCGACGACCTGGCCGTCTTCGATCCGCGTCTCGACATCTGAGGGATCCGCTCCCTCCACTTGCGACGCGACACGCTGCTTGAGGTCGGCACGCGACGCCGACAGCTCCTGCGCGAGCTGTTGCTCGAATCGCCGGTCCTGGATTGCCGGCGCGACTTGGGCTCCATCAGGGCCGGCGACGACGCCTGGGACCTCGGTTGGGTCCTCGACGGTCGACGGATCGGGGGCGGATGTCCGACCCTGTGCGGGGCCGTCCTCGGCCACCTCTTGGATAGTCTGCCGACGCATCGTCTGCCGAGCACTCGCCGAGAACGTGACACCGAGCGTGCCGTCGCGGCGAACGATGTTGTGCTGGTTTGTGTCTGTGAGCGACACTCCCGGGGCGTTTCGGTCGATGCGACCCTGGAGCTGTTGGACCGCATCTGGGAGTGCTCCTTCCTTGCCACTCATCGCGCCGTACTCCTCTTCGAGGCCGCCCGTCAGCTGGTTTTGCGACACAGCAGACCCGCTGTCGCCTCCCGCCCCGCTACCACTACTGCCTCCTGCCTCGGCGCTGCCGGTGTCGCCGTCATCGGGGACGCCACCGGGATCGTACGACTCTGGATCGGTGGGGGGATCGTTGTCGGTGTCGTCGTCGGGGACGCCACCGGGATCGTACGACTCTGGATCGGTGGGGGGATCGTTGTCGGTGTCGTCGTCGGGGACGCCACCGGGATCGTACGACTCTGGATCGGTGGGGGGATCGCTGCCGTCAGAGGACCCGCCGCCACTGTCTGCCCCTTCTCCGAAATCGACATCCGGGTCTTGTGCACTCTCTGGGTCGTGATAGTCCCAATCCCCGCCAGGGTCTGGATCGTCGGGAACGCTGCTCCCTCCTCCTGAGGACGAGTCGTCGGGGACACCACCGGGATCGTACGACTCGGGGTCGGTGGGAGGGTCGTTGTCAGTGTCGCCGTCGTCGGGGACGCCACCGGGATCGTACGACTCGGGGTCAGTGGGGGGGCCATACTGTCATATTCGCGAGTGAAAGGCGTCAAACCACGGAATGAGAGTGCCTCGCCGTCGGCCGCCTCGACGACTTCCCCGGCTGAGTGAGTTACGACCACCGAGCTGGTGCGCGCCTGCCTTGACGCCGGACTCGTTCTCCAGTCGTCCGCGCTTCGACCCTGTCGCGCGTCGACATGGTCCAGTTTCCGGCGGCGGGGGGCGATTCCCCCGCAGGCTTCTGAAGCTACCTGCGGAGCGGTGTTTTCGCGGGCTACAGGTGCGTCTTGCGGGCGTCAACCCCGGGGGTAGCGTCGCCGATTCCGCCCTCCTCCTCGGGGAGAGGCACCTCACGCCGGCAAATCGGACACCGGAGGAGTTCGTGGGCCTTCGCGATACTCATCACGATCTCCTCGTGGTCGAACGGACCGCCCGAACAGCGCTGCCGACAGGCGCGGGTCATGGACCCGACACACCCCTCGAGTTCGGACTCGAGGTCGAGGAGTCAACGAGCGCGCTCCGGTGGCCCTTCCCAGGGGACATATCCAACTTCTCCATCCACTCCGAGACGACGTGCGACGAACAGCCGAGCATCCCCGCGATCTCTGGTTGCGTGTGTCCGCGCTCGTAGTACAGGGTGTGCAGGCGGTCGGGGTCATGCCACGGGTAGAGCTCCCGGTCCACCTCGACGACGGCCGACAGCACCGCACCGACTGTCTCCTCGTCAACGCCCGCGCGGTCGGCCAGATCCTCGGCGTCGAGTTCGTCGACCGTCTCCGCTGACACTGCCGCGCGGAACAGGTCACGGTCGGGGAGCGGGTCGCTCATTGACCGGCCGCCTCCCGAAACCGCTCGGCGAACGCCGCCGCCTCGGCGACGCTAATCCCGTCGACGTGCGACCAGTCGATTTCTTCCATCCGCTCGGCGAGTTCTTCGAGCTGCATCCGCGCGTGCAGCTCCGGGTCCGGCGGCGCGTCGTCGACGGTGCTCATTGTTCATCCCACGCCTTTTCGGCGGCGGCACGAGTCGTGCGCCGAGGCGGTGAGCCGTCTCCGGCGTCATGCAGCCGAGGAACGACGCCTTCCCGTAATCCCCCTCGTCGTCGAACTCTAAGGCTACATCAGTCCCGTCCTGATATGGGTAAATCGACACGTCGAACGCGCCGGTTCTCTCTAAATCGCTGACACCGAACTCCAATTGACCGTGCGTGAGGCAGATCGTCGGGGCGGCGGGGAGGTCTTGGAGGACTTTTTCCCCCATGAAGTCGACATTCGCCGCCTCTTCGGATGCAGCGGCGCTGGCGTCGTCGCTGAGTATCGGAAGGCTGGCCACGCCGGCCGCCGCGCCGAGGAACGTGCGTCTACTGGTCGATGCTTTCGCCGTGTCCGCCGGGTCTTTGTCCCCCGACGGCGTATTTTCGTTCGCCATAGCTTCTATGGCACCGGTCGAGCGGCGTGTCCGCGCCGCCGGCCTTTGACGACGCCGTCGTATCTTCTTACATCCCGTTGCACCTCGCAACGAATGTGGACGCCGTCGTCGCCGTCCCGGTGCGTAGTGCCTACTCTTTCACGCAACCACTTGAACGTTACTCCGTAACGGACGGAATAACAACTAATAGTATGGACAAATACTATCACGTATGGGAGTGAGGGTAACGACAATTGTGAACCGGGACTTTGAACCCACTGAGAATGACGAAAAGGTGCTTCGCGTGTTGAAGGAACGGGCGGCGAATCCGCTCCACATTCGCGAGGAAACTGACCTTCCAAAACAGCGCGTGAACGACTCCCTCGAACGGCTCACCAGTGCGGGATGGGTCCGAAAGGTCACCCGCGGGCTGTACGAACTCGTCGAGGACCCGCGTGAAGATCATGACTGAAAAACCAGAATTGCTCGTTGAACTACGCGACTTCGTTTGTACACCATGACCCACGAATACACTCCGGCCAGTGCAAAGAACATCAGTTACGGGCCAAGTTCACGCGAGAATGCTGCCTACGTTCTCCGGATCGGAACGGAAGACGGCACTGTCGAAATCCACCTGGACGAAGAGGAGATGTACGAACTCTGGACCGAGGTTCAACACACCCCGTGGCCGGACACGCTCGAAGAGCAAGAGGAGGCGGGTGAGCTTCGGCGGCAGCTCGTCGATCTCGCTATGGGGGGGACGCGGAGATGCTTCGCGACGCGCTGAACGCCCTCGACCCGCACTGGCAGGAACGATGACGACTTGTGAAACAAGTCGGAAGCGAACACCCGCTAATCGGGGTGTTTACCACCGTGAACACCACCCCGACGCCGGAGTAAAGTGCAGGTTTCTCCTAAGAACGTAACATGAGACTCGAAGCAACCGCTGGCGACAACGACCAACACAAGGTCTGGATGACCGACCCGGAGTTAGAGGACCTGGAGCGCGTCGCCGCCAGTACCCGCGACTACCTGATTATCCGCCTCGGCGGCCGGGTCGGCCTGCGCGCCTTCGAGATACCGCAGGTGCGGCCGAAGGACGTCAAACGCACCGACGACGGCGAGCACTATCGCCTGCGCGTCGAGGAGGGGAAGGACACCACCGGGAACGGCGGAAAGCCTCGCGACGCCTATCTCCCCGCCGACGTCGAAGGCGATCTGCACCGCTACCAGAACGAGGAGAACATCGGCCGGGGCGAGTCGTTCGTCGAGTTGAGCGAGCGGGGTATCCGTGCCGTCGTGAAACGCACCGCCGAGCGCGCGGCCGACGAGACGGGGGACGACGATTTCCGGCACGTATCCTCTCACGATCTCCGGCGACGGTTCGCCCAGCGCCTTCTCGTCGACGAACGGGTGAATCCGCGCGTCGTCATGCAGGTCGGTGGGTGGGATTCGTTCGCCGCGATTGAACCGTACCTGAACGCCCCGACGCCCGACGTGGTGAACGAGGCCTTCGAGGAGGCGGGACTGGCGTGATCGGCCGCCCCACGAATGAACGGTATCCTACCAGCCGTAGCGCTTGTGCGCGTCGTCAATGTCGGTGATTTCGAGGACGCGAACGTCTTTCTCGTCTTCTAACACCGTGTAGAACGCCGTGTAGGTCCGCGAGATATGCAGCCGGTAGCGGTCGCGATGGCCGTCGACGGGAAGCTTCTCCTTGTCCCCGCGTCCCCGACCAGGGTACGGGTTCTCCGCGAGATAGCCTAATTTCTCCTTGCAGATTCGCTCGGTTTTCTCGTCAGCGACGTCGAGAAACTCGCGCGGTTGGTCGCCGAGGAGGACGTCGTACTCAGACATCCTCAAGCGGCGTCAACTCATCACGGTCGGCTTCCTCGAGCTCGCGAAATCGCTCTTCCATCTCCTCCCGCCGGCGCTGCTGGGCGAGTTCGGTGAGTAGTTCGTCGTAGGTTTGCCCCGGGTCTTTCAGTTCGTGGAGTACCTTTCGCGTCTCCTCGGTCACGGGAATGCGTTTGTCGGCGGACATTGGTCTGTTAGAACGTATAGGGCTGATAGCCTTAACAATTGTGTCAATGTTGGCGAGAGAATTGGTGGTTCGCGCCAACCAATTGGCCGTATTCTCCGTATTCTCGTATTGTATTCTTGAGAATACGCTTAATACGCTTGAGAGAATACGGAGAATACATGGAAGTGACCACCGTCCGCTTAGACGAGGACCTACTCGCCTCACTCAGCGACGAAGCCGAATCGCTCGGGTTCGATAACCGAACAGAATACATCCGGTGGATATTGCAAAACCGGGGCGTAATACATGAGAATACAGAGAATACGGAAGGAGGGGGAGCGAAGTTCGGGCCGTCGGGGATCGCCTCGACGAACTCGAAGAACGACTCGCTCACCTCGAGGCCGCGAACATCGAACGCACCCGCGAAGAGATGGACGTCTCTGTCGTGGCGGACAGCGGGGCGTCAGAGGCCGCCCACGCGCCGCGAGAGCGACCGGGTGGGAAAGCCGATGCAAACCCCTCGGCCGAGGACGCCGAGAGCGAGGCGGGCGTCCACGACGAGGCGCGGAGGGTTGTCGAGGCGGTGGCCGCCGACGAAGGATGGACCGACGACGGCCGTCGCGAGGCCCGCGTCGAGGCCGCCGTCGCCGCGCTCGAAGCCGCCCACAGTCGCGGGAGCCTCGGGAAGAGCGAGGCCCTCGACGAGCTGGGGCTTCCCGAGGAGTACCCCGTCCGCGGACAGGATGGCGAAACGTGGTGGCGCAAAAACGTCCGGCCCGTCCTGCAGGCGGTCGGCGACTACGACTCCGGCGTCCACGGCTATCGCGTCGATCTCGACGCCGGCGACGGCAGCGACGTGTACGACCCGACAGCAGAGTTCTAACCGGCGCTGTCGCTTGTGCCGTCGGGCGAACACCACCGCCTGCGGCGGCTACGAGGGCGGATCGGCGTCCGCGAGAGCCGCGTCGGGGGCGGGTGGCGCGCCGCGCGGACGTTGCGGCACCGCCGAGGCGTCTCTCACCCCCGTTTCGCGCGCCCCCACCCGGACATTCCACGTATAGTATTCGTTAGAGGCGGGTCGTCCGGGCTCGGCTGGGGGTGCGGCCTCACTGGGGAGGTCAACCTCCCCAGCGGACGGCGCGTCGCGCGGCGAGTAGACTTTCGCCGTGCCGTCGCCGCCGGCGACGTGTGAGAGGTAGCCGGCGTCGACGAACTCGGCGAGCACACGGCGGACCTGGCGCGTAGTGACGTCGACGGCGTCGGCGACGTCGGCGCGCGTGAACTCCTCGCCGAGACGTCGCCACGCCCGAGCGACCTTACTCGCCGTCTCGCTCCACGTCTCGACGACCTGGCCGCGCCCGACGACCGGGAGGTCGTCGCGAAGCGCGGACGTCCTCGCGACGACTGTCGCCCCGCTCTCGCCGCGTGCGAAGCGGAGGATGGCCTGCATCGTCTGGTCCTCGCGCATATGGCCGAGGTATTCGTTCGCCAGGTCGCTGCCGTAGTCGAGATCGACGCCCCGCCCGCCGCGGCGGGACGTATCGACTTCCTCGCCGGCGAGCGCGGCGAACCGTTCGACCGCGTTGTCGCCGAAGTGCTGGCTTCCAAGCAGGGCAGCGAGACGGTGGCCGCCGAGGTCGTTCGCACCCGTCACGTTGCCATAGTTCTCCCACGCCGAAACGACGCCGTCGAGACGGTCGTCGTCTTCGAGGACGTTCCGCACGCCCTTCGTCGTGATAACGGCGGGCTTCCCGACCGGCGTCGGGTCGTCGCCCCGCTGCCGGGGGCGTGCACGCCGCTGTAATCCTCGCTGAGGGCTTCAATGAGCGCGACGTCGCCGTCGAGGTCCTTCCCCGACGGGTCGCCTTCGTACGGCCGTGGTCGGTCACTCGCCTGCACGACGCGCAGGCCGAGCACGTCCTCCAAGAACTCGGCGCGTTCGCGCGCACTGTCGTGAATATCTGCGAGTTCGACGTGTTCGCCGAGAGCGACGCGCCAGAGTGCGGCGCGGGCCGTTGCGTCGAGGCCGACGAGGGAGCGTCCCCCTCGCCGCCGGACGCTCGCGACGGCGGCGTGTGGAGAATCGCGCCGTGGCCGTTCCGGTCGACGACGGTCGTCGCCCGCTCGCCAGTTTTGACGCTGTCGACGCGAGTGCCGTCGGTCGCTGCCGGGTCGAACGCCCACGACGACGTCGAGAGCGTCGTCGCTCGGGCGGCCTCGCTGGGGGCCGCGAGAGCCGTGAGGAGGTGGTGGGCGTCGGGGTGGGCGTATCCATCGTCCGCCCACACTGCAAGCTCACGACAGCCGTCCTCGCCGCCCTGGAGGGCGGTCGCCGCCGCTTCGAGGATGCTCGCCGCCCCGCCGCGGCCTTCCTCCGCCGCCTCGACCGCCTCCGCGACGAGAGCGCGAAGGTCGCCGTCGACGGGGAGCGCGGCAATCTCGATTTCCTCACTTTCACCTAACGTAAGCGCCGTCGCGAGGCGGCCGGTGACAGCGTCGTCGACCCATCGCAAGAGCCCCGCTGCCGGGTGGTCGGGCGGGACGTCGGTGGCGTCGGTCACGGCTTCGTAGACGTCGCGCAGCTCGCCGCTGCCGTCGACGAGGGCCGACAGTGGGTCGAAGACGTCCAGGTCGTCGAGGCGGTCGTGGCTCACTTCGTCGAGAATCGCGTCGGCGGCCTCCGCCGCGTCGGCGGCCTCGGCGCGGGCTTCGAGGATGCTCACGGCTTCGGCGATGCTGTCGACTTCCTCGGCAGCCTCGCCATCTAACCACGCGCGCACCCACTCGTCGCCCCACAAGTCGGCTTCAATAGCGTCGCGTTGGTCCTCGACGTCTTCGCGGAGGGTACTCGCCAACCACGTTGCGAAGTCGAGGGCTTCCTCACCGAACTCCCGACTAAACGCCTCGCCGGGATACTCGTCGAGGACGACGGTTCGGGGTGAGCGAAGCGTCTGACCGTCGCCCTCTTCGTAGTAGGTGCGAACGCTCTCGACGTGGGCGTGGACGTACGACCCGACGAGGAGATCGGCGGGATTCTCGGGGTCGGCGACGTGGTCCCACCCCTCGGAGTAGGTACAGCGCTCTTCGCCCTCGCAACACGGGAGTTCCGCCCCAAACAGGGCCTTCGCCTTCGTGTGAATCTCACGGGGCGTGTAGCCGAGTTTCCGGGCGACGTGGACGGCGAGCCCCCACGCTTCCCCGTGCTCGCCGTCGGCCGTCGGACAGGTCGCGCGGTCAAGATCGACCGACTCCTCCTCCTCGTCGGGGCCGATATACAGCTCGCCCTCCTCGCAACACACGCCACCGCGAATCGTCCATCGGTCGCGGAGCGTGTCCTTGCCGTTCTGACGGACGTATCCGACGGCCTGCGTGAGCACTTCGCCGTCGATGTGAGCGTCGGAGAACACCGGCAGCACTCGCGCGTCGACGCCCCAGCGGTCGGCCTTGTCGAGGGCCTGCTGTTGGAGTTCCTTCCGCGGTGCGAGGTACGACGTCGGCTGGTCGGCCGCGTTCTTGACGGTCGCCGTCGTCTTCCCCGTCGCCGGGAGCGTCCGCACGACGTTCGGCGTGCCGTCTTCGCGGCTCACCTCACCGACTAACTCCTCCACCTCGGCGCGGGCCTCGTCGAGGCGGTCACGCGAGACGGCCACCGCCTCGGGGTCGTCGACGAGGTCCTCGCTCGGCGGGAGCATCGGCGTCACGGCCCGCTCGCCGTCCTCGGCGGGTTCCCACCGCGGGAGCGGCGCGCCGTAGTGGCGGCGGGCGAGGCGGTAGGCGGTCGTGAATCGCCCGCCGCTTAGACTGTCGCTCGGGTCGTCGATAACCCCGGCGTCGAGGGCGACGAACCGAAGCGCGTCGATAGTTCGCTCGGTATCGGCGTCCCACACGGTCCCGCTGGGGAACACCAACACCGACGCCTCGCTCTCGCTCTCACGCCACGCCGGATTGAGCGCGCGGACGGCCTCGCCCCCCACGTCGTCGCCCTCCTCGGTCACGTTCGACCGAAGCGCGTCGGCGTCGAGGTGGAAGAATCCGACTTCGCCGATAACGGAAAGCACAGCGTCGAACTCGGCGATTGCGTCGCTCGTCGTGTAGTACTGGGGGAGCGGCGCGTCGTAGTCGTCGCGAGCGAGGCGGTACGCCTCGGGGTAGGCGGCGTCGAGTGGTTCGTCACACGTCTCGACAAGCCCCTCGGCGATTGCGACGGCGCGGACGACGTCGACGTTCTTCGCACAGTCGGGGCAGGCGAACGTCTCTCCGGCCGCGAGGAGGTCGTCGGCGTCGACGTCGTCGGGCGTGACGCGTCCGGCCGCCCACGCCCGCCGTGGGTCGACCGTTGCATCCACCTCGCGCGGGTCGTCGTCGTAGCCGCTGTCGTCGCTCTCCGATTGCTCTTCGCGTCCCGGATCGACGCCGTACGCCTCGCGGACGTGAGCGAGGACGTCGCCGTACGTTCCTGGGGGAAGAGCCCGATACGTCCCGGTCGCCGTGCCGTCCTCGACGACGTCTCCGGTTTCGCTATCCCGACGAACTAAGTCGTCCTCGTCGACGAGGCCATCGTCAACTGCCACGCCGAGGAGAGCGCGGTAGGGTACAGGGTCGTCCGCTGGAATATGTCCTTCGTCCTTCGCGTGCATCCACGCCGTGAACAGTTCGCGGTCACTGTCGAGGCTGCCACCTGGATTCGCCGCCGACCGCGAACTGTCGGGTGCGTCGGCCAACAGGAAAGTGAGGGGGTGTATGTCGTCCCGTACTTGTGGTCGGCCGCTTTCGTTTCCGTCCCCTCCTCGTAGACGGTGAAATAGTCCTCGCTGTTCCCGTGATGGCCGAGCGGGCTCTTCCCCGCTCTCCGGCGTCGAGGCCGGTCACGTCGGTAATGTCGAGATCGAACAGCGCCGACCGATTCGAGCGACGGTTGTAGTCGTCACTCCCCTCGGTATCGCTGCCATCTTCCCCGCCCTCGTCGTCGATCTCGGATTCGGAGAACGCAGGATGCTCGTTCGCCGGCTTGGAACTCGCGAGGACGGCTTCGAGGCCGCCCCATCCTTGGAGGTAGTCGTCGAGGTCGACCTTGTCGAGCCCGGGCCGTGGGAGCTCGGCGACGTAGGCGTCGACGTCGTGGTTGGTGAGCCATGCAGCGGTTTGGAGCGCTCCACGAAGTCCCGGCGGATGTTGTTCGACGTGCAGCTCGCCATCCTCGGAGAGCGAGGACGTCGGCCGCTCGGCGTCCTGCACGACGTACACGTCCGCGTCGTATTCCGCGAGAGCCTCTCGAAGCGGAGCGAGGTGTTTCTGCTTGAATCGCGTCGTCACCGGTGAGACGCACCGATAGCCTGCCGCATGGGCCGTAATCGCGTCGGCCACACCTTCGGTTATCAAAATCGGCCCATCGCCTTCGGCGAGCGAACCGAGGCCGTAAATCGGTTCGTCGACGACGGAATGGTCCTTGGTCTTGATGGCCTTGATGTATTTCTGCCCGGCGTCGAGGTGGTCGTCCGGGTGGTCGACCGTCCGCGCAATGGCGTACACCGGACGCCCGTCGACGTCGAAGTACGGAAAGACCACACGGCCGCGGAAGTGGGGGCGAAGCCCGTTCTCGTAGAACAGCCCCGTTCCGAGGATGGCTTCGCGGTCGAATCCCTGCCGCATGAGATGGTCGAGGAGTGCAGTATCCCCGGTCGGTGCCCATCCGAGGCCGGCAGCGTCGATAGTTTCGTCGGACCACCCACGCTCTTCGCGCAGATACTCGCGGGCGGTGCGTCCCTCACCGAGTCCCATCGGGTCGTCGAGGCGGTCGTGGAAGTAATCCATAGCCACCTCGAAAGCGTCGAGAGCCTGTTTTCGCCCGTTAACAGGTGGTTCCTCGGCGGTTTCCACCCCGTGAGGGTAGGGGTATCGTCGGCAGAACCACCCTCCGCAGCGAGCGAGACGCCGCCGAAGCCCTCGCCGTCCTCTTCGAGGAGGTCCGCGTCGATGGCGTCGTAGACGGCGGCCTGCGCGTCGGCCACCGAGAGATCGAGGGCGTCGGCGAGGCGTTCCGCGACTTCGAGCGCGGGGGTGCCTCGTCGTCGAGGCGGTCGAAGAGTCGCCCCCACGTCTCGGCGTCGACGTCGGGCGTCATTGGCCGCCCCCTTTTCGCCGCGGGTACTCGTCGTCTGTTCGTCCGCCGTCGGTGTCGTGTCTATCGTCCATCGTGGGCGTAGCGACCGCACGCAGCCGCCTGCGGTCGGGGCCCGGGACCAGTCGCCTTAGTGCCCGTTTAAACGGATTAGTTCCCGTTCGAAAACGTTTTAGGCTCCCGGGAGAGAAGAAACACCCACAGGTTCCATGCTGGGGGATGCGGTTCCTTCCCTCGGCTTTCAACTCATTCGTTAGCTGTGCTTGTCCCTCCGTTTCCACAGGACCCGTCTTAAAACCCCCGAACCGATGGGTCATGCGGTTGCCCACCTCCGGTCGCAGGGGTCCTCGGCCATGAACCGAACCAGATCGCTCCAACACGCCGCGCACAGGCCGCCCTCGTACAGCGCCCCCGAACTCTCGGTGTAATCGTAGGC
>NZ_JBHSZA010000003.1:0-336792 GCF_042663985.1 Haloplanus sp. GCM10025708
CATCGGTGGGGGGTATCTCGTGATTCGGGATGAGGTCACAAGTATAGACGTAAACGACCGCCCACAGAATGAGACGGCGAATCCGACCGATCCAGAGAGTGCCGAATCGCCAGAGGTAGCTCTCCAATCGAATGGATCCATCAGTCCGGAGTCTCAGCCACAGGCTCGTGTGTTAGACCTCCTGCCGGATGATGAACGCCGTATCCTCGAACCAGTCATCGCCTCACCTGGCATCACACAGATCGAACTCAGGGATCGCTCGGACTTCTCGAAGAGCAAAGTAAGTCAGACGGTGAGCGCTCTCGAGAAGCGCGGCCTCCTGTACCGCGAGCGCCAAGGGCGGACGTATCGCATCTATCCGAGCGACGACTTAGAACAGAAACAGGCGAACTAGCAATCGCTACTGCAGATCCAGAACTGTTCGGAACCGTGGTCGTGGGTGCTTGCACCCGAGACAAGCGACATTCGTGTATCACCGTCTTCACAGAGAGCCGATCCTCGGCTCCCAGAAAAGGAGAGCTATGACCCCCACAACGCTCTCCCGCCACCGTATACTGGGATCGAGTTCCATCGCGCCCGTTGGCTTCTCAGGCTGTCCGAGCCCAGGCCATCAGAACCTCGCGTTCCCGCGCGGTGTGCCCACACTCTTCGACGGCTACTGGCGACCAGATATGGTATGGCCCCGCAAGGGCAAGCAGGCCGATGAACTGAAGGGCCTCGTACGGTGACGTACAATGTCACTTGCAGAAACAGTCTCCAAGATCGATCACCTGAGCGAGGAAGAGCGCGAGTGCATCGAGATCTGCAATGAAGCCACTGAGGTCTGTGAGTGGTGTGCCGACGAGTGCCTCGGCGACGAGGAGATGGAAGAGTGTGCTCGGCTCTGTCGCGATGTCGCGGATATCGCGTCGCTGCATGCCCGATTCATGGCTCGCAACTCCAACTACAGCGCGCAATTGGCTGAAGCCTGCGCCGGCGTCTGCGAGGAGTGTGCCGAAGAATGTGAGCGTCACGATGCCCAGCACTGCCAGGTCTGTGCCGAGGTCCTCAAGGAATGCGCCGAGAGCTGTCGGAACATGATGAGCGCCTGACCGACGCACGAATAGCACGCGAATCAGCACTGTTGCGATGATGTTTTTTGCGACAACCAGTGTAGCGGGGGTACCGGAATCCTCGTACAGAGAGCAGCTGAATGCGGTTAGAGCTCCGGAACTGCCGTATATAGGAGGACGACCGCGTTCACGGTCAGTAGCCCCAGTACGACCCACTGGAAGATGCGTTCGGGGATGTTGTCGAAGATGTACACGCCGATCCAAGAGCCGACGAACACCATCGGAATGGCGACGGCAGCCTCGATCATCAGCGGCATCGTCACGTCTCCTGTGTAGGTGAGACTCCCGAGGCGATACAGCATGAGCGTTCCGAAGAAGGCGGTGAACGTGGCCTTCATCTCCTCGTCGCTCCAGAACCCGCTCGCCGACATGAAGGCCCCGTAGACGATCATCGGCGGGCCGGGAACGGCGACGGCGCCGCCGAAGACTCCGGCGAGCAGCCCGGCCGTCGCGCCAATTATCTTCCCCGGTCGGTAGTCCTTCTCCTCGATCCAGTCCGTAACGACATCGAGTTGCTGGGTCGCGCCGACGACGATAACCGCTAACACGAGAACCCCTCCGATAGCGACGCGCATCTGTGCCGCGTCGAACCCACTGAACACGTAGATACCGAGCGGCATCCCGACGACGAGCCCAGCGACAGGGACGATCCACTTCTCCCAGTCGAACGCGTCCCGGACGCTCCACCAGACGCGGGCGTTGGCCACCACCGCCGTCGCCGTGAAGATGATCGACGCGCTCGAGGGCGACCGAAACAGCGGCATGATGCCCATCGACACCTGCGCGAAGCCGAACCCGGCAATACCGTGAACGGCGGCCGCGAAGAGGATGACGACTGCAGACATCCCCGTCGTTACCCAGTTAGTCGTCATCGATACCGCCTCCACGAACGAGGCAGTGGGCGCATCTGTGTGGAGGGTGGCACGGCTTCCTACTTTAATAATCACCCCGGTGAGCCGAAGGGAGACGTCCCCGGCCATAGTTCGCAATCGCTCTCAGATCGAGGCCAAGTTTGTGTGTCCAACTCGGGAGTGTACTTCTCGGATATGGAGTCCGGTCTTCTGCGATGCAATGTTGGCGAATACATGTCTGATTTTCAAATATCAACCCCAAATCATGAACAGTAGGAGCACATAGCTGTACTCCCGTCACGATGAACGATACCACGGCACTCGGAGAGTGGACGTCCCTCGGTGGCGACCCTGCCAGCGACGGTGCGGGCGCCCCCGACGCCGTCTTCGCTCACGTCAGCGACCTCCACGGGCAGCTAACGCCGCGCCACCAGGTCTACTACGACAATCCAACGTCGAAGCCGAACTTCGACTTCGGAGACGACGACCGCGTCATCGAGCGGGGCGGCGGGATCCCCTGCTCGCAGCGAAACTCGACGAGCTCCGCGAGCACCACGACGTCTGTACGCTCATGAGTGGAGACACGTTCCACGGCTCTGCCGTGACCACCTACACGGACGGGCGAGCAATGCTCGACCCCATCAACGACCACGTCGCGCCCGACATCTACGTCCCCGGCAACTGGGACTACTCGAACGAAGCCGCTGAGGATGACAACTTCGTAGAACTGATGGGCGACCTTGACGCCCCGATTCTCGCGAACAACCTCTACGATTGGGAGACCGACGAGCGATTGTACGACGCATACAGCATCCTCGATGTCGGCGGACTCCCCGTGGGCGTCGTCGGGATGACGAACGTCTACGTCGACCGGATGGCACCCGCATTCTCCGAGGGAAAGTACCGCTTCGGCAAGCATCCCGCGCTCCTCGAAGAGTCCGCACAGGCCGCCCGCGAGGACGGTGCCGACGTCGTGGTCGCGGTCACCGAGATCGGCCTCTCGTGGATGGTCCAGGCCGCCAAGGACTGCCCGAGCGTGGACGTCATGTTCAGCGCGCACACCCACGAGTACACCTACGACCCGATCGTCGTCGAGGAGACCGAGACGGTCGTCGTCGAGTCCGGGATGGGCGAGGCGCTCGGCCGTGTGGATCTCCGAGTTCGAAACGGGGAGATACAGTTCCGTCATCATCTCTACTGTCTGACCGAGAACGGCGAGCAGACGCCGGAACCAGACGCCGATGCGCAGGAGACAGTCGAAGCCGTGCGTGCACCGTTCCTTGAGGACGGCCCCGGGTTCGAACGTGGAGCCGGCACGCTCGAGAAGCCCTCGATACGGTCGTCGGCCGGACAGAAGAACCACTCTACCGGCAGTCGTTCCTCGAGCGCGTGGAACACGCTGTTCAACGACGCACTGCAGGCACACTTCGACACGGATCTCGCCGTCTCGCACGGGTTCCGGTACGGGACTGCGATCCCGCCCGGAGAGATCACGCTCGGCGAACTGTACACGTTCTTCCCGATGGCGACGCCCGTCGCCCGTGGTGTCGCCTACGGCCAGCAACTCACGAACCACATGGAGGAGTTCCTCGAAGACAACTTCACGCCGTACCCCTACGACCAGGAGGACGGCCGCGTCCGCAACTTCTCCTCGAACGTCGAGGTGACCGTCGATCCGACCGCGAAGCGTGGCCGTCGCCTTGTCGAGATGCGGATCGACGGCGAGCCGGTCGACTCCGAGGAGACGTACTCGGTGGCGACGTTCCGTCGGCCCGGTGATCCCGAACGCGACCTCGGAAACTGTGGATTCCCGTTCCAGGACGTCGAGGTCGACAGCGGGACGATACCGGTCGACGTCATCGTCGAGTATCTCGAGGAACACTCGCCCGTCGACTACGAGGTGATGGGGCTGGTCGAGACCGCGGACGACGGCGGTCGAGCCCAAACACGCCCGCGGACGGGCCGTATCCGTTCATCCAACCGGGCGTCGACTATCAGGGTGGTGATGCATACTGCGAGACGTCCTTGATTCCTCGTGGGAACTCCTTCCCTGAAGAAGGACGTAACCGAAAGCGCTGATGGCGACAGCGTACGCGAAAGCTACGTCGAGCGGCGAACTCGAAGGACACCACACGACACAGGTGAGATACGATGGTCAAGAACATCACTGCGGAACAGCTCGCGGACAGGATCGACGCCGACGAACAGTTCACGCTCATCGATGTGCGTCCTGAAGACAGCTTCGAGGCCTGGCACGTACGCGACGCGGAGAACGTTCCGTACGACCCTGACGAGGGCTTGAGCGAGGACCAACTGAACGAGGTGAACGCACTGGTCGACGGCCAGCCGGTGGTCGCTATCTGCGGGAAGGGGTTGACGTCGACGCCGTTCGCGTTCGACCTCGACGACCACGGCTACGACGATCTCTCGGTCGTCACTGGCGGCATGGAGGAGTGGAGCAAACTCTACGAGGTCGTCCCTATCGAGACAGCCAGCGACGACCTCGTCGTTCGGCAGGTTCAGCGCCGAGCGAAGGGCTGTCTCGGCTACGTCGTCGGCTCCAAAGGGGCGGACGCGGCCGTCGTGGTCGATGCGACCAGACAGACCGACCAGTTCAAGGTCGCCGCCCAGGACGCTGGACTCTCCACCACGCGTGCTCGATACGCACGTCCACGCCGACCACATCTCGGGCAGTTCGACACTCGCCGCCGAGGTCGGCGTGCCTTACTACCTCAGCGAAGGGGCCAGCGAGCGCGGCGTCGAGTACGAATACGAACCGCTATCGGATGGAGACGTCATTGAGGTCGGCGACGTCGAAATCGAGGCATTGCACACGCCGGGTCACACCTCCGAGATGATGAACTACCTCGTCGACGGCGAACTCCTGTTGACGGGCGATACGCTATTCGTCGACTCCGTCGGGCGGACGGAACTCCAGTTCGGTGATGACGACGCCTCCCGGGGGCCGAACTGCTGTACGACTCACTCCACGAGACCATCCTCGACCTCCCGGACGACACGACGATCCTGCCGGGTCACCTCACCGTCACGAGTGACGGGCGCTACGAGAACGGCTCACCGGGCGAACCCTCGAGGCCCAACTTGGCGATCTGCGCGAGGAACTAGATTCCTCGAGCTCGATCGCGAAGCGTTCATCGAGCGATTGACCGAGGATGCCCCGGAGAAGCCCCCGAACTACGAGCGGGTCATCGCCATCAACACCGGCAAAGAGACCGTCGACGACGAGGGCGAGGCGACAGAACTTGAACTGGGTCCAAACAACTGTGCCGCATAGAGAACAACGGTCGCTCTCGCGCCGCAGGCTCCTCCAACTGACGGGGGCAACCACCCTCGGAGCGCTCGCGGGTTGTGCCGGCCAACTCCCGGGCACCGACGATGGTGGGGGTCGTGAGGTGACGCCACGCTCGACAGTCACGTCCGACCCAGATAGATCCGTCAGCCCCACTGCAGCGTCAGGGACGATTCGACCAGCTCCTGAGACATCGACGACCAACGGGATGTACGAGGGTGAATTCCCAGGACCGGAGCTACGCGTCTAGGAGCGTGACGTGCTCAGCGTCGAACTGACTAACGACCTCCAGGCAGAGACGACGATTCACTGGCACGGAGTCCCCGTTCCGAACCCGGTCGACGGCGTGCCAAACGTGACGCAAGACCCGGTCGCTCCCGGCGAGTCCTATACGTGGACGATAGACGGACAGGCCTACCCGGACGCCGACCCACTCCAGATTCGGCCCGACGAACACGTCCGGATTCGGATGACCAACCAGAGCCCGGTCGTTCACCCGATGCACCTCCACGGCCACTTCTTCAGGTCGGCAACGCGATCAAAGACACAGTCATCGTCCCCGGGCATAGAGGGCAGGTGACGATCGACTTCCACGCCGACAATCCCGGCCGGTGGTTGTTCCACTGTCACAACCTGTACCATCTCGATCCAGGGATGGCACGTATCGTGAGATACGTCGAGTGACTCGGTTGAAGCCTCGGTTTCGGATCGTTCAGGCTGCCGTCCGTGTGGTCGTGGTCCTGTCCCGTGAGAAGGATCGAGTGCTATTCCAGCGAATTCGAGCCGGATGAACGTTCCGTTTCCTGAAAAACGGTTAGGGCGCTCTATACACGTTCTCGAACGTTCTCCTGTGCGGATTCATACCCACGTCGATAACTCCCGAGCAGTCCTACGAGTAACCGAGGAGAAAGACAATGACCAACTTCAAACTTGGCCGCTGGCTGCTCGTGGCGCTCGCGATTGTCGGACTCGCGTTCGCCGCCCCCGTGGTTAGCGCACACGGCAACGACACGACCGCAGACGACGCGCCCACGGACAATACCACCGCAGATGAATGGGCCACTTGGATGGAGGCACAGATGACCGAACACATGGGCCCTGGTAGCGTCGAGTGGATGGAGTCGCACATGGGTGTGACCGTCAACGAGATGGCCCAGGACATGGCTGACGAGGAACACCACGACGGGGATGACGACGACCACGACGGCGGGATGTACGGGCAGGGCCACTGCTGACGGCCCTGACCGTTTCGATCGCTCCAACTGAACACCGCGATTCACCAACGCAAGATAATGACGCAACCCACCACTCACATCGGACGCACTGCTCGTCAACTCGCGATGCTCGCCGTCCCGCTGCTGGTCGCGGCGACTGGAACGGCTGCTGCCCATGGTGGTGGGAGCTACGTCGGGGGCATGATGGGCGGCGGCTGGGGCCTCTTCGGCGGAGCGATGGGGCTCTGGGGACTCCTCTGGATGGGGCTCCTCATCGCCGTTCCGCTCTACCTCGTCTATGCGCTCCTCAATCGAGGATCCGGTGGGAATGACGAGCAGTCGTTGTCGGTTCTCCGTGAGCGCTACGCCCGCGGGGAGCTCTCGGACGATGAATTCGATCGACGGCGAAAACAGCTCGAACGCACCGGATGACTGGAACAGCTGCTGTCCAGCCGATACATCACACTCCCAACGCCCGCCGTTACGGCACCCAACCGTTAACCCCGTGGACGGGGCATAATATTACATGGAATACACAATACAGACTTCAGCCACTGGCGAGTTCGACGATGTCGTCGACACGACGAGTGCTGCGCTCAAAGACGAAGGATTCGGCGTCCTCTGTGACATCGATATCCAGGCGACGCTCAAGGAGAAACTCGGCGAAGAATTCCGCCAGTATCGCATTCTCGGCGCATGCAATCCACCGCTGGCATACGAAGGACTGACCGAAGAAATCGAACTCGGCGCACTCCTCCCGTGTAACGTCATCGTCTACGAAACCGATGACGGCGATATCGTTGTGAGTGCCGTTGATCCAAAGCAATTGGTCGGTATCGTGGACAACGATGCGCTCGACTCCATCGCGACCGAGGTCAACGAGCGTTTCGAGCGTGTTCTCTCGGGCGTTACCGACGAACCTGGATCTACGTCGGAGGCCTGATCTCGATGTCTTCATCGAACCAACTCGACACCACGACCATCGTTCTCCTGATCCTCGGAGCGATCATCTTGCTCCCGTTGCTCACAATGGGGATGGGCTTCGGCGGGATGATGGGCTACGGTGGAATGATGGGCGGATACGGGACGACCAGCGGCTGGTGGCCACTCGTCGGGATGCTCGTTCAGTTGGTCTTCCTCCTCCTCCTGCTCGGTGGAGGATATCTCGTCTTCCGTCGCGTGACCGAATCGCAGTCGTCGCGGAATCCTGCAATGGAGGAGTTGCGTATGGCATACGCCCGCGGTGATCTCACCGAGGAAGAGTTTGAGACGCGTCGGAACAAGCTCGAACGTTCGGAGTGACGCCCTGACCACCAACTCCGGCGTTACTCACATCCGCTTCCTTGTATTCCGAAATCTGTGACCCTCACAGCTTTCGGATGTGAACAGAAATGTGCTAAAGAAACAAGGCCCTACTAGCTACTATGACGGAAGTAATCCTGTTCACACAGGAGACGTGCGGGGCGTGCGCAACGCAACGAGAGAAAAACGAAGGCATCGAAGATGCGTATCCGGATGTCGAATTTCGCGAGGTCGACATCCAGACCGATCTGGAGACGGCCGAGGAGTACGGTGTTCGAAAGACGCCAACGACGCTTGTGTACGCGAACGGGGAACAGACAGCCGAGTTCATCGGAATCGTCGACCGTGACGACCTAGAGGCAGCTATCGAGAGCGCCGGCCAGCAATCGCCCGGCCTCGCGCACCGACTCACCAGCATCATCCGCAGATAACAGAAGTCAAAACAATACAATGACGGACTACAGTAGACGCCAGTTCCTAGGAGCGCTCGGTGCCGGCACAGTCGCAAGTGCGGGATTCACCCAGCCAGTCGCCGCACAGGAGACGCCCGTCGTCGAGATGGGGAACAACTACTTCGACCCGATCGGACTCCACGTCGAACCCGGCACGACAGTTCGCTTCGAGCTAGCGGCCGGAGCCCACTCGGCAACCGCCTACGAGAACCGGATTCCGGCCGACACCAACGCATTCGACAGTGGAACCATCTCGTCGGGAGCCTTCGAGTACACGTTCGAAGAGCCAGGCACGTACGACTACTACTGCGTCCCACACAAGTCAATCGGGATGGTCGGTCGCATCGTCGTCGGCAGCCCCGGCGGTCCAGCCGAGGAGAGTCCGATTCTGGACGGCGACGTGCCCGAAAGCGACGCGATCGTCGAACAGGGCGCGATAGCGTATGGGTCCAGCACCGGAGATGGTGGGACCTCCGGTGGCGGAATGATGGGCCCTGGGATGGGGTCTGGTCCTGGAATGATGAATGGGCGGAACGGTGGCCGGTTCGGCGGGCTGCCGTTCGTCGGCGGGGCACTCGGAATGCTGGGGCTGGTCGGCGGATTCCTCTACTGGGCACTCGGGCGAGGTGATGCACCTCCAGAGAGTGACGATTCCGCGATGGAAACCCTCAAACGTCGATATGCCCGCGGCGAGATCGACGAAACGGAGTTCCAACGACGCCGTGAACGATTGGTACAGAATCAAGAGAACTGATGCCTGTCAGGGCCTGTGCGTGGGGAGATTCTGACGACTGTGGATCGCCGACGTACAATAGTCGCCTGACGTCGTGCCCTACTGCTGGGGGACTCATCCTAAAGACACGGAGCAACGTATCGGTTGCCCTCAAATCAAAGACTATTACTGGAGCAGTACTGGCGGCTGACCAACTTTATGAACGCAGTCGACGAACCCCACTAGTGGTTCACATGTCGACAGAGCGCACGTCCGACGGTTTGCTCCGCATCGTACTGATAGTCCTCGCAGTAATCGTCCTGTTCCCGCTGCTAATGATGGTATTTGCGATGCCGATGATGGGGATGATGGGCTGGTGGTGGGGCGGCGGAATAGCTGGCGGCCTCTCCCCACTGTGGGGCATCGGGATGATGCTCGTCTGGCTCGTCGTCCTCATCGGCATCGGATACCTTCTCTATCGCGGTCTCGTCGGCGGTGCTGGGTCGTCGTTGACCGGCGATAGAGCACTCGAGGAACTCCGTGTAGCGTACGCTCGCGGCGATCTCACGGATGAGGAATACGAACAGCGGAAAGACCTCCTCGAACGCGAGACCTGAATCAGAACCCCTCAACGATGGAAACCACTGGAAAAACGACACCATCTTCGTTGCTTCCCTTGTGGTTAGAGAAGTACACGACAGCTGGGCTCTTCGGGCTTCTACTTGGGACAGTCTTCTGTCTCGTCGCCCTCTTCACCAATCCCGTCCCGGACCCATCGTTCCCCTGGGCTACACTTCCTCCGTCGCTGCGACTTCCGATACAACAGCCGAGAATCGAACACTGGCCAGTCACCTACACGATCGGCATCTGGCTGTGGGTCTTCTGCTTTCCCGCGCTCTTCCTCGCTGGATACCGGCGATACGGCGACGGGAACCGTGAGGCTGCGGTGTGGCTCGTCGGGTTGCCGACCGTCGCGATGCTGGGCTGGACCACGTACTGTCGGTTCTTCTGGCCGAAACTCAATCCACCAACCTGGAACGCCCCGGCCTACACGTTCGTTTGCTGGCTGTACTGTTCGACCTACAACGTGCTCTGGAGCAACACCGCATACGTCATTGCGCTATTCGGCATCGTCACGACTATCCTCGTCGTGCGACATCAGGATAGAGACCGATATGCCCTTCTCGGGTTTGGAATCCTCGCACTTCCTCTCGGATTACCGGCCCTGTACGAAGGGTATCGACGGACGACGCGAACCAAAACCTGAGGATTTGTAACAGGAGACTGTCTTCAACGCTGTTCGAAAAGGTGGTGGGAAGACTGCTAATTCGAGGAGGAGGGGTGATCGAGACTCCTTCACCGATCACAGCCCGAAGAAACGTTTTCTGTGGGCATCTCCTCAGCACGAGTATGTCGACGACTGTCCAACACCCGAAACAGACGAGACATGTGCGTACTGTGAATCCCGGATTTTCGACCACGATCCAATCTGCGTCCGCGATTGCGATGACGAGTGTGGCTCACCCACGTATTTCTGTAACTACGCCTGTCTGTCCGCATATATCGACGAGAACGACCTCACTACCGGGAATGCATGCGAGTGGACTCCCGACGACACTAGCTGTTGCTGATCGGCGCCATCGGTTCATTCGTCGCCTTTAGTGATCGTTATTCGTGGAATCCGAGTAATCGAAGCCCGTTCAGGGACACGAGGACCGTCGAACCCTCGTGGCCGACCACGGCCAGCGGTAAGGGGATACCACGTAACAGAATCGTGCCAACCATCAGCGCAATCGCACCAAAGGCGATTGCGAGGTTGACTGTCAGCGTCCGGCGCGTCCTGCGACCGAGTCCCAGCACGTACGGAATCTTCCCGATGTCGTCGCCCATCAGGACGACGTCAGCCGTTTCGAGGGCAACGTCGGTCCCGGCGCCACCCATGGCGATCCCGAGCGTCGCCGTCGCCAGCGCGGGTGCGTCGTTCACACCGTCACCCACCATCGCCACGTTCTCGTATCGCTCAACCAGATCGTCGATGGTTGCCACTTTCTCTTCCGGCAGCAGTTCCGCCTGCACTTCGTCGATACCGACTTCGTCGGCGATCTGCTGGGCGACGCGTTCGTTGTCGCCGGTCAGCATAACGATGTGCTCCACGCCGAGCGAGCGGAGGTTCTCGATCATCTCTGCAGCCCCCGGCCGGACCGTGTCGGTGAACGCAAGCCATCCCAGTACCGTGACACTGTCGCCGTGCTCACGGGCGACGAGGACGCTCGTTTTCCCCTCCGCCTCCAGGGACTGGAGCCGATCGAGACCAGGTTCGAGCCCCTCGATTGCAGCGTCTTCGAGAACCGTTTCGACGTAACTCCGATTCCCGATGTGGATGATTCCGTCGTCGACATCGGCGCGGACGCCTTTTCCGGCCTCTGATTAAAACCGTCGCGCGTCGGGAACGTCGAGTGCGCGGTCTTCGGCTTCCGAGACGGTCGCACGAGCCAAGTGATGCTCCGAGCGGGCCTGCACAGCGGCCACGAGCGAGAGCAGTTCGTCAGCAGTCGGTGACTCGTCCCCAAGACCGTCCCGGACAAACACGTCGGTCAGCTGCGTCTCGCCCCGCGTGAGTGTTCCCGTCTTGTCGAACGCGACCGCGTCGATGTTCGCGGCCGTCTCGACGTGTTCACCGCCCTTGAACAGGACGCCCTGCCTCCCGCCGGAGGCGATCGCCGACAGCACCGCCGCCGGCGTGGAGATGATGACCGCACACGGCGAGGCAGCGACCATCAGGGTCATCGCGCGGTAGAACGTGCTGGTGAACTCGCTTCCGAGCGCGAGCGGGATGGCGATCGCCGCAATTGTGAGCCCGAACACACCGAGGACGTACGGCTGCTCAAGGCGGTCGATGAGCCGCTGTGTCGGCGCCTTCTCGCTCTGGGCGCGCTCGACCATGTGGATGAGACGGCTGATCGCCGACTCGTGGGCTTGCCGCGTGACCTCGATCTCCAGGCTGCCGCTCTCATTGATCGTCCCGCCGAACACCTCATCTCCGGGCTCTTTCGGCACGGGCACTGATTCGCCAGTGAGTGACGCCTGATCGACCGTTCCCTCGCCAGACGCGACGACGCCGTCGAGCGGAATCCTGTCGCCGGGACGGACGACGAACACGTCACCCACGGCGACCTCGTCGATGGGCACAGTGACCTCCTCACCGTCGCGGAAGACCTGTGCCTCGTCCGGCCGCATCTCGACGAGTGACTTGATCGCCCGTCGCGAGCGGCCAATCGCGTAGTGCTGGAGAGTGTTCGATAGTGAGAACAGGAACAGCAGCATCGCGCCCTCGAATGGTGCGCCAATCGAGAGGGCGCCGAGTGCGGCAACGATCATCAAGAGGTCGATATCGACCGCACGGTGGCGGAGCGTCTCGATCGCGCCTTTGAGCCCGTACCACCCGCCGAAGACGTATGCGACGCCGTACCCCGCCCACATGAGGAGCGGTGGTCCTTCGAGCCACCCCGTCACAAGGCCGACTGCCATCCCGAGGAGCGTCAGACCGACGAACACGGCCTCCTGCCTGAGTTCCGAGCGGGTACTTACGTCATCCGTTGCTGTCTCAGATTCGTCCTGAATCGACACGTGGCGGTCGCGGATAGCGTCTCGAATCGTTTCTTCTGAGGTGATGCTCCCGTCGTAGGTGATCTGGGCGTCCCCTGTTCGAAACGAGACGTCGACATCGTGGACGCCGGAGAGACGCCTAAGATGTCGTTCAAGCGCCCGTGCTCCCGCGTCGCCACGACCACCTCGTCGTTCAATGTGGATAGTACACGTCGAGAGAGATGGTGATTCAGTAACAGCCACGTTCTCGGTACCTATGATTTGGTTTGATTTCACGTTTGAGGTGAGCCTACGAGCATTCATCCAATCCTAATCTCGGCACACGAGCCGAGGATTTCATCCAATGATGGTTACCGGGATCTGTGCTCGGCGATTGACTGTCTCGGCGACACTCCCGAGGAACGTCCGGTCTAGGCCTGCCCGACCGTGGCTCCCCATAACGATCTGGTCGATGCCGTTGTCGGCAGCGTAGTCGAGAATCTCACGCGCTGGTTTCCCAACTTCAGTGACAGTATCGATCACAATATCGTGTTCCGCCGCGAGATCCGTCGCAGTCGTGTGAATCTCGGTCCCCCGCTCCTGGGCCGTATCGTACCAGCCCTCTGCGACTGGCAAGCCACCGGCCTCTACATCGATTACCGAGTCGATCGGGTTGATGACGTAAATTGTGGTAATCGTGGCGTTCGGAAAGGTCTCGAGTGCGTACGTGAGGCACGCTCGGCAAGCGGGGAGCCGTCCAAGGCGACGAGAACGTTGTCAGGCATACGATAGAGTTCGAGAGGAGCTGAGAAGAGTGTAGTGCCGAAAGCTCGGTGCCTAGGAAACCGTTAATTACCCATCAATCTCTGAGAGCGCCTCTGTTGCAACGTCACCGAGTTCGCCGGCTTCGATATGCGAGTAGCGCTCTCGGACCATCTCTTCGGAGTTATCGAGATACCGGGCCGCCACCGTGTATCCAAACGCGCGGACAAGTACCTCCCCCATCCCTCGGCGACCACCGTGCGGGGCAAGATAATCGTGTTTCGGATGGGGAATGTCGATTTCGGCGGCCTCCGAGAGCCGTTGGAGAATCGACCGTGCGCCGTCCGTCGTGATTGACGGTGGCCGCATATCCTCATCGAGCGCCAGCAGGAGGTCGCGAGCGTACTCATTACGCCGCTCAGCAATTGCCTCTGGGCGTTCCCCTCGGTCGGCAAACTCATCCTGGACGAGCCCTGCGAGCGTCCGTTGGTCAAACGTGGGAAACACCGGCCAGCGCTCCGTCGGTGGGTCCATCAGCTGGCGGTAACTCCGTAGCGGCGAGATCACCGGGTCGGGGAGACTGGCGGCGTCCCACTGCTGTTTCTTTCGGTAGACGTCCATACTCCCGTCGTCGAGGGAGAGGTCCTCCCAGCGGACGCCGCGCCGGCGCGGGTCGTTCGGATCCCGGAGCAGTTCCCCGACGCGGACAGCTGTGTACGCGAGAACGAACACCAGCGCCCGGTCACGAGCCGCCTTCAGCGCTGTGTAGCGCGCTCGCTGCTTATCGATGGGGTCAGTATCCTCTGGGAGTGTCGTATACGCCTCGATGACCTCGCGGGCCCGTTCGTCGACGTGACGGGTGAGAGCGTGGCGCTGTTCGGACGTCCAGGCCTGCTGGTCACCGGGCTTGCGACCGTCGTCCTCCGGTAGCGGCGCCATCGCACTCGCCCGCTGCGCGTAATGCGCTTCGAGATACCCCTCGTTGACACACCAGCCACACCACGCAGAGATATAGCGGTAATAGGTTTGTACCGTGTTCTGCTTGAGTCCCCGATCTCCACCGAGATGCCGGGCGTACTCCCGAAACACGCGTTCGTCGAGATCGTCGAAGGCCGGCTCCCGGTCGACGTCGTCGGGGACGATCCCGGTCCAGTCGTCGGCGCCGCGGTCGCCGGCGGCCCACTCGGCGAACCGCTCGAGCTCGCGTGCAGCGTTTCGTCGATAGTTCCCGCCGTCGCCACCGCGGCCTTTCCCCTTGTCTTGGAGGTAGCGCTCGAAGCTGTCGTCGAGCGGCGTCGAAAGCGTTCGGTCAGGCATCCACCGGCCCTCCACCGTCCTGTGGGGCCGGTCTTGGTGCCTCTACCCCGGGGGAAGCGTCGTCGTGAGGCGGTTGCAGCATTCGTGCTTCACCGACGGCGGCGTGGTACTTCAAAGTGGTCGTGATTACGGGGATAATCAGGACCACTAGCTGTATTCGCCCCATCTGAAGAATTCCGGCATCTGGAGCCCCTTAACGTTGGAATTCCGTACTACAGGAAAATGTATATCGTATATCGCTATACAAAATCCCGGGCCTCGCTCTGCGCTGGTCATTCGTCGCCGAGTTCCGAAAGCCGAGCCTGAATTTCCTCGGCATCCGCCTCAGAGAGCGCCTCAACACCGAACTGGACGAGTAGCGGGTAGAAGTGGCGGTTCTTCTTGAACTCGTCCTGGCCCGCCTTGCGGAGTTTCAGCTGGGACTCGAGGTAGGTATCCTCCATCTCGTCGAGGACATCGTCGGGAATGTAGATCGTCCTACCGTTCCACTCGTCCTTGATGTTCGTCTTCGTTTTGCTCGTTTCGTTCGTTTCACTCGTTGAAGTCGATTCGGTCGTTTCGGTCGATGAACTGGTTTCCACCGTTTCACTCACCTCACTCGTTTCGCCGGAATCGGACTCATCGTCCTCCTCTTCGTAGTTGCCCTCGATGCCGGATGCATCGCCCCAGCCGTCGGTCATGCTTCCACCTCCTCAGGCGCAGTCTTCTCGAACGTCTCGTCGAACAGGTCGGCGATCTCGTTGAACAGGTCGCGTGCATCCTCGACGCGCTGGTTCTCCTTGCCAAAGCCGAAGACGGACACTCCCTCGCCAATTGACTGAGAGAGGTCAGTCCGCTTCGGGATCTCGTACACTGGGAGGGAGTACGCCGACTTGATCTCCTCGATGGTGTCGCGGTGTTCGGCGTTCTGCTCGACACGGTTACAGACAATCGCGAGCCGATTGATGTCTCCGTACGCCTGTTCGAGGGAACTCAGCTGCTTTGCGAAAATCTGGAGGCTGTTGGCGTTGAGCTTCTCTGGAATGACGGGGATGACGACGTTGCCGGTCGCGACGAGGGCGTTGTCGGTGAGGACGTTCAGGGAGGGCGGCGTGTCGACGATGATATAGTCGTAGTCCTTGTCGAGTTCGTCGAGAGTCATCTCCAACCGCTCGCGACTCTTCGGCGCCTCAAGCAACGTCTGGATGTTCTTGTTGTTCGCGAGCTTCTCGCTGGCGGGAAGGATGTCGAATTCCTCGTGCTCGACGATGATGTCGTTCACCGACTCCATCTGGTCGAAGTCGAGGACGTCGAACAGCGTTGTGCGGTCGGTGTCGTAGTACAGATCGTTGTAGCCAAGCGAGCAGGTGAGTCCCCCGTGGTAGTCGATATCGACGAGGAGGACGTCGTGCCCGCGAGCGGAAAGCGCACCGCCAGTATGAATGACGTCGGTTGTCTTCCCCGCGCCCCCTTCTGATTCGCCACGGTGATTCGTGCAGTGTTGGTGTCGGTCATTTCCTTCGTTTCTCTCGTTGTGTTCGTTTCGTTCGTTGTCCTTGTTCTGTTCGTTTCGTTCGGTGAGGGTGTTTCACTCGGTGAGAGGATTACGACGATGTTAAAACCAACTGTTCGTTCCACTCGTTGAAGCAAACACACTCGTTGCCATCACTCCGTTCGTTACGTTCGTTTCTATCGTTTCGTTCAACGAGAACAGATTCCACTGATTTTTCCTCAATCAATTCGTTCCGAAGATTTCGTTCAGTACCTTCGTTTTGCTCGTTGTGCTCGTTTCGTTCGTTTACATCATTATGCTCGTTTCTAGTGTTCCGACAGGGTTCCCGGCTACCTTCGAGACGAATGGAGATATCGTAGCTTCATGACCAATCGGGTAAGACTTTTAACTGTTACCGGATTATTGGTAACTACAAGATGTATGAGGTGCTCGACGACACGGCGGCGCAGATCATCCTCGCTATCGAGAGTGGTGACTCCATCCGTCGTGTCGCCCAACACCTCCACACGCCGTACGAGACGGTGAGACAGGCCGTCAACCGTCTCGAAGACGCAGGCTACGTCCGCTATGATGACGGCCTCTCAGTCGTCGATGACCGCGTGAGAGACGCAGCACGAGAGCTCGTCGCTGCCAGCGCCGGCGTCAGTCCACCATCCATCAAGGAGACCTACGTCATCCCGCAGTTCGGTGACTGGCCGTTCGCATTCACAAGGATCGATGCCGTCTATGTGTGGACACAGGGTGGCTACCAAGTTGGTCGCGAGCCCGACGACTATCCGCTGTTCCTCGCCGTCCGTGAGCGGGACGTCGACGACTGGGAGGCGTTTTTCGAGTCGTTTGACCTCCCAACCGCATTCGAGCGGCAGCCCCAAGACGAGCTGGACGGGGCGCTGCACATCATCCTCGAGCCACGCCCTTCACTCGACATTGAGCACATCGAGGGGTACCCGGTTATCCCGAGAGCAGAGACGATCGAGTATATGCGTGAGAACTACGCCCAGTTCCAGTCGGCGCTCGCGATGCTCGACCGGATGTACGAGGACATCGACCTCGGCGTCACGTACCGGGAGACGGAGCGGGCACAGACATGAGCTTCCACAACCGAAGTGACGCACTCATCGAACTGCTCGAGGACCTCACTCAGGAGGGGCACGAGTACGTCCTTGTCGGCGGCTACGCTGTCTCAGCGTTTAATGCTCGCTTCTCAACGGACCTCGATATCGTCGTCGCACCGGACTCCAAGGCTGACTTCGTCGAGTTCCTCGAACGGCGGGATTTCGAGGAAACGGACAGCCACGCAAAGGAATGGTTCTACGACACCGAGGTGATCGAGTACGAGAAGCGGCTCACACCGCAGCAGCCGATCGGCTTCGATCTGCTGGTGAACGGACTCGGCTGCCGCCAGACCGAGGCACAGTGGTCGTTCGACTACCTGTACGACCATAGCCACCAGCAGGAGGTGAGCGGGGGCACAGTAACGACGACAGCCAGAGTCATCGATGGAGCCGTCCTCGTGGCAGCAAAACTCCACAGCGGCCGGGAAACAGACCTTCGGGACGTCCTGGCAGTGGCGGAAGAGATCGACCTTGACGCTGTCACGCCCCACCTGCGGCGAGGGGACGACGATGCGCTACGGGAGCAGCTAGAGCATGGACTGGAGATCTTGGAGAGCGACGAACTCAAGCACGGGTATCGGAGTGACTTCGGGGCCTCAGCTGTCTCAGAAGAGACAGTCTCCGCCCTCCAAGAGTATCTGACAGAGCAGGTAAATAGGTTGGATTGAGAATCAGTCGTGGCTACAAACCATTCTGCGAACAGCTGGTTGTCGAATAGCCGTGTGACTACTTGACTAGGTCCATCATCGGTCGAAGTTCAGATTCAATTTCCGGCATCTGATCCGATACCCAATTGAACCGTTCCTCTACGCCCGCATCAGTAAACCGGAGTGAAGATCGTACGTCGCGATTTCGGTCATGTTGGAGGAGTGCGAGAGCGTACGCGAGCATCTGCGGTCGATAGTGTTCTGCGAGTTCATCCGACGTCGTAGCTGAGAGGTCGTTGGTCTTGTAGTCGATAATGTGGAAGGCATCCGGTGTGACGAGCAGCCGGTCGATATCACCGACAATCCGCGACTCATCAATTCGGGCGACAACAGAATACTCGTCGTAAACCGCTTGGAGCTGGGAATCAGCCTCAACCTGGTCCACAAATTCGACCGCATCAGCGGCATGATCGACAGCTTCGCGGAGGTCAGGTTCTGTCGGCTCCTCACCGGACATCCGACTCAGACGGCGGATCAGGGTGGTCCACTGGTCTCTCGGTGGCCGGAGTTCATTGATCCGGTGGACGACCGTCCCGAACGTCGTTGGACTCAGGCCCGCCGACTCCTCACGTTGAGAGTAACTGTGGCCGTCTGTAGACGCATCCGCAACCGCATTCACGAGCGTCGTGGCCGCGATCCGTTTCGCCGGCGCGAGCGACGGCGGTGAAGGAATCGAGATCTCCGGCGCTGAATCAACAGCGTGGTCGTCGGTGTGCCAGCCTACTGGGCGCGGCGGCCTGCGAACGGTATAGCTGGCCCCATCCATCTCGCCACGGGCCTGTCCATCCCGAACCGCCTCGGCAACGAGGGCTCCGTCGAGAAGGGCTGGCTGTAACCAATCACGCCACCGGTCTGCGTCGTCGAAGGCTGCAGGCTCGCCGAGTTCGATGGCGCCAGACTCGTCGACGTCGATGTCGTGCGTGCCGCAGAGAAGGAGGTGATCCCGCGTTCGTGTACACGCAACGTAGAGGAGCCGTTTCGACTCCGCCCGCTCCTGAGGACGCGACCGTCGGTCGGCGTACTCGTGGACGGCCGTCTTCTCGATGGAGAACGCATCGCCCGGATTCGGCCCACCGACCGCCGGCACCGGCGGCGCGTCATCAGTTCCATCCACGAGTCGAACGTACCCATGGTCGTCCACAGAGCGACCCAAGTTGAGGTCACTCCCGAGATCGGGGACGGTGACGATCGGGAACTCGAGTCCCTTCGCGGAATGGATCGTCATAATCCGGACGCCCTCGGCGTCACCCGGAATATCTGCCTCCCCTCACGGGGATCGATTTCGGCCTGGCGGTCGATCCGATGGAGCAACCCGGCAGCGGTGTGAACACCGTTCTCGCTCCAGGTACGGACCTGGTCGCGGAACTTTTCGACGTTCGCGACGGCCTGTCGACCGCGTTCGTCGGCACTCACACTCGCCAGATACCCTGTGTCGTCGATCACCCGGGACAGCAGGCGGTTCCACGGGAGGACGCCATCTTCGGACGGCGTCGCACAGCCGCTGAGGGTCCGCCACGTCGTAAGAAGATCGAACGCGTCCGACAGCTGCGGGTCGTCCGTCTCGGCGAGCGCGTCCCACACTGAATCAGCCACTGCGACAGCCGGTGCGAGGCGATCATCGGTGAATCCGAACAGCGGCGACCGAAGCACCCCGTAGAGGGAGACATCGTCCTGTGGATCACCGAGTACTCGAAGCAGGTTCGTGAGCGCCTGGACCTCAGGCGTATCGTAGAACCCGACGCCACCGACGACAGTGTAGGGAATATTGTACTCCTCAAGGGCGCGCTGATACCGATCCAGATGGGTTCGCCGGCGAAGGAGGATTGCCGTGTCGTCAGGAGTGGCGTCACGATGGACACCCGTATCGGGGTCTTGGACTTGCGGCGGATCGTCGAACAGGTGTGTCAGTCGAGCAGCAAGCGCTTGCGCCTCTGCTTCGATGGTGTGATCGAGCGCGCCTCCGGCGACCGGATGGTCGTCGCCGAAGAGCTCCGCCGCCGTATCGGCGTCGTCGGGGACAGCGAGATACTCGACACTCCCGGTGAGTCCCTCGATATCTTCGACGCGGTCGCGTTGCGTACTCAGTTCCTGCGGTGGCGCTTCGTACGGTTCGTGGGTGTCACCTTCCGGCTGGAAGAGATGTTCAAAGAGCTCGTTTAGGAACGACAGCGGCTCGTCCAACGTCCGGAAGTTCCCGGAGAGTTCGAGCGCGGTCGGACTCTCGGCGTCGCTGTCGGGGACGTCGTCGACCCCACGGGCTTCGTTGACGGCCTGGAGTTCCGCTCTCGCCGCCCCGAACGTCGTCACGTCGGCCCCACGGAATCCGTAGATGCTCTGTTTCTCGTCGCCGACCAGGAAGACGTTCGACGCAGTCTGCTCGTCGACGCCCGTGAGGAGCTTGACCAACTCCCACTGGCGCGGGTCCGTGTCTTGGAACTCGTCGACCATCACGGCCGCAAACTGCTCTCGTAGCCGATCCGTGACCGCATCGTTGGCTCGCAGGAACGCGAGGGTCGTCTCGATCACGTCGGGAAAGTCGAGGGTATCGCGGCGGTCCTTCTCTGCTGTGTAGGCTGTGAGGACGTCGTCGAAGACCCGCATCAGGGCGAGCGCGTAGTGAGCGCTATTCGCTTCCAATTCTCCCGGCGTCGTCTCGACTGCATCCGCGTGCGGTTCGACGGCATCGATGACCGTGTCGATGGCGTCTTTCAGGTCGTCGTAGACGTCACCGTACTCACCCCAATCGTCCCGGTCACCGACGACGTACCCCGAACTGCTGTACAGGCCGCCGTTCTTCTTCTCACAGGCCTCGTAGAGCTCGAGAATTGCCCGCTGACAGTCGCGAGGATCGCTTTCCTCCGGGTCGTCCGAGAGTGTCGTCGCGAACTCGGTGAAGGTCCGGTAAGCTCGAAGGCCGTCCTCGTCGGCGATAGTGTCCTCGCGGTCGACGCGGTTCGCGACCGTGCGAAGCTGCTCAAGGAGTCCGTCCGCATACAGCGTCTGTCGGGCGTCGGCGACGTCGAGATCACAAACGACCTCCCAGCAGATATCGACGTAGTCGTCGACCTCCGCATCACGCCACTCCTCGAGGACCGCCTCGCTCTGTGGGCGCTCATCGAGTAATCCAGCGAGTACATCGACCAGCTGGTCACGACCCCAAAGATGAGCGAGGAGCGCGACGTCGTCATCGTCCTGGTTGCGTTCGAGGAACTCCGTCACGACTTCGCGTTGGAGTGTCGCAGCGCCGTCTTCATCGAGCACGTCGAACCCAAGTGGAACCGGAGCCTCAACGGCCCGTTCTCGTAAGAGCCGCGTACAGAACGCGTGAATGGTGTGGACGTAGCCGTCCTCCAAGTCGTCGAGGACGTTTCGCCAACGGTGGTAGGCCTCTGGTGAGTCGACAGCCTCGAGCCGATCGTACACCTCCTCTCGAACGCGCTCGGTCAGTTCGGCAGCAGCCTTTCGCGTGAAGGTGATCGTGACGATGTTCTCCGGCGTGAGTGACGGGTTCTCGGCCAGTATCGTCACGTACCGCTCGGTGAGCGTTGTCGTCTTCCCTGTCCCGGCGCCGGCAGTGATCGCGACGTTCCGGCCCTGGACGAGCGCGTCCTCCTGTTCCTCTGTGAGCTGAATCTCCTCGGGTTCCTCAGTCATCGCTCATCACCGCCTCGATGTCTTCGTCGTCGCGAACACGGAGCGGAACGTACGCTGCGTCGTCCTTGTGAACCTCGTCGACGAACTCCCGCTTGCGGTGATGGCGGACATCGCACGCCCGACGGTAGTCACAGTATCGGCAGTTCGCTCCGCTGGCCGACAGAAGCGTCGTGTGGAACCGTCCGTTGCCGATTGCCTCGTCGATCTGGCCCAACCACTCCGGAACGACATCGTTCAGGAACCGGCGGAGTTCGGCCTCTGAATCGAACTTCGATTCGACGCCGCGTGGAACCTTGAGGTCGTTTGGCGGTCGCACCTGATAGTACGTCGCCGAGAGCGAGCCCTCCGCGAACAGGTCACCGTCGACGACCTCGGCGGCAGCGAGCAGATAGATGGGGAGTTGGAACTTCGTGCCGCCGGTCGTCTTCGTCATATACGGTGCTCGACCAGTTTTGTAGTCGTAGAGCGTGAGCGTCGGTTGTTCGCCATCCCGATCCACGTCAACGCGGTCGATGTATCCCCGAATCGAGACAGTCGAGCCGTCCGGTCGCTCAACTGTGAACGGCCCAACATCCGAGTCGAGAAGCCCCTCGCCGAACGGAGCCTCGAACAGATGTGGGCGAGCGGCGCCGTCACGCGAGAGTTCGTTGTCGAGGAAGGTAGCGAACAACCCCTGTTCCGGTGCGTCGTGGGGTTTGCTCCCGGCCTGGTACGGAGCGCTCTCGCCCCAACCCAGGCCCGCGAACAGCTCCGCCTTCCACCGTTCGTAGAACAAGCCGTCGTACTCGAAGTCAGCATCCCGGAGTTCCTCAACGGCGATCTCGCGAAGGTGCGTCGCCAGGTCGTCCCGGTTAAAGTCAGTGAGATCGACACCATCCTCGGTCTCGTCCTGTAGATCCGCGAAAAACCGTTCGAGGACATCGTGAACGTACGACCCGGTTTCGAGGGGAGTAGGGACGACTTCGACATCATCGGGATCCTCGATTCCGAGCACTTCGTCGGCGTAGAACTTGAACCCACACTCGACGTATCGTTCGATTCGACTCGCGCTGTAGGGTTCCCGCTCCGACGGAGGGTATACCTCATCGACTGTCTCGGGATTCAACACGCCATCGTGTTCGGAGAGGGCAGCCGTTCTCTTGTTGTCCGCACAGTGGAGTCCTCGATCCGTGCGCTTGGTCTGCTCGGGGAGAGGTCACCTCGGTCGCCGGCGCGGCTGACTGCCGCACGCCGGTCGGCCGTTGCAGCGACGTGGCGCTGGAGGTCTTCGCGGGAGCCTACGCGGTCGTCGACGCCGTCTTCGGGGTCGATGCCGGTCACGCGCTGGAGTTCGTCGAGGACCGGCGACCGGACGACGGCGGATTCGTCGTCGCCCGTCTCTGGTGTGGTGATCGTGAGTTCGTCGACGTTCGCGAGGAGCGTCGCGAAGAGATAGCGCCCCCGGAGGCGCTCGTCGCCGGTGTCGAACCGCGGATGGGCGTCGGTCATCTCCTCGAAGAAGGCCGGGCGTTCCGGCGTCACGGGGAAGTGCTCGCTCGTCAGTCCCACAAAGAACACCTTCTCGAAGGATCGCATCCGCGCGTCGAGCAACCCCATCACTTCGACGTGGCCGCCAGCAGCGCTCTGCGGGACTCTAATCGGTACACCATCGAACGCACGGGTGAACAGTGCCAACGGGGAAAGGTCGCTATTGACCGTCGCCAGCGACTCGAACGAAGAAAGGACCTCGTCCACGAGATCGTAGGCCCGCTGTTCGACAGCTTGCTCGGCGCCGCTGGCGTAGTCCTCTGTTGCTGCCTCTACGTCAAACTGACCGTCCAGCAGCCGGCGGAGCGTCTCGGTCGCATCTTCGACGTTCCCCGTTCGGACCGTTTCCAATGTGGACAGTAGATCCTCGATCAGTGCCTCCGCGTCGTCGTCGACGTCATCGAGCAGGGGTGATACAGAAACGGTGTCACGCCGGCGAGCAGATGCCGTGACGGCGTTGGCTTGGTCAGTATCGACGACGTCGACCAGTGGATTCGCCAGCAAGGACGTGAGATCCTCGGCACGCGGGTCGGGTTCGGCGAGGTTCAAGAGATCGTGTACGACGCTCCCGGTGAACGTCCGGTTCAGCTGTGAAGCGGCGGTCGTGACGTGCGGGATGTCGAACGTATCGAACGTGTCCTCGACGTACCCCGAATAGGCCTCGGTCCCCGGGACGACGACGGCCAGGTCGTCGGGGTCACGGCCATCGGCCAACTCGGTTCGGAGCTCGCGAGCGACGAAGCGAATCTCGCGCTCGGGCGTCGGGAGTTCACGCCACCGGAGCGCGTCTGAAGCAGGGACGGTGTCGGGGGCCGGGCGATAGAGCGCCTCGGTGATCGTTCCGAAGGCCCGCCCTGACTCGTCGACGGACTCGAGCTCTACGGTCTCAAAGTCCAGCGCTTCGTAGACCTCCAAGGCGTCCTCCGCAACGGCGTCGACTCCGCTCCGGCCATCCTGGTGGAGTGGCAGCAGTGCGATCATCGGAAGTTCGTCGACGAGGCGTTCGATGAGGCGGCGTTCGACAGGACGGAACTCGTGATACCCGGAAAGGATGACCACATCCAGTTCCGGGGAGAACGCCGATAGTGACTGCTCCGCCGTCGCGACGGCGTCGAACATTTCTCCCCGGGTACAGACCCACTCGTCGACGTAGTCGCCGTGGAGATCGCGATAGTGACGGAACGCGTCGACAGTGGCTGTCGCGATACGGTCATCGAGAGCGGAGCCCTCGAACTCCGCTGCCAATGCGTCGGGGTCCCGACGCCGGCGTCGTCGAAGAGTGAGAAGCGGCTACTGAACGAATCAGCGAGGGCGGCCGAGGCGGGTTCGCCGGCAAGAGCCCCGTCTGTCTCGACTGTTGTTCGGTCAAGCGCGTACTCCGCGAGCCGGCGGTTCAGCTGCCCGGAGAGGGGTTGGACCGGGCCCTGGAGTTCCTCGTACCACTCTCGAACGACCGCATCGAGCGTCTCGGCACGGAGCCGGAGTGGGTCGTATGAGGCGGCCCAGCTGTCCTCAACCGTACTCCGGCGAGCGTCGTTCCGCGTTATGTAGAGAATACTCCCCAGCGAATCGGTGGCGATGTCATCAGCCCGCTGAAATGCCCGTTGTTCCAAACGGGAGTGTTTCGGACCGGTGAGAAGCGTTGAATCCATCGAACACTCCCTACCAAGATATCGGTCTCACTTCACTCTTGGCGAGACTGACAGCTTAGGAGTGTCCTACCGATAGGAGAATCAGCAGAGGTCAACCGGCTGTGATCCTTCTAAACAGTCGGTACGCAATCAAAAGATCTCGTGTGTATCCTGGCCGACTTGGGAGTGAGTATGGAATTCGTCCAATATATAGAGGATAGACACGTCAAATAAGGAGGTCAACTGTTGCTGATATCGGACGACGTCTTTCTTATCTCCAGTCACAACCCGATGAAGCACCCCGCGTTCTGCAAGCCCTATTGCGTCAAGAAGCCACTGAGAGTCTACTGGAGGGACTCTGGACTCTCGAATTCCAATATGCTCATCAACGAGACCACAGGCACGATCCTGTTCATCATAGGTTGAGGACACAACGTGGACAGCATCCATTAGTGCGTCTTTCCGCTCCTTTGCGTCGTGGAGAACACGATCTCGAAGATCTTCGACACACCGTTTTGCATTCCGCGGAGTGACTTCACGCGAGGAAAAGTAGTTCTGGAAGTGCCGAACAAAGTGTGGCTTAGCCTGACTTCGAACCTCAATATTTTCGAAGAAAATCTCTAATATCCTCTCAAACGAAAGTCCATCGTAGCTCTGTAAATCGATTTCACGATTGTACATCGGGATGTTGTCCTCCACATTCTCTTGAAAGTCTTCAAGAACGGTTCCGAACACGCCACCTGTATCGTCAGGATCAACCTGTAGCTGATCAGGGTCGGACACAACCCGAGGCGCTCCTTGCGGGCGGCTGCAATACTCGTAGATCACAAACTCACTCGTGAAGAGCGTGTTATGGCCGTCTAGAATACGCTCTGCTTCTACGGCCCACCGGTCGTGAGAAAACGTGAGTCCAATGAGGACGTTAGTATCTACGAAGTATCTAGTCATTGGCCCGGATGAAGATCTTCGTGCGCAATTCCCCGGCGTTCAAGAATCGGAGCAACAAGTTCGTCAGCTGCGCTCCGTTCAGATTCGAGTTCGGTTGCTAATCCAGAAAATTTTGCATCAAGGTCTTGCTCTTCGAATTCGTCAAGTTTCTGGATCGCAGCACTCCGACCCTGCTCAAATGAAGTTATACCGAGGTTCCCACGGACCTCTTCCTGAGACATCCCCTGGGCATGCCGTTCAGCAAGTTCGAGGGCAAATATACGCCAGAACGTTACATTCACCGTCATCAATCTGGAGGGATCAGGAGAATGCGAATGGAGTTCTCGTGTGACCGCATTATACCACTTGATTAGCGGTCGGTCATACTCCGGAAATCGGTCGTTTGGAAATGATTCAAAAGTTTCGTGAACCGAACTGAGTACCGATTCTCTACTTGGGTCAACCTCAAAGAAATCGTGATATCCCGTATGTAACGTCCGGATTTTCTTATCTAATTCCCGAAAATCCCGCTGAACCTGATACGGCGCATCATCATACATTCTGTCTGTGAGCCATTCTAACCCATGCTCGTAATATTCAGAAAGAGTCTCAGAGACAATAGAACGGAGGCGATCTTCAACTCCGGGCTCATTAATACTGGCCGAGGGGACAGTCGAGGGCGTAGCTGGAGAGACAGTACCAAAGAGATACCAGTAATACGGAATCTCGATGTCCAAATCTTGCTCGGCAGATTTGACGTCAATACGATAGAGGAGCTTGTGAAGCGACTTTTTCGGCAGCGCATCCGCGGCCCCTCGTTCATGATTGAGGAGGCGCAGAGTCGTTCCCAAGTCCTCGCGATTCATTATCTCCAATATATACCGCTCGTTTTATAGAACTACCGTCGGATCCCAGTAGACTATCCAACGACTGAGGGAAAAGTAATTCACACGAGACTTCCTTGTAACGAGATACAACGTGCCCATCTACAATCTATATAAAGAGCGGGAAGGGACGGCGCGACGCGGGGAGGACTATAAGGAAGTCGTCATTGAGTACATGGAAGGGCTGAATTACATGGTTGAGCGGGATTCAGCTTTCCACTCCACGCTTGACGATATTCAGTTTGTGAACAAAGCTACGGGCGATAAAGTGGTAGCCGAGGCGAAAGCGTATTCCACAGGCCTCAGCCCGAACGATTTTAGAGACGAACTCGCCCGGTATTTCCTCGAATACATCAAACAGCCCCAACCCCAACGTTTTGATTTCTATATTTTTACGGAGACACTCTCTAATGACCAGCTCTGGAAAGCCCTATTCGATCGAGATGTCACCGATAACCAGAAACTGGTCGACTTCTACAAAAAACTCAAAGACAGCGTCAACGATGAGGTCGTAGATCGGCTAGATGATACTGATGTAGATGAGTTCCGAGATTTTGCTATCGATACCCATGTTTTCGTAGGTACATACGATGATCTCCGTCAACAAGCTCATCAACTCGAGAAAACAGAACGGTTCCAGTACGAACCATATCTTCACTCGTACGATCCAGTTTCGGAGGAAACAGAATATGCGACAAATCTGTTTCAGGTAACCCGCTATCCTGAGACACTGTACATCATAGATACGACGGAGGAAGCCGAGTCAGCTCGCGTCTATAATTACAACAACGAGGCGTTTCCCATCAAGCTTCACGAGCGGAAATTATATTCTCTCGTTCATCCGGACCATCTTCCGGGGTCTACTCGTCATTACCTCCACGAGGACCGTTTCGAAACACAGGATTTCGAGAAGTTCCTTCGAACGGGTGCTCAAGAGGAAGAGCGCGAAAACATCGTAAGGTCGCTTCTCAGAGGGATATTCACTCTCGTTGCGAGAGATAACGATTGTCTCATCGACCGTGAGAAAGGAACAACTGTATACCCAGAACTCGACCGCAAACAGCACGGTTCCGAGCGAAAACTAGGTCGATCTTGGGTTGCAAAGGAGTTAGACTCCTACCCTGATGTCATCCATCGTGGTGTCAAAGTACGAGTACGGCGCTATGCGGAAGAGTACTACTACGTTCTGCTACCCACACAAGTCTTCACTTCTGACGGTCGTCGGCCTGTAAAAGGCGAGCGTAAATCGCGGCTCCAAAACGACTTCTCACCAAATCGCTTCCACGCCCAGAATAGTAAGTACGACCGCCAGCTGCGTGTCTGGGAAGAGCTGCTGATGTCCGATCAGACCCAGCTTGATCGATTTATGGGCGAAAAGATACCCGTCATAAAGGAACTCGAAGTAACCAGAGTTGACTCGCTTTCCCTCAATGTCCGCCCACCCAAAGACGGAGACGAACGTGATGAGCTCATCGAGTCAGCGTCTGATCTTGAAAACACAGGTGGAATTGAACAATGACGCCTGAAGATTCCCCGTTCACGCTCCGTCACCTCGAGGAGCCAGAGATTCAGTTTGAAGGGGGTACTGAAACCTCTCCCAAACGAGGCCTTATCAGATATGGTCCACGGCTCTATGAAGAAGGACACCACACAATCAAACTCGGGATTATCGGCGATCGAGATTCGATTCGCCGGTTGACCGAACTACTTCACGATATGGAGGTCGGGATCCATCCAGGAACAAGTGATAAACCGTGGCAGGTTCCGTATCCCGGCCTGGTAAGAGTTCCGCGCTCAATCTCTCTATTAATGCAAAAAAGGGCTGGAGACGCCAGATTCGTCGACGAGACATCCAATCAGTTACGAGTAAATCAACCCCCAGAGAGCGGATGGAGCGATTCCTGAAGCTGCGGAAAGACATCGAGATAATCGAACGGGATTCCGTTCAGCCGAACGCAATCATCGTCTGTATTCCGCAAGAAGTGATGGACGCGTGTACTCCAGAGAACCAGGACCATGCGCGAATCCAGCCGGAAGGTTCTGACCTGCGAAATCGAATCAAACTGATCGGGATGGAGGCTCGAATCCCCACACAGCTGATTAAGCCATCCACACTTGCGATCCGTACTGACCGTCAGCGAGCATCTCGGGCCTGGAATCTCACAGTTGGACTTCTATACAAGTCTCAACGAGGGCATCCCTGGAAAACTCGGCAAATCGAAGATGGGCACTGCTACGCAGGGCTCTCGTTCTACAGGGAGCGAGACGAAGGAGATGATGTAATTCGAGCTGCTCTTGCTCACGTCTTTCACGGACGGGACCATATTATCCTTCAGAGCGATCCACTCCCGGATATCACCGAGGACGAGAATGGATCTCCCCACCTCTCATATGAGGCGGCTAGACAGGTAGGTGAGCAGATTCTGGAATACTACGAAGCTCAGAAAGGGACACGTCCCAGCCGGTTCGTCCTTCATAAGCCATCTGTCTTCTGGGAAGAAGAACGTGAAGGGTTGCTTGATGCCACAGACAGTGTTCGCGATTTAGATCTAGCCTGGGTTCGTAGGCGGCCAAAGATCAGGTTGTTCCCACCTACGGATTATCCCGCCATGCGGGGAACCCTCCTGAGCGTCCCTGATGACGACGTCCACTATCTCCACACATCTGGATATGTCCCAGAAGAGACGACCTATCAGGGGAGTGGAGTACCATCACCGATTGAGATCCGACCTGATGAGATTTGTGAGACACCCTCGTTAGAGATCTGTAAGGAGATTCTCTTTTTCACAAAACTCGACTGGAATACATCGGACTACGCAATTCGGATGCCAGCAACCGTGAGTGTTGCAAAGCGTGTCGGCACAATCCTCTCTGAAGTAGATACTGAGTCCATTTCAGAGGTTCAGCCACAGTATTTCTACTATATGTGAATCGGTGAGTGAGAGACTTATTCGTCTGAATCAGAGATCGGATTTAGTTGATAACCAGCAGACCGCAGAAATTCGCGGATAAGCTCAACCTCCTGCTTCTTCTCAGGGGAACTCGTCCCGAGTATTTCTTCAATTACCTGCTCTTCATCCTCACAGAGAGTAATTGATTCATTGAAGGGGTGTTCTCAAGTGGATCTCGTCGCTCATCAATCACGATCGGCTGCCACCCGCCCTGGTACTGGTATCGGTAGAGGGTGATAGTGCGAACGGTGTCTTCGTCGACGAAGAAGCTCGTTTGTTCGCGTTTGCTGGCGACCGCGATCTTCCCGCCTTCGAGATCCGCAGCAAAGTCCTCGAAATTGTGGAACTCAGCAGGAACCGGCCCATCGACGACGTGAGTGATAATTCCCGGCCAAGTGAACCCATAGATGCGCTCAAAGAAGCTGACACCATTGTCGTCGGGAGAATCAAACACAAGGAGAAGATCGCCCAGCTGGAGTTCGGTACCGTCTACGCTGATATGCGACGAATAGGGATAGGCTTCGCCGTCATCAAGGGCGACTATTTCGGGTTTGGACATTGATCTCACTTGAAAAGGTCAATTACTATTGGTCCTTGCTTCTACAGCATCAAGAATACTTGTTCGTGTTTCGGTATCAATTCGGGCAACGCCAACTCGTGGGTAAATATAGAGGGTCCCCTTAGTTCTGAGAGAATTGAGATCAAGTTCATCAAGGACACTCTGAGGGACTGCTAATCCCCAAATTGAATCTTCCGTGGATTTCTTTATAAGATCGCTCCAAATCGGTTTTAGAATTTCTGTGAAGACTGATTTAGTCAATAGGAGGATGATTATGTCAGCATCTTCTACTTCCTTGAGTAATAGAGACTGGGCATGTTCATGTACCTGAGCCCGGTCGGAACCGGGAGTGAGTCCTGAGATTGACTGGGAAGCCTGAGAAACGCCAAACTCGTCAGAGAGGATATAGAGGTCTGTATCTGCGAAATTTGAGAGCTCCTCAACAAGCGAAGCGACTGGTCGAAACTGACCCTTATAATAATTTAACAGAGACTGTGCATTTTCATCAACAGTATTTGAGGATTCGGTGAATACGACTGCCTTCATACTCCTTTGCTTCTCGATAACCATTCAAAAATCTACTTTTATACTAATTGATCAGGAAGATGGGGACTTATCCAGGAGCTACAAAGAGCTGGCTAAAAAAACATGAATTAGATGGGAGACTGTCCAGAGGACGGTATCATGGTCGAACCGCAGGCCAGCTGGACTGAAATCACCTTTAAAATACCAAATGACTAAGTCAACTGTCTGTATACATCGTGATAACCTACTGTGCGCGAAACTCAGGGGACCGGACATTTCGTGATACAATTATGCCGATGATACGGGTACAGGACTGGACGAAAGAACAGCTAGAGGAGATCAAGGACGAAGAAGACCACACGTCCCTTGATTCAGTAATCAAGACGCTCCTCAAAGAACGCACCAACGAAACCACCTCAACAAACGAATGAGCGATACGCCCACAACCACCGGCACGACGAATCGCCCGCCGAGTATTTTCGACTCCTGCGAACCTCGCCAAGACGTTCTCACCGGTGAACTCGCCGAGGACCAATTCGCGGCTAGCCTCGCGGACGTCGCCCACAGCGACGACGCTCCTGATGTCTACGCTGACCCTCGACTTTTCTTCGAGAAAACCTACCCCACCAGCGGTCTGCAGGATCTTCTCACACGTCTCGCAACCCGTTTCGTCGGCGCACATAACGACGACTACACCGGCACGAACGGCATTCTCCGACTCGACACCAGCTTCGGTGGTGGGAAAACCCACAACCAGATCGCCGCGTATCACCTCGCAGAATCACCAAGTGCTGTCCCCGATCTGTCTGACTTCATCCTCGACCAGGACATCGCCGACGAGTATACTGACACCGCTGCACTCGGTCTCGACGTCAACACAGCCGTCTTCGTGGGCACACACGTCGACGCCGAGGACGCTCGCTCGAACTACGACGACCCTGACGCCCCCGCAACGAAGACGATGTGGGGCGAAATGGCCTACCAGCTGTTCGGGCGGGAAGGCTACGAGTTCCTGCGCGAAAACGACGAGAACAGAACGCCTCCAGGAACAACCAAACTCGAGCGGCTCTTCGAGCGGAACGACAATCCGTCGCTCATCCTCATCGACGAGATCGCCGCATATCTCGAGCAAGCTGCCGCTGTTGAAATCGGAGATTCGACGCTCGCAAAGCAGACGAATACCTTCCTGATGTCGCTGCTGTCCGCGACGCAGAATAACGATAAGGTCACTGTTGTCCTCAGTATCGCGGACACCGCCTTCGCCGACCAAGCCGAAGACGTCCGTGGTCTCGTCTCCGAGACCATCTCTGAGTTCAACAGTATCAGCGACCGTGTCGAGGGGTCCATCACGCCGACGGAGGACAACGAAATTGCCGCTGTCCTGCGGCACCGCTTGTTCGAGAGCGTCGCGGAAGACGGGCGGGATGCGACTGTTGATGCCTATATGTCCCTCTATACGGGTGATCGTGACTCCTTCCCCGACAGTGCGACGAACCCGGAACACCGAGACCGCCTCGAAGACAGCTACCCGATTCATCCGACGGTCATCGATACACTCACAGAGGAACTGGACTCCCTCCCGTCGTTCCAGCGCACTCGTGGTGCACTCAAGCTCCTCTCCCGCGCAGTCTACCGCCTTTGGCAGCACCAGAGCGACTACCAAGAACGCCACTTCGTCCGTCTGTTCGACATGCATCCCTCCGATGGGGACGTTCGTTCGACGCTCCTCCGGCTGTTCTCGTCGGTCGACATGGACTTCGAGGCCGCAATCAAAGCCGACATCTTCTCGGAAGATGGCACGGCGAACGCAGAGGAAGAGGACCGGAACTGGGTCAAGAACGGACACCCCCACTCGGAACACATCTGACGACGGCAATCCTCTGGAAAAGTATCGTGAAGGGGGCTGACGGACGCGGCACTACACGCCGGCCTCTTCGACACGCAATTGCCAACACCGAAGTCGAGCTAGCGCACTACGACGACGCTCTCAATAACCTCCTTGGAGAGGGACGTCGGTCTGCGTGTTTCTACCTGCACGGAGACAACGGTGAGAAAATCCAGTTCAAGTCAGAGCCGAACCTCACGAAACTCATCGATTCTGTCGTCGAGCAACTGCAAGACGGGCTCGCCCGACGGCATCTCGAGGAAGCCCTCGACGAGGCGCTCGGTCAGGGTAGTCTGAATGTGATTGTCGGGCCGGAGGAGCCGCACGAGATCCCAGATACAGCTGACGAAGCGCACCTGTGCGTGATGGACTTCGATACGGTCACCATCACGGACTACGAGACCGTCCCAGAGGCAATCCAAACGCTGTACAAGAATACAGCATCGTCGAGTGGCGGGCAGAAGACGCCACGGGTGTTCAAGAACAACGTCGTCTTCCTCGCAGCGAGCGCGAACGACGTGACTGACGCGAAGCGGACCGCAGAGCGCGTCGCTGCCATCAAACACATCCAGAATAATCTCGGCGACCAGTACGAGCTCAACACCGAACAGCAGGACAAGCTCGGTGAACGCCTCGATAGCGCGAAGGGCACGCTCGATCAGGACATCAAAAAGGCGTATACGCACCTCTACTTCCCGACTGGAGATGGCCTGGCTCATCGGAACGTCACCACCGACAGCACCATCCATCAGAGTGTCATCGAGAAGCTCGATGAGGCAGGCGCGATTATCCCCGAAGGAGAGGACGCCTACGGTGTTGATTGGTTCGAGGCGACGATCTGGAACGTCGGCTCGGCCTCGATGACGACGAGAGCAATCGAAGAACAGTTCGGAAAGCGCCAGGATGCGGAGATTCTCCTGTCACCCATCCCACTGCGAAAGACGATCGCCCAGCTCGTCCGTGAAGACGGGTACGCCTACTGGGACGAGGAGCAGAAGACCGGGTACTACACGCCCGAGACGACGCTCACGGCAACCGATCACGAACTCGACGACGCGAAGAATCTGCACGCGGGGCTCAGCTATCAGGACGTGAAGCTCTCGCAGTCGCACACACTCTACACCTCGCTCGATGAGCTGGTCGACGACGTCGGGAGTGAGATCGACTGGGAGGAACCCGACGAAGATGAAGAGCAGGAGGACGAGACTACTGACGACGATGATGAGGAGGAGACTGGCGGCAGTAGCGGGGGCGGTTCGGGTGGCGATGACGAACCTGAGCCATTCAGTAAACTCATCGAAGTTCGCACCTCCGAACCCGCACACGTCTCTCGGGCCCTGCAGGAAATGCGGGCTGACATCGCTGATGAGCTTACCAGCGCTCGCGAGGAGTACGACGGGCACCCTGACGAACTGACCCCCATCGTCGAAGGCGTCTGGATCCATCTGGACGGGGCCGATGCGTGGAAAGGTGCGTGGTTCACTGCGAACAAACTCAGCAATAACGAGGACTTCGCAGAGGACACGACGATGGACTTCGATTATGAGGCCAACGACGGAGCCGACTCGAAATCGGAGTTCGAAGTCGATTTCAATGGACGCCCGGAGGTCTTCGCGAGCCATCTCAGATTCAACATGGAGCCGGAAGATCTCGCGAATCCGGATGGCGGTCGTACCGCTGAAGCCGAGTTCTCGATTGAGTTCGACGAGGGCGATGACCGCCTCTATGGCGACACGTTCGACCTCCTGACGAGCTCCTTGCGGTCGACAACGCATTCACCGTCACGATGCACACGCAAATCCGTGTGATCGAATCCAGCGAGGTGACCCAAGTATGAGCCAAGGCATCGCCGAGGGGAATTCGTTCGCCTTCACCACTGGCGCGTACGGGAATCGACCGACGTTCGTGTTGACGCGTGATCGGGTCGACGACCAGCACGAAATCACGCTCTACGAGCTGGCGCCCCGGGATATCGCAACGGCTCGACGAGAACGGTTCGAGAGAGCCCAAAAAGCAGTGAGCGTCTCAGTACGCGAACTGGAGGAAGCCATTACCGGCGACCGTTCCCCGTCCGAACTCCCCGGAGCGGATGACGCGGCGTACGGTTGGGATGACTGGTGTGCGATTCGCATCGCAACGTTACGCGGTGGGGCGTTCAACGAGGTGAGTTTCCTCATCGAATCCACTTTCCGGGAGCTGAGTCTTGATCCCGAGACCGTCTGTACAGGAGACCCAGCAAGCGTGAGTCTCCCCGAAGCGGCCGGTGTTCGGCTTTCGATTGCGTTCCGTGCGATGAAGCCGATGCGACGCCGGGACCGTCTCCGTGAAGTCGCAAAGGGAATCGACCAGATGAGCCTGGGTGAATGCTACTACTGGCACGCCAAGGCTCGCTCTCCGTCCTCGCCCAGCGGTACGAAAGCACTCCGCGTCCTACTCGCCGACCACATTTAAATATGTCAGAACAAAATCAAGAAGGCCATTCCGTTGGATCCGATACACCGAATAAAGTAGCAATTGAATCAAAGCTCCCGCTTACAGCAATTGACATTGAAAGTCAAAAAGACATGGCGTCTGGTCGCCATCACCCACTACGTAGCTTGCACAAGTGGTTTGCTGCTCGACCCACTCCAGTAGCGAGGCTCGCTACAATCGCATCTGCATACCCAGGTGAGATCGACTCGGATAAACTTCTCAAGTTGATGCAGATCGGGCCGAAAGAACTGGATTCTGAGATTGCTGAATATGTTGAAGGAAAGTTCACGGAGCCAAAGAACGGTGCAACCCTAGACGATCATTACCAGTATCCGAATCCGAGCACACAGACACCGACTGCTAAAGAACTGGAGGAAATGCACGCGGAGATTCGAGAAGGGTGGGGTGGTAGCTTACCGACTGTAATGGATCCGACAGCAGGCCGTGGAATCATCCCGTTTGAATCGATTAGATATGGATTCCCCACGAAGGCTAATGAACTAAATCCAGTTCCCAACTTGATAATGAGAGTAGGACTGGAATACGCCCCTCAAGTAGGATCTCTCACTCCTGAAATTTACGAGTGGAGAGATGAGATTCAGGAATCCGCTCAAGAGAATACTAGGCAATACTATCCTACAAAAGAAGACGGGTCCACAATTCTAAATTCAGCCGTCACATATCTGATAAACTGTGAGTCCTGTGGTGGTCAGATTCCGCTTGTCGTGAAATGGTGGTTGAACAAGAGCTCGAATGGAGGGGATGCAATAAAGCCAATTTACACCGATGGAGAAGTCTCATACGAACATGTAAAGGTGCAAGACACTGATGACTACGACCCAGATGATGGACCAGTGAAAGGTGGTGATGCAGAATGTCCTCATTGCGATGTAGTTACAGAAAATGACCAAGTAAGGGAGAAGATAGCTGAGGGTGAATTCGAATATAGTGTCTACGGTGTTAATTATGAGGATGCGCGTGGGAATCGTAAGTTCCGCGGAGGAGATGAGGTTGATCAAAAAGGGATGGAGAAAGCCGCTGAAAGGGTAGAAAATGACTTTGGAATGATCGACTTCCTCACCGAGTCATATCCAGGTGGGTTCACAGACCGAGTCAAAAATTACGGGGTTGAAGAATGGCGGGACATCTTCACGCCAAGACAGCTAGTGGTACATTACGAATACTTGCAGGCATTCCAAGATGCTCTTCCTGAAATACAAGCAAAATATGAACAAGAGAGGGCTGAGGCTATTGCTTCCGTCTTAACGCTTTGTGCTAGCCGGGTAGTAATGTTCAATTCAAGACTCTCAAAGTGGTATGACCAACGGGGTATTCCGCATGGGATGTTTGCTCAGAATAATTTTGTTCTCAAAAGATGGGGGCAGATAATAATATATCTGCTCCAAGACGGGGGTATGAGAAGAACTCAGATCATGTTATAGACTCTTACGAGAAAATTGCCTCGTATGTACGCGAATCAGAACCGGCAGAGGTACGATACGGTGATGCTGCCAGCCTCTCTAGCGATTGGTCAGAAGGTTCAGTTGATATTGCTATCGTCGACCCTCCGTACTACCAAAGCATCCAGTATGCTGAACTAGCAGATATCTTCTACATCTTCCACAAAGAATACCTTGGTGATGTGTTCCCAGACCTATATGACACCAAGCTCACTAATAAGAAAGATGAAGCTGTAGCCAATCCTTCTCGATTTGAGGAATTCGATAACGATTCTAAATCAAAGAAAGAGCTTGCTGACAATTTCTATGAGGATAAGATGGGAGAAATATTCTCTGAGATATACAAATCACTTAGCGACGGAGGAGTTATGACAATTATGTTCACCCATAGGGAGATTGATGCGTGGGATACTCTTACGTCTGCCCTCATAGAGTCGGGATTTACAATTACAGCAACTCATCCGATTAAAACAGAGATGGGTGATCGAATTGGAGCTCAGGACAAAGCAAGCGCAGATAGCTCCATTCTGTTGATTGGAAGGAAGCAAAAAAGGAAGAGCGACGAAAAGACGCTATGGGGAGATGTGAAGTCCGATATCGCAAATGTTGCTCGTGAGGAAGCAGAAGATATCATTCAATCCGATTATTCCATTTCTAAAACAGATATGGCGATCTCCGCTTACGGGCCGACGCTTCAACGGTATGCTTCTGAATATCCAGTAGTTAATAAGAAAGGAGAGGAAGTTAGACCAAAGACCGCTTTATCAAAAGCTCAAGAAGCAGTAACAAGTGTTATTGCTGAAACTTTTCTTGAAACGGCAGGCATTGACCAACTGGATTCCCTCACACGTTGGTATGTTCTTGCTTGGTTAATATACGAGAATGACACTATGCCATATGACGAAGCAAACCAATTGGGCGTGGCTGCTGGAGTTGATATTGAAGATCTAAAACGCCCTACGAAGATCTGGAGAGGTGGTAGTGAGGTAACTCTGCAGTCTCCGAAGGATCGTGTGCAGGATATTACAAAGCTCAAGGCGGATGGTGCAGAGAATCCATCAACTCGAAAATATCCGGTTAACCCAACAGATACGCGTTTCACATACATAATTGACCTCATACATTCAGTGGTTCATGTATACGACAACAAGGGACCAGACGGTGCCTGGAAGTGGATTACTGACAGAAACCTCAAATCTAATCAAGAATTTAAGATAGGTGTAGCTGCGTTATTAGAGGTTCTTCCGGGTGACGAACCAATGAAAGAGACACTTATTAACCTAATCTCAGGAGACACCGGGGAATACCTTGACATCGAGCTGTCTCACTTGGACTTGTCAGGGGACGACCGACAATCATCCCTGACTGAAGAATTCGAATGAGTCTTCAGAACGTCTCGTGGGAGCCGGTGTACGAAAGCGAGTTCCGGACCAACCGGACGCTCATGGAGACGTTCTACCGGCCATTCCTCAACGAGGTCATCCGCTACGACCGGCTCGCCGGCTACCTGAGTCTGCGTAGTCTGGCGCACGCTCTCGAAGGGGTTGACTCCCTCGAGACTGATGGAACAGTACGTGTCATCGCTGGAGCCGACCTCCAGAAGCGCGAGAAGGGAGCGATGTTCCCTGACGCAGATGAACCCCTCGAACCGTGGGTTGAGTCCCAACTCACCATCATCGCTACCCTCCTCGACCGCGGCGACCTCCAAATCAAGGTCGGTGACCCCAAAGGCGGTGACGGGCTCTTCCACCCGAAGCTCGGCATCGGTGTCGATCGCGAGGGCAACAAGATCAGCTTCGAGGGGAGTATCAACGAGACGCTCAGTGCGTGGCAGTACAACTACGAACGCTTCAAAGTTCATCGCTCCTGGAGCCGCGGCGAGGCGAAGTATGTCGAGGAAGACGTCTCGACGTTCAACGCACTCTGGAACGGCTTCCACCCCTCCGTCGATGTCTTCGAGCTCGACGAAGCTGCACGCCAGGACCTCATTGACTGGAAGGACACCGATGGAACGCTCGAGGAACACGTCGAGCGCGTTAAGAATCACGACCCCCAGACGACGGTGCCCGAAGACGATACCGCCGGTGTCGTCTCGATCGCCGGACGGACACCAGGAGGAATCCACCTCGCAGAGGAGATCAGTACTGTCACGCCCTGGCCCCATCAGCGAACGATCTCCGATACCGCGGTCAGTATCTACCCGAACAACCTCCTGTTCTGTGACGAGGTGGGGCTCGGCAAAACCATCGAAGCAGGCCTGACCCTCTCACGGCTGATGGAGGTCGGAGAGGCTGAGCAGGCGCTGTTTCTGGTTCCTGCAGGGTTGGTACAGCAGTGGCAGAACGAACTCCTCGACCGCTTCAATATCCACGCCTACTATCACGAACGGTCCTACGACGGTGATTACATGATCGGTCCTCTCGGAGACGCAGAGGATCACCGTATCCCCACATCCGGAGCGGTCGACGCCGATGCGTGGGAGAACACGCCGATTGGTTCGTTCGTTACGGAGAGAGATGAGCCAACCGTCGTAATCGAGTCGTGGCATACCGCCCGCCGCGAAGGTAATCAGGCACACGTCGCCCCACGCATCGACGAGAACGTGTGGGATCTCACAGTCGTCGACGAGGCACACAGTGCTCGCGAGGAGACGAAACTCTACGACCTGCTCGGACAGGCCGAAGAAGCCTCCCGGTGTCTCTACGCTCTCACGGCGACTCCTATGCAGTTGAATGTTGGCGAGCTCTACGATCTCCTTCGACTATGCGATCTCCCAGAGGGTTGGGACGACAAGGACCGATTCGTCGAGTTCTTCGAAACACGGCAAGCACTCGAAGATAGCCTCAGTACCGTCGGCTCTCGCTATCAGAATATAGCCGATGGACAGCAACAGGTTCTCCAACAGTTCCAGAAAGAGCTCGATCTGGAGGAGGACGAAGGCCGACCAAGAATCGAACGGTTCGGGAAACTCATTCACGAACATCTCACGTCGAATCCCGGCTACGACGAGCAGGCGAAGGCGCTAGTCGAGGCGACGGACACGGAGTCGATTCAACAGCGGAAAGCCCTCGAGAAACTCGTCGGCGTGCGCGAAACCTCACCCCGATTTGACGATCCGCGCTCGCTCATTTTCGACTGTGGGCCAACGGAGTGGAGCGCACTAGTGGAGGCTTCTCAGTGGGCGACACCGGTTCAGTCCCGCATCTTCCGGAATACTCGAGCGGTATTGGAGCAGTGTCAGGATCTCGGGCTGCTCGACGATACGGTTCCGACTCGGGATGTCGAGACAAAACGTATCGAGCTGGGTGACGCAGCCCCGCTGTACGATCAGGTAGAGCAGTATATTGATGAGACGTATAAGCAGTCGCAGAAAGTCCTGACAGGGAAGGAGAAACTCGCGTTGGGCTTCGTGATGACCACGTATCGTCAGCGCCTGACGAGCAGTCTACACGCCATCAAGCAGAGCCTCCAGCGCCGGATGGAGAAGCTCGACGAGAAGGTTGAGGACATGACCGAGGAGGTCTCCGAGCTTAGTAGGGACGCCGGAGTGACGGAGGCGACCATCGACGAGGCGATCGGCCAAGCATCCCTCGACGCCTATCAGCCAAGTAGTCGTGGTGCCGCCGACGTGATTCAGGCGGAGCGGACGGCCCTCCAAGAGTTCGTGGACGATCTCAGGCAGGCCCATACCGACCCGAAGGTAGCGCAGTTGCGCCGCGACATTCGCTCGCTCCGTCAGAGCGCCCGTGATAACATCATCATCTTCACACAATACCACGATACCCTCGAGCATATCCGTGAGACCCTGACAGACACACATCCGAACGTCGGTACGTACAGTGGTGGTGGCGGGATGCAGTACGACGAAACATCCGGAGAGTGGGTGAACGTCGGTAAAGAGGCGATCAAGCGCGATTTCACTGACGGGGACACCAATATCCTGATCTGTACAGACAGCGCGAGTGAGGGGCTGAACCTCCAGACTGCAGATGCGCTGATCAATTTCGATCTGCCGTGGAATCCGATGCGGGTTGAACAACGCATCGGTCGAATCGACCGTATTGGCCAGAAAAACGAGGTCGTGAAGATCATCAACTACGCCTACAAGGACAGCATCGACGGCGACATCTATGAGGAACTGGAGGGACGGTTACAGCTGTTCGAGAACGTGGTTGGGCCGATGCGTCCGGTACTGAACAGCATCGAGCAGGACATCAAAGACGCCGTTATGGGTAGTTCCGGGCCGGATGCCACCAGAGAGCCCAGTGAGCAAGTCGTCGAAGAAGCAGACTCGCGGGCAAAACGTGCCCAGGAGAAAGCCGAGGAGACCGGGCAGCAGGTGAGCCAGAAGAGGTATCGACGAAAGAGGCGATAATCGAGAGTTCCGGACTTGACGGGTGGGAACCCTATTGCTATCCCGCATTCGATGGGATCGGGACCGGTGATCGGTCGTATGAACCGTTGGTGAGCTTGGAGACGATCGAGACACAGATTACGCAAAGCGACCGCCTCGAAGAGACAGAATGGTCGTTTACTGCCCTCCGGAACCATGCCCGCGCCGACGACTTCGAAGACATCGTCGACGATGCATACGTTCTGGAACTGCCGGAGGAGGGTGCAGTAGCAATGCCGGAGTCGCTCGGAGAGACAGCTCAGGCAGAGCTTGGAGGGGGTAGCGGTGTTGTTGTGACGTTCAACCCAGAGATTTCTGAGCAGTTCCCGTCGATTCGGCTGCTCCTACCTGGAGATCCGATATTCGAAGTGCTCATCCGCGAAGCGGCCCCAGCAGAAGTCGATAATGTGGAGTTCGTCTGTGGTCAGCGTGGAGAGAGTGGATCGTCTGTTACCCGAAGCAGTCAGGTCGCCGAAGCCAAAGAGGCGACTGTTGTAGAACCAGCTGTAACGAGTGAGAGTGTGAAAAATCTCCTCGGTGGGACGAACTCGATCTCAGATGTCGACGATGCTGAGCAAACTGTCCTGACCTGGTTATCCCGACTTCAAACTGCAGAGTAGAGGCACTTTCCAGAAGCAGAGGGTTTTCCGGAAGTTCCCGGAAGGGCAAATCTTCCACAAACAAAACCGCCGGACGTCACCGTGATGTAGGTAGCAATGAGGCCATCAAATGGGGGTATTCCGGAAGCAACCCGGTTACGTTTTTAGTACTAGCCAGAAAACCACTCTATCAAGCAAAGATGATCCGCGATGCTCGCGTTCTCCGCGCCGGGTTCGTCCCTCGGGAAGTTGAGCATCGCGACGCCGAAGTCAATCACCTCTCTGCGTTCTTGAGCCCATCACGAACGGTGAACCCGCCGACACGGCCATCGTCACCGGACCCAGCGGCGCCGGCAAGACGTGCATATCGCAATTCGTCACCGAACGCCTACGTGAGGAGGTCCTCGACGTCGAGGCCACCTACGTCAACTGCTGGCGTAACTACACCCGATTTCGGACGCTTTACCAGATCCTCGACGACCTCGGCGCGACCATCGACATCCACCGGCAGTCGACCCCCACGACGAACTCGTTGATCGCCTCCAACAGCATGACGGCCCGCGAACCGTCGTCATCCTCGATGAGGTCGACCAGCTCGAAGACCCCAGCGTCATCTACGACCTCCACAGCCTCCCGCAGTTCGCGATCATCTGCATCGCGAACAAGGAAGAGGAGCTGTTCAGTCGCGTCGACGACCGGCTCGTGAGCCGGCTGCGCTCCAGCGAACACGTCCGGATGGACAAGTACCACGACGAACAGCTGTACGACATTCTGAGTGCGCGGGCGAAGTGGGGGCTCGACGAGGACGTCATCACCGACGACCAGCTCTACCGGATCGCCGACGCGGCCGCCGGCGACGCCCGCCTCGCAATCGGCATCCTCCGAACGGCTGCCGGCAAAGCAGATCGCGAGAACCACGAGCGCATCACCGACGACATTCTCCTGGACGCTGCCGAGGATGCTCGGGCCCAAATCAAGCAGAAAAGCCTCGACTCGCTCACGCCGCACCAGCGCGTCGTCTACGACATCGTTCGCGAGCACGGCCCGGTCGGGCCGAGCGAAATCCACGAGCGCTATACCGAGGACGTCGATGACCCCCGAACGAAACGGACTATCCGCACGTATCTCTCGAAGATGGAGCAGTACAACCTCCTCGAGGCGGAGGGCACGAGCCGGGATCGAGAGTACTCGCTCGTCGATTCGGCAGCTGCATCGCCGATGCAGTGACCGTGGCGCCGTCAGCTATCCCGAACTGAACTCACCGAGGCCCGATTGCTCGTGGTCTAGCGGCTCGATGACCTGGGGATCGTCGTTGCCGGGGGTGTTGACCCGCGTCGAGATCTCGTAGGCGTCCAGATCGTCCTTTGGATACGGCTGGCACAGTTCCTTGCGGGTGTCCGGGTCTGCGGTGAGCCAGTCGGACTCAGCGTCCTGTGGGAGGACGACCGGCATCCGATCGTGGATTGAGTTCATCAAGTCGTTCGGGTCCGTCGTGAGAATCGTGACGCACGAGATCGTCTCGTCGTCGCCCTCCCAGACGTCCCAAAGGCCGGCCATCGCGAACGCGGGGTCGTCCTCGCGAAAAATCCGGTAGGGCTGTTTCGATCCGCCGTTCGGCGATTTCCACTCGTAGAATCCTGACGAGGGGACGAGGCAGGGACGGGATTTCCACGCCCGCTCGAAGACGCGTTTCTCGTCGGCCGTCTCGGAGCGAGCGTTGATGATGCCCTCCTCGGGTTCGTCCGCCCAGAACGGAATCAGCCCCCAGTGGTAGGCGTCGATCTCGTCGGAGGCCTCGTTCGTGATGATGTGGAGGTCGTCACCAGGTGCGATGTTGTATCGGGGTGTGTACCCGCCGTCCGCGACGACCTCGGCGTCGAAGCGGGCCTCGAGGTCAGCCTGGTCGATGAAGAGGGAGTTTCGGCCACACATAACGAGTAGTTCGGGGGAGGCATCTTCAACGTGGTCGCACAGGAATCTTGTCAGCAGCAACGTCTTTAACCAACAAACAACCACGAAGAATCGGGGAATGTTGGTTAACTGAGCGGGTCCGACTAGTCTGGTTCTGGAAACGTTCTCGGAAACAGTCAATCGTCCGCAGAAACACGACGACTGAGGGAGGATTACCATCTATCTCGTGCCTTTTCCTGAAACGCGGAAGCGCCACGCTGCGGCTTATCGGGAAGGTAGACAACTAGTCGAGTATGAGAGAACACTCAACGTCGAACCGATTGGCGGTGGACCAGCCAACTCGGGGTGCAGACCGCAATCGGTCTCTTGCGGACCAGGCCGATCCGGCTACCGACGAGATGCTGTTGCCGTCACTCGAGGACGGCATCACGCTGCTCGACGTCGAGGGAGGCCGCGGCGTCCCGATCCTGCAGTCGCTCGTACTCGACCATCTCCTCCTGCACGACGGGCCCGCCTTCTGGGTCGACGCAAATGGTCACGCGACGACGACAACGATCGCCCAGATCGCGCCCATTGACATCCTCCCATCCTTAGGGGAATGGGATTCCTCCGGTGGAGATATTGGCTATGCCGCACCCACGGAGGCAAGTTTCCCCGTGCGGGTACTCCGGTTTGTGCGCTCCTCGTTGGGACTGGCCCTCTCGGGAGAGCGTGATAACTCCGACCAGATATGGTCGTCCCACTTGAGGCGCACAGGCCGTGCCATCGACCCAACGTCCAGATTTACGCCAGCCTGTCGTTCGAGGAATGTCCGTGACGCACCGAGGTCGGCGTGCCCTCGTAGCCACACGAACAGCGGAACACGTCGCCGTCCCGCTCCGTCTTCTCTCGTTCGCCACACACTGGACATTCCGCCGTCGTGTATGCTTCTGAGCGGACTTCGACCGTGATACCGTACTCCTCGGCGGTCGTGGCGAGACGATCGATGAACGATCGATACGCCCAGAACTGGTGGGTTTTCTCGTTCACTTCCGCGCTCCAGTAGTCCACCAGCACGTCCGTAAGGTCGCCGACGTACATCGTATCGACACCCTCGTCGTATAGTCGCTCGATCAAATCCCGCACGAGAGCGTTTTGGGCGTGGTCGCGGCGGCGCGTTCGCTTGCGGTACAGGGATCGAATCCGCTGACTGCTGTTTCGGCCCTCTTGGAGTTTCGATTGGAGCCTCGCGATTTCTTCAGTGGTTTCACGAAAGCGGGCAAACAGGTCGCGTCCCTCGTAGAGATACTGCTGGCCGGTCGTGGTGGTACAGGCGACGAGGTTGTTCGCGCCTACATCCAGAGCAGCCGATTCGTCGGCTAGTGGTGAATCCTGTCGAGAATCCGGGACCGTGACAGGCTGAATGGCTCTGAACGTGTCGTCGATCTCGTCGAAGTACAGTTCCAATCGGCCCTGTTCGCCGTCCCACTTGGGAGCGCCGCAGACTTCGAGCCGCAGGCGGTCGTAGTAGCCAAGTCCGTACTCATCTTTCAGGTCTTGGCCGACCGGGATTTCGAGGCGACTCCGTTCACCAGTTTGGATGGTGTAGGAGTCATTACGGATGTACGTCCGCAACTCTCTACCGGCCTCCTCGTTGCCCCAGTAACCGGGAGGGGCTGTGTCCTCGCCATCTTCGCAGGCGGCGAAGAACGACCGCCACGCCTCGCTGTTCTTACGGATGACTTGTTGGGCAGTAGCGGACCCGAGGACACCGACGTACTGTTTGCGGTAGTCGGCAGTATCCCATACGGAGTCGCCGTCGAAGAAGTTCTGGCGGCGCTCGTAGTTCAGTTCGTTCCACAGGCTGGCGGAGGCGTCCAACAGCTCGCGGAGCAGTTGCTCATCCTGCTCGGAGAGTGGTCGCACCGCGAACGTATTGGTTCGCCTCACGACAACAGACATTTGTGCCTGAATGTCTAAATGTCTTTTGAACACAAACGATGCGACCGAACATCGACATCTCACACACACTGAATGGGCGGGTGAAAGACTACGCCGAACAAGAGGACAAGGACCTCGAAGAAGCCTATCAAGAGATTATCGAAGCCGGTCTAGAGGCGGTGGAACATCCAGACAAGCCGTAGCACCTGGATTGTCGGGCCGTGTTGTCGCTCAGACCCAGCCTGAAAGGCTGGGGCCACTCGCTACGAACCATCCGAACCAAGGTCATTCTGGAAGCCTTCTCGGAAACCTTCGGACGATCGCGAAAATCCAGCGCCTGAGTCCGATTTACCGCATTACCCAGTCATTCCTTGGAAATGCGGAAGCGACACGCCGCGGCTTATCTGGTACGTGGCCATCTACTGGAGTATGCCCGACCGCTCCACATCGACGTCAAACCGATTGGCGGTAGACCAGCCAAAACGGAGCGCTGACCGCAACCAGAATCTGGCTAATCAAGCCGATCCCGCGACGGACGGAATGCTGCTTCCCTCCCTTGAGGACGGTCTCACGCTCCTCGATGTCGAAGGTGATCGGGGTGTTCCGATCCTTCAGTCATTAGTACTCGACCATCTCCTCCTACACGGCGGGCCTGCTTTCTGGGTTGACGCAAACGGCCATGCGACGACGGCGACGCTGACGCAGATAGCCCCCAGTCAACGGTTGCTCAACCGAATCCACGTGGCACGCGGATTCACCGCCTACCAGCACTACGGCGCTGTCTGTGATCTCCCGTCAGCGGTGAATAAGGTAATCCAGTCGTCCACCGCCGGTTCTGGGGCGGCCGGTCGAGGGGCGCCAAGTCGTGACGAGAACACGTCGCCCCACACCCCTGCCCTCATCGTCGCGCCGGCCGTCGACGCCCAGTACCGCGCCGACGATACCCTTGGCGAGACCCATGCAAAAACCCTCCAAGCCCGTGCCCTTGCCCGGTTAGCGACCTACGCCGAGGGGTACGACATCCCGGTGCTCGTTACGCGAAACGAACGAAACGAATTCACCGAATCAATCGCGACAGTCGCCGACCACCACCTGGAGTGTGAGCAAACCCGGATGGGGCCACGGGTCGTCGGCGAGGACTTCGAGACGCTCGTCTATCCTGTCGACGACGGCGCGTACTACCAGACGACGTTCGCGTACTGGCGGCAGCTGCTCGCGGCACGCGCCACGCAGGTCGGCGTGGAACCGACGACGCCGGCGTCGTCGACGCCGACCCCGGAGGGTGTCGGGACGGGCGTCACCGCTGACGGTGAGACGGTCGCGGCCACCGCGGATCCCCTGCTCGATGCGTGGACGGCGAGCGGTACAGGAGGGCGATAGCGATGGGACGCACAAACCCGACATACCGAGATGCGCTGCGGGCCATCGAAGAGCGCTGGGCGGAGTTCCGGCGGGCACTGCGGCGTCGCAACCAGCCGCGCTTCGACCGGCTGTTCGAGTACGCCCGCGAGCACGCCGACGCGAGCGGGCTGTTGAACCACCAGAACCCGCTGCTGCCGGCGCTACTCAGCATCGATCTCGAACAGGAGGCCCGCCTCGACGACCACGAGGAACGCCTGACAGAGCTTGAGCAACGGCTTTCGGAAACTGGGGGCGAACAGCAGCAATCGTCCTCCGATGGTACCACTGGAGGTGTAGAATGACGGAGTTGACGACGATTGCATTCGATATTGAAACGACGGGATTTCAGGCCGATGATGAACTCACAGTAGTTGGGTTCGACTCGGCAGTCTCGTCGCGAGTGTTTCTCCATACCGGAACGGCACCACAAGCAAGCCTCGCAGATCGGCTCAACGACGCCCTCCAGGCACCGGTACAGCTCTCACTCCATGACAGCGAACAGGAACTCCTGAACGAACTGGCGACGTTTGTCACGTCGACACTCACCCAACGTGATGCAAAGCTCGTTGCGTACAACGGGGAGCGGTGGAACGGAGGATTCGACCTCCCGTTTCTTCGCACACGGCTCTGTACGCATGGACTCGAGTGGCCTTTTGGCACGCTGCCATACGTCGACGTGATGGACGTCTTCGAGACACGCTTCAATACGAGTGAAGATACGCTGAGTGGCGTCTACGAGGAACTGATCGGCGCCGGATTGAACAAGCTGGATCCATTCACCGACAGTAGCGAGGCAGTCACCGCATGGAAGGAGGGCGCCTACGAGCCACTCATCACTCACAACGTCGCCGATATCCGACGGACTCGAGCGTTGATGGAGCTTGCAGAACGGTATTGCTCAAAGTCAGATTTCTCGATGAAGTCGCTGGAGCCTATCGCTTGAAGAAATCGCTTCTCAGTGAGGGTTCGCGGGGGAAAGCACTCGGATTGGTTCCTACGGCGGGTTGCGACCTGCGTTGAGTGGTTCATATGACTCTGTATGGTAGGCGACTCGCCAGAGTTTGAGAACGGCGCGAGTGACTAACTCTTCGGGAGACTGTGTGATACAAGACTCTTCGACCTCGTCTGGGTCAGAATTCGCATTCGGCGGTGGGTGGTAGTGTTCTAATCCGGGGACGTGGATGTAGTCGCCTGCGTGTGGGTGCTTTCCCCAGCGCAGATTCACCTCTTCCGTGTCGGTGTAGTGGAACTTGTAATCATCTCGTGTCGTCCACTGGATGTCGATTCGGGCCTCATCGGCTGCACATAGTCCGTCGTCAAGCATGACTTCGAGGACTGATGGATGGAGGTAGTCGTCGAGTTCAGGTGTTGCGAGCGGTTCCATCTCCTCGACGACATCACGAATCGTCAGTAGCGCCGGCCGATCCGTAGCTCCCCGGAGAGTATGGGTTTCTGCTTGGTCAGGCGAATCCCGCATTGCTCAGGCAGGGACGCTGTCGTCAGTCGAGCGACGGTCACTATCGACGAACTGCTCGGCGTTGCCGATCGAGAGGGCAGCGTTCGCGAACGCGAGATTCCGTCGGAGCGTCTTCCACTCACGAATCGTCTCTGGGTCGATCTCGTCCTGTGGGGACCCGGTCTCGCTGAGGGCCTGATTCGTCTGGTTGACCGCCAATTCTTCGGGGGAATCAACACCAAATTCGGACCGATATTCGGTGAGCTGCTCGCGCATCTCCTGAATTCGGGTGACGAGTTCATCGGTCGAGACGTGCTCAAGGATGTCGGCAGCCTGTTCGACGACGAGTGATTCAGGTGAGCGCCGATAGAGCGTGCCACCCTGTTCGCCGGGTGTCGTCTCGACAAACCCCTCGTCTGCGAGTGTGTTCAGGTGCTTTCGAGCGGTCTTTGGAGCCGTCCGTGCATCGTCAGCTACGGCCTCAGCTGAGACGGGGCTGTACGTATGCGCAACGACGTGTCGAATGCGCTCATAGGGTGTTGTTTCTGCTTCCCATTCCTCACCAACCGCTTCGTTGACGTCTGCAAACTCATCTGGTGGGTTTCGGTCGTTCATATAGAAACACACGGATCAGAGGAACATAGTTCTTTGGTGAAATACTATATTCCTTCATGGAGAGTACACCGGCTGAATCCAACCAGGTGAGTTCTGGAAAGCGAACCACGGAGGCGTGAGCGAGTAGGATGGGTAGTATACTATCGACTTCTGGACGATGGTCGCGTCCTGGGGTGGGAAGCTGCCGACGGCGGCGTCGCGACCAGCCACGCTTTGACCGGCTGTTCGAGTACGCCCGCGCGCATACCGACGCGAGCGGGCTGTTGAACCACCAGAACCCGCTGCTGCCGGCGCTGCTCAGCATCGATCTCGAACAGGAGGCTCGCCTCGAGGACCACGAGGAACGCCTCGAAGAGCTCGAACGGGGACTCGAACAACGGGAAGCGAGCCACGAGCGGGAACACCACCAGGATGGAGCCACGAAATGACGGGACTCGATACCGTTGCGTTCGACATCGAGACAACCGGCTTCGCAGTCGACGACCAACTGACGGTCGTCGGGTTTGACGCAGATATCGGCTCCCGTATCTTTCTCAATACGGACGGGCGAGCACCGCCGTCAAATCTCGAAGCACAGGTCAACGATGAATTGGCGAGCTCAGTCTCGATATCGGTCCAGCAGACTGAGCGAACCTTGCTAAGCGAGATGGATGCGTTCGTCTGAATCATCTGATAGCATTTAACGACAGGGACTCGCGGTATGTGGCCAGACGTCACTGTTACGTCTTAACCAACATTCGGTGCGGATCTCCGAATACGTTGGTTAACGTCGGCTCACCGATTCCGGAAATCGTTCCTGAAGCCCCACGACGACGAACAATAAGCCAGAACATAGCGTTGAGAACGCTTTTCGAACTAATTTGCTGAGCTCAGAAGCGACACGCCGTCGCCTCTCGGAACCAAGGTCCGAAGAGGGTAGACGGGAATCGCGGCCGATCCGCTGATATTCCGCCGTATTCCTTCTGGTCAGAAGCCTCCAACGTAGCGACTCCAGTTTTACTTTCACTCTGGCTGGACAGTGTTTACGTTTCGACGGAACAGATCAATAGGTGGTAGATGAAGCGCACCAACACGTTCGCCGTGCGACCGCTCTCCGAGACCGGAGAGCAACTGTTACGGGACCTGTTGGACGCTTCTGCCGCCCTCTGGAACGAAGTTAACTACCAACGCCTTATGCGGTACAACGACGAGGACGGCTTCGAAGGCGGCATATGGGACGCCGATACCGGCCGACTCGAAGGCCGATACAAAGGCGTGCTCGGGGCGTCTACAGCTCAACAGGTGATACGCAAAAACAGCGAAGCGTGGCGCAGTTTCTCGCATCTGAAAGACCAGTACCACGACGAGTCGAACACGTCGGTTACGGAACATCCTAACCCGCCGGGATTCCGTGGCAACGAGGACGACGGACGCCAACTCAGAACCGTCATTCGTAACGACGCATACACGACTGAGTGGGGCGATCGGTCTCGGCTTGAGATTCTGGTCGGCAGCGAGCTGAAGGACCGATACGATCACACCGGCCGCCTCCGACTCGAAATCGCTGGTAACCCGAATTGGCCCGACTACGAAAAACAGGGCCGGTTGGAGCTATGGTACGACGAGACTGAAAGCACCTTCCGAGCTTCCCAACCCGTGACTGTGTCTGATAGTGCACGGGCAACTCCACTGGCCGATGAAACGGCCGCTCTGGACATCGGTGCGAACAATCCCGTCGCCTGTACCACCACGACCGGCGAGCAATACCTGTACGAAGGCCGCGAATTGTTCCAGCGGTTCCGTGAGACGACACGAGAGATTGCCCGGTTGCAGTCCAAGCTCCCGGAAGGCCGGTACAGTAGCGAGCGTATCCGGCGACTGTACCGCAAACGCACCCGCCGCCGCGACCACGCTCAAGAAGCACTGTGTCGTGACCTGTTGGACCGACTGTACGCCGAGGGCGTGGATACGGTGTATATCGGCGGGTTGACCGACGTGCTGGACACACACTGGTCGGTCAAAACCAACGCCAAGACCCACAACTTCTGGGCGTTCAAGAAGTTCACAGAGCGATTAGCGTGTACCGCAGAGGAATACGGGATTTCGGTCGAGGTTCGATCGGAAGCGTGGACGAGTCAGGAATGTCCACGGTGTGGATCGACTGACCGAACGACGCGGCATCAAGACACGCTCACCTGTCCGTGTGGGTTCCAGGGGCACGCCGACCTAACCGCGTCAGAGACGTTTCTCGAGCGGCACACAAAACAGGCAGTCAGGCCGATGGCACGGCCCGTGCGGTTCCAGTGGGACGACCACACCTGGTCGGAGTCACCACGCTCTCAAGAAAGTCCTAAAGAACAGCGCACAGACCCGAGTACCGTTCACCACGGGAATGTTGCCCTCAGGGAATCGGCATAGCCGAAAACTCCACAGAGGAAACCGCGTCCCAGAAGGCGCGGAGGATGTCAAACTCCACGCTTCTACGTCTTCCCTCACTCCCCAGAGGCCGGCCTCGACCCTACGATCCTCCAGTCGGTGTACGACGAGCATCCGTCGCCGCCGTGACCGAGATGGTTGCGAGAGAGACCATCGTTCCCTGAAATCCGGAAGTGACACGCCATCGATTATCCGGAATCCCACTGTTGGTTCTGTAGGGAATGCCGTTCACAATCGACTTCCTTGACGACGGGCGCGTCCTGGAGTGGGAGGCAACCGCCGACGGCGCCGTCGCAACAGAACGGGATAACTACACACCGCGATTCTACGTCGCCCCTCGCGACCCAGCGTCCGACCTCGACCTCACGACACTCCAATCGGTGTACGACCAGCACCCGGATGTCGTCGCGACCGAGATGGTTGCGCGACGCCCCGGCTTTCGACGAGACGAGGAGGCCGTTCTCGCAGTCGACGTTGCCCACATCGACCGCGTCACCCCACTCGCCCGGCAAGCACGCCAGCTGTCGGCCTATCCAGTCGGGGATCTCGGCTGTTTCAACGTCGACTTCTCGCGGGAGTTCCGATACTGTCTGGAGACCGGCGCCGATCCGACGCCGGCGAGCGAACTGTCGACGCTCCGGCTCAGCGTCCCGGTAACCGAAACGAGCAACGACGCCTACGAGGAACTATCCGTCGCCGGCGACACCGTCACCGGCTCGCTGACGGATATCCTGACCGCTGTCCAGGGGCGCTCGAAGCGCACGATCCAGATGTCCTGGTCTGCTCGACAAGCGAGATCATCCCGACGCTGTACGAGATGGCGACGGCTGCCGGCGTCGACGACTTCTCGCTGAGTCGGTGGCCGGACGTCGACTACCAGCAGCTCGCGAGCTGGTCGACGTACTCGAGCTACGGCCGCGTCGGCCACTCGCCGGCGCGATACAACGTGCCCGGTCGGGCGATCATTGATGAGTCGAACACGTTCTTCTACGGAGAGACGAACCTCGACGGCGTCCTCGACCTCGTGTCGCGCTCGAAAAAGCCCGTCCAGGAGCTCGCGTGGGCGTCGATCGGGAACGTGCTCACGGCGATCCAGATCTGCGAGGCCCACGACCGCGGTGTCCTCGTTCCATGGAACTCCTGGCGCCACGAGTTCTACAAGCCGATGGGGACGCTCCACGACGCCGACCGTGGCGGCTTCATCTTCGCGCCCGAAGTCGGCCTCCACGAGAACGTCCACGAACTCGACTTCTCCTCGTTGTATCCGAACATCATCTGCACCCGGAACGTCTCGCCGGACGTCATCCGGTGTAGCTGCCACCGCGACCGCGACGACGTCCCCGGCCTCGGGTACTCGATCTGCGAGGACCGGGGCTACCTCGTCGACGTGCTACAGCCGATCATCGACGCACGTGACGAGATCAAGGCGGCCATCCGTCACGAGAAGGAACGGGACGACCTCGATGAGGACCGACTGGCGGAACTCGAGGGGCGGTCGGGAGCGCTGAAGTGGATTCTCGTCGCCTGCTTCGGCTATCAAGGGTTCAGCAACGCGAAGTTCGGCCGCATCGAGTGCCACGAAGCAATCAACGCGTTCGCTCGTGAGATCCTACTAACGGCGAAACAGCGGCTGGAAGCCGGCAGCTGGCGCGTCGTCCACGGCATCGTCGACTCCATCTGGGTGACCCCGGACCCCGATGTCGACGACGAGGACCGCGAGGACCTCGAGACGCTCGCGACGGAGATTACGGAACGCGTCGAGATTCGGCTCGAACACGAGGCGCACTACGACTGGGTGGCGTTCGTCCCGCAGCGCGAGAGCAACGCAGGCGCGTTGACGAAGTATTTCGGGAAGGTCGCCGGCGACGACGATTTTAAGATCAGAGGCATCGAAGCCCGGCAGCGCTCAACCCCGCCGTTCATCGAGGACGTCCAGCGGAACTGTCTCGAACGGCTCGACGCGACTCGATCTCCGGACGCCGTACTCGACTGTCTTCAGGATGCTATCAAGCGCCTCCACGCTGGAACGGTGCCGGTCGAGCAGCTCGTCGAACGGAATCGTGTCTCCAAGCCGCTGGAGGGATACACGCAAAACACCCAGAACGTGGCGGCGCTGAAGCGGGCTCGCGATCAGGATCTCGCTGTTCATCCAGGCCAAGACATCGAGTACGTGGTCGTCGACGACAAGAAAAGCTCGCGAGAACGGGTCGCGTTGACTCACGAGGAGGTCGAGTCGTACGATGCGTCGTACTACGAGACGCAACTCGTCAGAGCTGTTGAGAGTGTGCTGTCACCGCTTGGCTGGGATCGGACGGAGATTCAACGCGAGATCGCGGAAACCAGGAAACGAACTTGGCCGCCTTCACCGAGATTGAGTGAGATTAACCAACACTGTCGATGTGTCAGGAGATATGTTGGTTAATACTGAGTGGAGACACGGACTGGAAGCCGGAGAGAATACCTCGCCCACACACCCCTCGTCCAGAGTGAAAACCAATCAGAGGTGTGGGGTGAGGTCCACGGGAAATAGGGGTTTTCGTGAGAGGTGGTCAGCAAGAATCACGGATAGACAGCCTGAGACGGGAAAACAGGGAAGGAATGAAACAGGGAACACAAGTAGCGGTTCGAAACCACCCGGACGAATGCCGCCTTCGTCCTCCTTTGTGTGCTGAATGCACTTGGGGAATGGTAAGGAGCAGGTAGTAATAAAACTTCTGGTAATACTATGTAGATTGGTATGTTTAGAGGATCCTCGGCTGTGTGACGACTGCTATTAGAGAGATACACGTCTCACGCCTTGTGATTTCGGCACTTCTCAGCCGACTCGCCGTGTGGTTTCCGCCCGGTCAACCGAGGGACTCTCGTAGCGTTTCACTCTGGACGAGGGGTGTGGGGGTTCGATTCCGTCGTCAGTGTATTATGAGACGTTGAAGGAACAATCGTCATTCTGACTATTCGCCAACCAGCTAAGCGGCATCAAAGGCCGAAATCGGGATTGGTATCTCCCTCGTCAACCGTAATCAAGACACCCAATCCCGACAGTTCCTACTGTACCCTGCTTTGCTTCGGCTGGAGATCTGGCCTGCGTCTTCACTCTTGATTGGGGGTGCCGACAAACGCTCGTCACTGTCACTCGGGGTCCACACTCCACTCCAACTCGTCACACCGGAGCTTTCACTCTGGACGAGGGGTGTTGCCTCAACCAAGTACTCTGCTCTCCGGCTGGAGGGCTATTCACTCTTGACTGGGGTGTGTCAAACCCGCTCCAGTCCGGCGTTTTCACTCTGGATTGGGGGTGCCCGTCTGCGTCGGTAACTGTCGCTCCGAATCCGATTTCACTCGGGACCGACTCGACCCTTTGTGAGGATGATACGGCAGCGACAAAACATCAGAAGACGACCATAGCCCGATTTACACTCTGGTCGAGGTAGCCAAATCATTAAGTAGGTCCCATCCGCGATGTCTTATATTGATGGCTGAGGAACCGTCCCAACTCTCTGACTTCGACGGCCGCTACGAGGATCCCGCTGACGATCCCCTCTTTGACTTTGATGAAGACGACCCTGACCGAGCCAACATTTTCGCTCGAAAGGAGCTGCTGAAGGTTGGCCACGTCCCTGAAAGCGGACGTATCGTCGGCAGAGATGGTGAGATCAAAGCCGTTGCTGCTGAACTCAGACCGATCGTTCGTGGCGATCCGCCCAACAACGTGATTATTTACGGGAAAACGGGTACGGGGAAGTCACTGGTTGCTCGTCACGTGACCGAACGAGCGCGACGAGCCGCGGAGTCGAACGGTGTGTCCGTCGGCACGGTCTACGTCGACTGCGCGCAGCACAACACACAGACGCGTGTTGCCAGGACGGTAACTCGTTCACTTAACGAAACGGACGAGACTGACTTCGATATTCCGCGCGCAGGGATTGGCAGCGGTGAATACTACGACTATCTCTGGGAGATTCTGGATACTGCCTACGAGTCAGTCATCATCATTCTCGACGAGGTGGACCGACTCGATGACGATGATATTCTTATGCAGTTGTCGCGGGCTCGCGAATCGGGGAAAGCAGATTGCCACCTGGGCGTCATCGCAGTCAGCAACAAGATTGAGTATCGTGACCAGCTTAACGAACGCGTCAAGTCCAGTCTTCGCGAGGAAGAGTTCGTCTTCCAACCCTACGACGCGAATCAGCTTCGCGAGATTATGAAGCATCGACGGGACGCGTTCCACGATGGCGTTCTCTCTGATGATGTGATTCCGCTGACGGCGGCACTGCCGCTCAAGAACACGGTGACGCCAGAAAGGCAATCGAAATTCTTCGTCACGCCGGCGAACTGGCCGAACGAGAAAACGTCGAGACGGTCGTCGAGGAACACGTTCGTGATGCTCAGGAGTGGGCTGAAATCGATCGGTTCGAGGAGCTGCTACGCGGGTCGACGACACAGGTCAAATTCATCCTCTATTCGCTCGCGCTGCTCACCGAGGAAAATCCGAACGAGGATGGATTCTCTACCAACCGAATTTACGAGCGCTATCAAGCGACGACAGAGAAGGCTGATGCGAAGACTCTCAGCGAGCACCGCGTCTATGAGCTGTTGAAAGAGCAGGCGTTCCTCGGTGTCGTTGAATCAACTCGGACCGGTGGTGGCCGGGGTGAAGGCAGTTATCTTGAGCATCGGCTGGTTCAGGATACCGGCATCGTGCTGAAATCTGTCCTCCGGGACAGCCGGCTGGAAGACCTGGCCAGCTCCCGTTTCGGTCGCTGACCACACCCCTGATCACGAGTGTATCTCTCGATACGTCGGAAACGTGGGGTGGGTGATCCGAGGTCGTCTTCTACTCCCAATAATCGACTTTGGCCGGGTGACGAAACGACGGAAACGTGGGGGTGTGATCCCCTCGATCGTGGCTGCGTTCCCTCCACCGACCTCCAGTTACGACGGAAACGTGGGGTGGGTATCTTCTCTCCGAGTGTTACCTGTTTGGACTGACCGGACCCATTCACACTGAGGGGTGTGGGGTGGGTTGAATCCATTCACACTCTGGGGCGTGTCCTCTGCTACTAATTGCGCTGAACAAACACTCAGCTACAGTTCACTATCGTCTACTCGTCGGGACTGACGGGGCCTTTATACTGGGAACGCACTTTTTCGCCTTCTCGCCACTGCCAGTAGTAGTAGCGGTTGTCGTTAATCTCCTTGATCGTGATCGTGGCCTTCGCCGGGACGTCGTCCGGCAAATCGTCGGGGCGTTCTTCGATTTCGCTTTCATCTGAGTCCTCTTCGAGACGTGCCTCGCGAGCTTTGTGCTCAGCTGCTCTTCAGCGTAGCGGGCAACGTACTGGAGCTGTTCAGAAGAGGACTCGTTGAGCGTATTGACGAGGTCTGTCGGGAGTTCCGCCGGCGGCGTCGGTGGTTCGTAGGACATCAGCGGTCGCCTCGTGTTAACCAACAAAGTGCGTATCGGCATAGATTTGTTGGTTAATCAGATATCGACTCGTCACGGGTTGAAGAGTATGAATAGCAAACTATTCAAAAATAGCAACCCGGGAACGCTGTCGATGTCAAACCAACGGTAATCAATTAAACCTCACCGTGGAGGAGGTCGATAATTCAATTGCTGCTGTGAAACTCACCAGCATTCTCTTTCTGACTCACGGTAGGAAACGTCGAGATCGAGATCGTCGTACATGCGATCGAGCATAGCGAGTGCTGACTGAAACGTCGCATAATGCTTCCGCATGAACTCTATCGTCTCGCGCCGAGAGATGACTGGATATCCTTCGACGTGGTCGGGGTTGAGCACCGAACGCTCGTTGAGGACGACTTGGAGAGGACCTTCAAATGATTCCTCCGGTTGTCGCTCAAATCCTGTTGGGATTCCAAACCGTTCGAAAAAACGCTGCCAGGCGTCGATGTCATTCTCAAGGACGGCAAGAAAGAGCGGGTAGTCTCCGGGCTCGCGACCAACCTGATAGCCCCCTTGGGTCCACACGTAGACGGCGTCCACCTGTGTAAAGGCGAAGGGCCAGTCACCGAACTGTGGGAGTACGTACGCCTCTTCGATGGACGGTGGATTCACGGCGGCACTCGTGGCCAGCAGGTCTCGTGCCGCCTTACGGACGCGATCGTCGGTCACGAACAGTCCATCATCATATCGAAGATACCCTGCATCCTCTAGTTGATTGACTGCTTGTCGAACCGTTTCGTAGGGGGTGTGGAGATGTTGGGCTACCGTTCGGATCGAATCCCCAGGATTGACCGCGAGCAACACTCTAACAGCCGTCTCCTCAAACGGTTCGTACATCTAATAATTACCAATATCCTGGTAACAGTCAAATAGATTACTACACTTTCGGCTATGCCGTTCTGAACGGCCTATGCAATCCGTCTGACTGACTCAAGTCCCGAGACACCAGCCAGTCTGTCTCTGACTTCCTCCTCGCCAATCGCCGTAGCCCACCGGACCGTAATTTCGACGGTAATGAGTGTTGCCGACAGCTGTGGCTCGATACTATCCAATTCGTCAATCGTGACGTCATCGATAGTTTCGGGCCGCGAGATACGCTTCTCAGTGTCAGTGACGAGGTCCCCATCCGCGCCGCAGGGGATTCGAATCGTCACGACGGCAATTGTCGTCGAGTCAGGTCGGTGGTATTGGATACTGCCATATTATCATCTCCGTTGAGGCGCGTCTCACGGGCCAGATGTTCGACAACTGTACTCCGAGTGCACGAGGGACGATTCGAACGTCCGTCTCGGTCGTGGCACGACCGCGTGTTTCCGAACTCCACCACTCGCGCATCCTCAAAGAAAAGATCCGAACAGGGCAGGTCGGCTCGAACGCCTCGATCTCATCGATGATCTGCTTCGGATTCTCGGCGTGTTCGATGAACGAGAGGACGTTCTCCGACCACCCCGAGATGTTGTAGACGTTCTCGTAGCCTTCTGGCGTCACCAGGTCGCCGTAGGCCGCGAGATCGACGAGATACAGCGCGGTGTCCGCAGACACCTCGTCCCGATACGCATCGAACGCGTCCTTGACCGTCTGGGAATCGCGGGCTGTAAACGGCGTGTTGTCCCAGATCTGCATATCGGTGAAGACGACGATGCGTTCGACGGGCTCACCTCGCTCGCGGAGGTAATCGATTACCTTCCAGCCGTTCGTCGAGTTCCCGACGTCTTCGTCGATCGCCAACACCGCCGCTTGGCGCTGCAGGACTGGCGTGTCGACGTGCATCGGAACGGTCTGGAAGTCGTCGCCGAACCCGCCGACGTCGACACCCTGGTCGGCCAGGATCGCACCGAACAACGTACCGATCTCCTTCAATCGGAGCGTGCTGTTCGCGGACAGCGGCTGATCCATCGATCCCGACAGGTCGACCGCGACAAAGGTATCGCCGAATCCGCCCGGCACCGTCTCGACCGCGACATCAATTGCGTCTTCGAGCCACTGCTCGACCGCTGGTGCCTGGACATCCGCGTCTTGCAGCGCGGTGTAGGCCTGGTAGTACCGGAACGGGTACAGCGGCGCGTGTCGGACTGCCTCCAGGTCGAGGTGATCCACGACGGTGTCCTCCGGAACGCCGGCTTCGAGCATATTCCGGAGGTTCCGGATCGACGCGAAGATGGGCAGCGTGTACTCGTCGTCCTCGATGAGCAGTTCCCAGGCGGCTTGGGTGTTGCCGCGCTCGGAGATAACCGTCTCCCACGTGTTGGGCGACGGCAACGGGTCGACGTCGGGATAGTCGTCGAGGCCGCCGCGCATGAACCGTTCGAAGAGCGCTTCCTGCTCGGCGTCGACGGGCGTGGGGTGGACGCGGTTGAAGACGTCGTGCAGCGTCACCTCGCGCCGCGACAGGTCGTACTTGCCCAGCGTGTAGGCGTCGGCCATCTCCACCAGCGCGTCCTCGATCCCGCGTCGAAGCGGCCACGGCGCAGTCACGCCGAAGAGCTGATCGTGGACCGCGAGCGCGGTGGCCGTCTCGTCCATCCGCTGGATGATCGCCGGCGCCCATTCGCGGATGAGCGACTCGGGGAGTCGTCCTTGAACCGGTCGTCGTTGGCTGCCAGCACGAGCAGTACTTGTGGGATGTCCCGCAAGTAGAGCTCCTGGCGCGCATAGGCCGCGAGCTTCAGGACGAACTCCGGGTCCTCGTTTGCGGCGGCATCGAACTGGCGAACGACAGCAGCGAGCTGTTCGTCATCGGTCTCGTAGAACGAGCCCTCCAGCAGTTGGTTGATCGTGCGCTTGTACAGTGCGAGTCGGGGGTCGGCAGGCTCGAACGCGTCCCCACCTTCGTAGTTGGTGGTCCGCGTTGCCTCCGCGACCGTTTGCTTTGGGGTGTTGAATTCCATCCTATCACCCGGAGCCGCAATAGGCGACTCCGATCGCAGCTGCCCACACGCTCTGTGAGCAGCGAGCCTCGGGAGCAAAACGTCCCGAACCAGCCTCGCATCGCTCGGCTGGACGTTCCCGGCACGATTCGAACGTGCGACACCCGGCTTCGAAGGCCGGTGCTCTGTCCTGACTGAGCTACGGGAACACGAGTGGCCGGACAATTCCTGGAGCGAACGACGGGATTCGAACCCGTAGCGTGCCATCGACGTAGCGCTCCAGATCGACGGCCACTGGCGACACGGCGACCGGAAAACTGTCGGAGCGGAACCGGTGTCGAGCGTCCTCTCGTACGCTCTTTGTCCGGGATGTTCTCGATGGACTGCGCCACCGACAGGATTTGAACCTGCGAGTTCCTGCGAAGCAACGCTCCGACTCGACGGTCGCCACGTGCGGTCGGGCAACCGGTGGTGCGACGGGCTATGACTCCCGTTGGTGTGCTTTGCGGGCGAAGAAACGCACCACCTCGACGACCACACGCTTGGGGAAAGCTGACCGTGACAGCGTCACGGATCCGTGGCTGCCCGCTATGTCAGACACGGGAAAGCGCTGTCATGGCCAGCCCCCGAGTGCTCCCGAGGGGAATCGAACCCCTGGCCTCCAGTTTGAAAAACTGGCGTCTCTCGCCAACGGAGACTCCGGGAGCGCTGGAGAGTAAATCAAGCACCGAGGTGTGGGCACGCACGGGTCACTGCAGCCGTTCGAAGCCCTCGAGTTGTCCGTGCGTGAACGTTACTTGATACGTGACGAGTGTCTCGAGACCCTCGAAGGAGTGTTTGAGCTTGAAGCGGCCGTGGTAGTCGTCTCGTTCGATCCAGCCGTCGTGGACTCGGTTCCGACTGCCGGCCATGTAGCGAAAATCGTCCTCGTCGACGTCGTCACGGCTCGCGTATGGCCGGTCTTCCGGCGGGACCGCTTCGGTGTGCCACTCCTCTTCGAGGAGCCGACCGTCCGCCGTAATCCGAAATGTGGTCATGGTCGGTCGATCGATGCCTTTCGTCTGCCAGTCGACGTCCTCGGCAGGAGTAATCCCTTCGGGGTACTCTGGCAGGTGGACGTCGTCGTAGAGTTCGACTGTATCGAATAGTCCCATTGTTGTCCTCCATTGCGGGACCAGGAGTCGAACCTGGACTTCGGGGATATGAGCCCCGTGGACTGCCATTATCCTATCCCGCAGCACACAATTCGGAACTCACTCATGGGCATCTCTCAGTTCTCCACAGCTGTCCGTCCCTCAGTCTAGTCGGCTGGAAGTGAGAGGTCTCGGACTGTTGGAGAATGCTCCAGCCCGGATTCGAACCGGGGGCTCGGCCGTGAGAGGGCCGGAGTTTGGCCGCTACTCCACTGGAGCGGGTTGGCCTCGTCTGGAACGGGTCATCGGCCAGTGGATGGATGGCAGTCACCTCGTTCCGTGGAAGTATGCGCCGTCCTCGGTGACGCAGATTTTCACGCTTCCAATCGTGTCGATGGACGTTGTTTCACCGAGTGGGACGTGACGGAACGCTTCCTCCTCGCAGGCAGGGCAGACATTCGTTGTCATGACGCCGCGACCCGGATTCGAACCGGGAGACCGATAGCAGACGGCCACGGCATAGCAGGCCGCTGGGTTCCCCAATACCCAGTCGCGGCACAGTGAGCCGACGAGGATTCGAACCTCGGTCCTGTGCGCCCAAGGCACAGATCGTCGTCCGCTGGACCATCGGCTCACGGGACTGCCGAGCGTTCGGCAGTTGATTATCTATCTGTACGACTTTCCAACTGCGCAACCGCGACCGAGTAGTCGTGGTTGCGCGTCTCATCGCGCGGGCGTACTTCGGGTGTTCCCGGGAATACCACACCGGCTCATGTAGGTTGCAGACCCTGCTGGGCCCAGCATCGTCGGAACGATCCAGCTGATCGCACCAACGGGCTGCCTACCTCGATGGGTATCCCCACGTGGCCACGCCACGCATCCACGCCGACGCCGGGATTTGAACCCGGATCACGGCCGTGACACGACCGTATGCTCGCCGGATTACACCACGTCGGCATGTCGCCCCGGCCGGAATCGAACCGGCGACCTCCGGATTCAAAGTCCGGCGTCCCTCGCCAGCGGAGACTCCGGGGCTCGACGTAGCCGCAGCTCTCGCTGCGGAGCTGTTGGCTAACGACTTCCGTACGCTCAGCGCGGACGGAGTCCGCTCGCTCCTGTATCGGAACGAACGGAAACCAAGCAGCCGCGAGCCTGGCACCCCGCACTCGCATCAGGCTGTGTCCTGAGCGAGTACTGGGCACAGGCAGGCGGCAATCCCGTGTTCCCCGACCCGTGACGGGTAGTCCGTATGGGGGCCGAGTTATGCGGGTGAGAGTGTCCGGCCGTCGCCGGATTGCGTCGAACTCTCGTATTCGAAGTCGACGTGGATCCGGCGGTTTGCGCCCGGGCACTTCGCACGCTGATCTTGTAGACACTCGCCGAACACGGGAGCCGCGGCTAAGCGAGAACGAGCACGCCGCGGGGTGAGGCGAGTGATGATCATCGTGTTGAACTCTCTCGGTTTGAGGGGTGTATCGGACGTCAGCCTGGAATATCGTGGCAATTGTATTAAAATTAGTTAGGGTGTGTTACCCACAGACACGGCAGTCACACTCCAAGATACGGTTGCACACGACGTTTAATGTCCTAGCATTGGCTGTCGTCGATAGCCGGACGCTGGCCGGTGTTCTCGGTTGGACCCACAGAAACTATTTACACCAACCTGCTCTCTGTGGCGATAGATGAGTGGCCGATCGCCGGTCCGGTGCTAGCCGGGAGCCCAGTCACACGGCGTGACTGACGGTTCTCGGTTAGATACCAATGACCGAGAATACCGACTCAAACGAATCTCAGAAGCCAGGGAGTGCAAACAGCGGGTATTCCAACCCCACCGAACAGCGATCATCCACTGGATGCCAGGGTAGTGGTGCTTCCCCGCCGTGCGATGCTTGTGACACCACCCAGTACGACAAACTCCACGAAGTCTCTCTCGGTGAACGGGCATATGATGTGTGTGGTGATTGCCTCCAGCTCCTCGTTGACGATGTCGAGGAGTACCACTGGTGGGACCGCCTGACTGAAGTGCACTACAATCGCGCTGCGGAGTTTCTCCGCTCCCTCGATGCAGTCTGGTGTGTCAAAGATCAGGCGTACGCTGGCGGGGAACTGTGGGTCCACACGCCCTATTGCGATGCTGCAGTCGTCAGAGATGTGTGTGACCACTTTGGGTTCCAGATTCGCTGGTTTAGCGTTGTATACCCCGTTGACGATGGCTTCGAGTGCGTCTCCGAGCACGGGCCCTGTATCGAGATCAACCTCACGTTTACAGCCCACCGTTCGGATCCACTCCCGCTTGAATACGACATTCAGAACGACGTGGCATACCACGAGATCGAGTGGCTTGACGAGTATCGGCGCCTGTTCACGTCGCCTCCCGAGTAGTTCGGACTCGCAGATCGAATTGCCTCTCCAAAATACGGTTGCACAACTGTCTCACTATTTGACGACTCGATCTGTGCGCCAAGAGTCTGTATTCCACTCTACCCGATATGATTATGAATACATCGGAGAGATGGGAATCTATGAGAGTGGACGGTGCTACGGGTTATCTACTGTTTGCGGGATCGGTCCTGCACGGTTGGCGAGTTGGCCGATGCAATGATAAACGCAAATCGTGCGAGACTTTATCCGTCGGCAGAGCCAAGATTTGCCTGACCAATGAGTCTGGACGACGCGGTTGAGGAAGCTCTCGCAACATACGGGATGTCGCGGAGCGAAGAGGCCGAAGAAACCGGCCGCACGGTCGCGACGCTCCAAGACTAGCGCACGCCGCTTACTCGAGAGTCCGAATTTTCTCTGCGAACTCCGCCTTGGATAGCCCAGGGGTTTCCATTAGCTCGGGGTTGTCGGTGCGCTCAACCGCCTCTTCGACGAATTCGATCCAGAGCTCCTCGTGCGCTGTTGCGTAGACTGTTTTCGCTTCTGCGGGATACATATCCAGCTCGTATGCCGTCAGGTCGATCTGGACCTCGTGTTTCCGTTCAAGCGTTGTCGCTCCGAAGTCAGAGAGATGTTTGAGTAGCACATTCTTCCGACGAACCGTCAAGAGACGCTTTGACTCGTTAATATACTCGTTTACCCACTCCCGCCAGTCGTATGTCTCTGAGTCGATTTCCACGGATGTCTCTGGCATCGAGAAATCGGGAGCAATCCGACGAAGGTAGAACTGAACCAGGGCAACAGCAGTCCGATGGTTCGCATTCGGAAGCGCGTGTTTGAGAATGAGATTTGAGGCGAGACGGCCTGCAACATCAGTCGCGCTGCCTCCCACGACACCCGGTTGAGCGCATCTGGGAGTGCATCGATGTCGATGCTCTTGTACGCTTCAACGGGAACTCCTTCTTCTTCCTCATTCTGGGCTATGAGCGCTTGATAGATCTCAAGGAGCCGGGCAACGATGGTACCGTTATCAGCACCCATCTCAGAGAGTGCTTCGCCAAGATCGAATTCGAGATCGCCGACGTCCCCACCACCGACGCGGGAGGTATAGATACTGAAAAACTCGCTGTCAAAATCGTACTTGCGAACCTTCACCGCCACGTCGTCGTCGTACTCGACAATCCTGGCAACGATCTCTGATGGAGCCTCGTGGACAAAATCAAGAGAGAACTGATTGTCGCCCGGATGGTGATAATAGACGTGACCCATCTACCTGATTCGCTGTACTTGGGGAGCATCTTAATTCACGCTACCTTTCGGACCGACCTGGCATCGGGATTCCATCGAATCGAGTCTCTCCCAGTCGACGTTGATTCGGAGATGATACTCACTGTCGTAGCTTCCCTGTTCGGATCGCATTGGGTCGAGGAGCGGACACTCGCTCGTGAATGACTTGAGGAACGTCTCACGCGCCGGGAGGTCGAAGCCGAGCTGGTCGGCGAGTGACGATTCGTTTGGTCGCAGCGCCGTTGTCGGGTCGCTGGAGGCACTCAACGACCGTCGCCCACGAATAGTCTCGATCCTCCGCGACGACTATCGCCTGTACGAATTCTTGGATGCCACCACAGAGTTCGGGATGGTCGGTACAGTCAACGGTCGTCTTTTACACATCTGCGACGCTCACGGCGGTGTCCTCGATGAGCCTCGACTCGTAGCCGAAGAATTTGATCTTGAGCGGAGCGGCTACGTCCGTGAAGTCGGTCAGTCAGGCTAACCTCCGGGAATAACGGCAGACTATCGCTCCCTATTCTCTGACAACCACTCCTAATCTGGACGGGGCGCGTTCTCGTACTTGACCATCTTCTCGGGCTTATCGGCGATGGTGTCGTAGATCTGCTGAAGTGTCTCCTCCGCGGCAAGCAGATTGTGCGTCTCCAAGAACTCCCGACCCTCCTCGGTGAGGCCGTAGAACTTCCAGGGATACCCCTGCCGGCGCTGGTCGTCGTCCAGGGCGACCTCCGTGACGATGCCGGCGTCGATCAGCTTCTGGATGTACTTGTAGACGGTGGCATCACTCACGCTGGGGTTGAGCTCCTCGAGTTCATACATTGATGGGAGCTGTTGGGGGTGAGCGAGAATATCGCTGATAAGCGAAAATCGTGTCTGCTGTGTAATGAAGTGGATGACTTCCCGTGGTGTCGTGTCGTCGCCGACACCCGAACCAACCTCCATGACGATGTATTCGACCGGGCGTAGTAAAGTAGTTTACCCGAGAGTAAACTACCGAGCCGACTCACTATGATGAGTGTGCCGCCAAGCGAGTAGGACAGGATAATTCACTGGCCCTCACGCTCTTCCCACTCCGGACGTGGTGTCGGGGATGGGAGTTCGTCAACCTCAGTTCGAAGTTCGTCCTCTGTCGTCCACGGGAAGCACCGTTCGTGGAGTTCGAATTTGCGGAACTTGTTGAGATGAACCCAACTGTACGTTGCCGGCTCTTCGTCCTCATTTGTCCGGTCGTCGATCACATCCCAAACCTCCTGTTCGTCGATGTCAAGACCCTTCTCCTGTGCGCGCTCTATGAGCGACTCGACTTTTGATTGGACTTCCTCCTCCGACAAATCGTCTGCGAACACTATCTCGAGAGCAGCCTGAATGACGTGCTGTGTCGAGTCAAGGTTCTCGTCAGTCACCCACGCGTAATCACGCGGGAACACGTACGACTTGTCGAAATACGGTGGGTCATCGATCTCGCCCAATTCAGGCGCCTCCCCACCACTCTCCTTCTCGAAGACACCGACGATGTAGTCGCTGTACGTCGCGAGCAGCGAAAGCATGATATCGAACGTATTGAGCCGGTCAGTCGGAAGCTCGAGGAGATCGCCCATGATGAACGGATACGCACCGAGCTGCTTTGTCAGTTCGTTCTGGACGGCGCGAAGCCGACGGATATAGGGGTCGCGATAGCTTCCCAGGATGAAATACGATGTCCGCTGACTCCAAAGATACGGCAATTCACGCTGGGTGAACCGCCATATTTCCCGTTTCTCTGCAGGCTCAAGTTCGATGCCCCCACGGCCTCGTGAACAACGGCCATAATCTCCCCAGCGTCCGGCGGCGGGCTTGGGTCGGTCATTAGCTGCCGATTCAAACCACAACACCTTATCCTTTCTGAATCACTTTGATTTTTTCTGATTTAACCAACTTGGATGACCCTAACTGTTATAGCGCCCCTCCTCGTATCGTCACGTATGAGCGAAACCGACACTGGCGCGGCCGATGCGGGGCCGTTCGCGGAACAACAGCGGCTGTTCAAGCTGTTGTCCCAGGATACGCGCCATCTCATCATTCAGGAGCTGCTGGGCCATCCCGCCCATCTGATGTCGCTCGCCGAACTCGAGTATATGACCGGGAAGAGCCAGGCGGCCATCAAAGACCAGTTGGAGACGTTGATCGACGCCGGGCTCCTCGCACGCCACACGTACGAACCAAGCGAGGGGAAACGTGATCTCCCTTCACAGTTCTACGGGTTCACCGAGCGGGGGTCGAGGTCCTTCACGACTACAAGTATCTCCGTGGGCTTCCGGTCGCACGTGCCCTCTACGAAAACACGCGGAAGACCGAGAAAATCGAGCGCCACGAATCGGCCCCTCGCCCGGAGCTTCCGGATGTCGTCGCGGAAGCCCTCGAGTTCGACGAGCCCGATCTCGACGCCGTCGATGGTGGCACAAACCCATAGTTCGTCGTTGAACAGCACCGTTCTCGACGCTGCAGAGAAGGTACGCCGACTTCGTACCTATGTCAGGACTCCGTCGGCTCCAGCGTGGCTGGCTCGACGTTGATTCGGAGGCGATACGTACTGTTGGTCGATCCGGTGTCGGGCCGCGTCGGGTCCAGCAGCGAGTAGCCACTTGTGAACGACGCAACGAGTTCCTCGCGGGCGGGGAGGTCGATGCCGAGCTGGTCGGCAAGATAGACGATCCGCTTGGTCGCAGCGCCGTTGTCGAGGCGTTCGAGGTACTCGCCGACGGTGTCCCAGTTGCAACCCCGTTCGTCGGCGGTGCGCATCGCGGTCGCAAGTTTCCGAAGACCACCACAGAACTCGGGGTGGTCCGCACAGTCGACCAGTGTCTTCTCCAGGTCGCTGACCTGAACGGTCGTACCCTCGATGGATGTCGGCTCAAAGCCGAAGAATTTCTGCTCGGTGACTGTCGTGACACGGTACGGGACGCCGTGGATCTCCCTGCTTTGCGCTCGGGTCGGCGTGACGACGTACACCGTCCGGGGAACCTGTTCGGTCAGCCCGTGGTGGCTGAGGGCGCTGTAGTAGCCGATGTACATCGGCTCGGCGACGTGGGCGGCGATGAGGTACTCGTGGGTGGTGTACACGGCCTCCTCGCCGGCAGTGAGTGGAATGATGAGATACGTGCCCGGGAAGAGCCGGTCGAGCCAGCCCTTCTCGGTGAGCCGGGAGGCGATCTCGCGGGCGGTGTTTGGGGGGACCTCCAGGGTCGTCTCGATGTCGTCGACGGAGATGATCTGGTGCCCCGCGCCAGCGAGTTGTGCAAGGAGTCGACTTTCTCGAGTCGAGAGACCCTGGCGTATATTTTGCGATTGTTCTATGATACCCATACCTGCGTTTCTTACATAGAATATAGTCTCAGACCTGCTTTAGCCTTGCCTCATCCTTCTTAGCTTCCTTAACCAACACAAAATCATCAAATAGATATGTGTTGGTTAAGAACCGTGGAGACTGTGGATGAACAAATCGGATGTGGCAGATTCTGTCGGCAGTATCTTCCAACCCCGTCTTCTGGCTGGTCCAGCTATTGATGTGACATTGGATCGAGTTCGAATTAGTCATTCGATACAAAATCCCGATCGTATTCAAAAACAAGGTGGAGGGGCTTGTTGACGTGCCCACAGCGTTGACTTGCCGGCACTACGAGACACAGGTATGAACCCACGCGATATCATCCGTCGAGACCATGATTCACGTGACGGTGAGGACCCGCTGCGCGTACTGGTGGATACCGCGTCACTGAACGAGCAGCTCGCCGATGGTAACGATGCCGCCCAGCGGGTACTCGACTATGCAGCGAACCGCGAGTTCGAATTCATTCGGTCGCCAGACACGCCACGGCATGAGGAGCTTGAGTGTATCCCACCGTATACAATTGAGACGGCAGAGAACGGGGCCGAGTTGTCCGGAGCGATGATGATGGGCAGCAAACAACCACGTCATTCTCGTATCTGTTCGGATATCAGGAACGGGCGATTCGGCGGACTACAGCACGAGTCTTCTCCGATGACATCGACGCGTATGCGACCGAAGTAGAGGACGTCACCGAACGAGAGCTGGCGACAGTCCGGCAGGTGTTCGTCCACGCCGCGCTCAACCATCGTGATGAGGGACACCTGTTCATCACGAACCGAACGGTCCTCCTCACCAACCGACGGTGGTTCGAAGCGCACTTCCCCGGTGGGCAGTTGAATATCATGAGCCTCGGCGAGGCAGTCGAGTATCTCGGGCTCTATATCCGGTATCGGGAGCAGTTCTACGCTGGTCCGAACCTCACCGTCGGAATGTTCGGCTGGTACTGGCATCTCTTCCGGGCGTTGGTTCCGCGGTATCACGTGGAGGCCGACGCGGCTGACGACTATCTACGGGGATTTAGCATCCGATTTCAGAACTTGCTTATCGCCGTCGATGAGATCGGGTATCAGTATTTCCAGGAGCCAGATAACCGGACGCAGCTCAACGTCCAGTACCATTTCGACAATGCGATCTCCCTGATCACCGGCGTTTTCGATACACTAGCCCTCAAGACCGCGGAGAAGTATGCTATCGACGACATTCGCAAAGAGTTCATTTCGCTCTCGAACAACCGGGGACGGGACTTTCTGAATGAAGTACGGGAGGCAAACACCGATCTTCGTGATCACATCGCGGACCACATGGCGTACATCAATCTGGTCTATGTTCTCCGACCGCTCGTAGTCCATCGCGGAGGATATCAGGACAGTCTCCTCGAGGATGCTGATCAGGATTGGACAGCGGGAGTCATTCCGCTTGACCGGTTCAATGAGGCAGATCGAGATGCCTTCGAGCGGTACTACCGCGAGATAGATGACGATCCCTTACCCTATGATCCGCTCACTGAGTGGGGATTGTATCAGGCAGGCTGGGCTGATGCGGGCTACATCGAACCATACCACTTCATGAAGGCCGCAGTGAAGACGCTCATCCAGTTTGCTAATGCGTACCTCCAGTTGCTCGGCTATCCGGATTTCATCGAGCAACACAGAGAGGACGATCAGGGGGCGACGTTCATCGATACCTGTGATCGAATCCGTCAAACCGGCTTGACCGGCTTCTATCAGGTGTTCCCGTAGCTATCTCCGACAGTCAAGGGAACTGACTGAAAGAGACTGTAATAGACTGTAATAGGCGTCTTCAGCTCTTCCTGAACGGTGTGGGAATCCCACCCGCAGTAAAGCGAGCGACTGCTCCGCAGCTGGGACACTCATCGACGAACGCACAGACTCGAAGCGAGGTTTCTAACTCACGAACGCTCCCGCACACGGAACACTCGTACGCGGTGCGATACCGGACTGATGGACGGTGCTGTTGCCGTCGTGTGTGGGAGGTCGCTGTCGGTGTCGCCCTACCGTGAGACGCTGCTGTCGGGGATCGCTCCTGGTTCGTCATGGATTGCTCGTGATCGAGCTGCCAGGCCGAATAGGGAAGCGTGTCATAGATGCGATCTGGCTTGCTGATTCCCACATCGAAAGTAGCAGGCTCGGCTGGGTCGCGTGCGTCATCTGATCGGGGCTCATCGACTGAGCTCCCGTCGACGTGTGATGTGTCTCGCTGACCCAGAGGATCCGTCTGTGCCCATACACCGAGTTCGACGGCCTCTGCCTGCTTGTAGAGCACGCCATCGATGGCGGCCGCCAGTTCAGCGAGTGGCTCGGAGATCTCGGACTCCCCGTGTTTCTCGACAGCGTTCTCGAACAACCATTCTCGGAGCGTCGCTGCGGTCTCTCTATCGACGGTGTACGATGGAACAGCGTTCATTAGTCTCTCACTCCGCCCCTCTTGGATGCGACAAACCACACACCGTCCCTATCCCCGTTGATGAGACTCCATCCAGGTGTTAGCGAGGTTGTGGCTGCGCGCGCAGCGACCGCAGGGAGCGAGCACGGAGCGGTGGGTGGGGTGGAGGGGCGTCCACGGGCGGTGGTCGCCACTAAAAACGGGGGTAGCGCCCCGCTCAGCGCAGGGTGTCCCGTTCCTCTTCGAGGCCGACACCCGGGTCGTCGGTGCCGTGTTCGGCTTCGTAGGCGTCGACGAGCTCCCGACTGTACCGCGCGATCCGGTTTCGGGACGTCGCCACGATCGTGCTCGCTGCCGCGGCGACCTGCTCTTGGGTGAGGTGCTTGCGCGAGAGCAGCCGATCCGCCGCGTACAGCGCCGACGCCGCGACGGTGCACCGTGGCGTTCCCGGCCCGACCGGCACCTGATCGCCGAGTTTCATCAGGTGTTGGGCCAGCCGCCACGTCCGCACCGCTCGCGCCCCGGGGATGGCGTCTTCATCGAGCGCGTCGACGACCGCCATCACGGCGTTGGGCCTGATGAGCGGCGCGTCGAACCCGCATTCACATCGGATCTTCCGCGCCGCAGCGCACACCCGCTCGTGGGGCGCTTTGGTGTGCGTCGCGACCGCGACGTCGATCTCGTCCCTGTCGACCGATGAGGCTCGCGCGGCCAGGAGGACGGCGCCGCCGGCGAGTGCCTCCCAGGCCATCCGCCCGCCCGGCAGCCGCGCTTCCGAGGCGCTTCGGAGGAACTGTGCTGCCATCTTGACGACGTGGTCCGGCAAGCTCAGGTTGCCGCCGATCATCTCGACGTCTCGCAGCCCCTCGTTGAGCCGCTTCGTCCGCTTGCGCTTCTCGCCGAACTGCATCCGCTTGTGCCACTTCCGGAGGCGCTGGACCTTCTCCCACTGCTCGTTGCTCAGGGGATTACCGCGACCGTCGGTGCTCCGCCCGATCTTCGTGTGCAGGCCCTTGTCCGTCCGCAGCGGGTCCACCGTCTCGATGCTCTGGTCGGCGTCTCCGACCAAGCCCAAGTCGTTCAGCGTCGGGCTCAGGTCGACCCACTCGTCGGCGACAATCAGCCCGCAGTCCGTGCAGAACGACTGCTCGTCTTCGGTGATCACCTGGCCCTCACACTCCGGACAGGCCGACCGCCCCGACGGTTCGTGTTCGACCGTCGACTCGTGACCGCGTTCCTCGGTGGTCGTACTCTGTACGTCCGAAACCGTCTTTTCGCTCGCGTTGTTACTCGTCATTGCAGTTTCCCGAAGGCGCTCACCACAGCGCCCGACTCCCCGTGTTCCAGCACGGGGTTTCCTCGACGTCACGACCGACAGAGCCGTCTGCGCGCTCTCGCTCGCGCCTTCGCGAGCGCCCTACCGGGCGCGAGCGAGAGCGCGCCCGCACGGAGGGACACAACCAGCGCCGCGCGCCGACCCGCCCGGAGCGAGCGACCAGCGGAGAAAGCGTGGGGGTGAGCAGCCACGCCGCGCAACCCCCGCGCTTTCCCGCTGGCGTCGAGGGCACATTCATTTTAGCCCGGCAGTCCGCCCGCTACTGCAGGCAGACCGCCCGGAATGGTCGGTCGCGAGCGACGCGGAGGGCGCCAGCGGCGAGCGGCGCGGGCCGTTCGAGAAACACCGGACAGCCGATGTCGTCGTTCGCTATCCCGAGCGCCAGCCTGGCGGACTCAGAAAGGGCGAGGCTGTCTCGACCGTTCCCCGATCCCGCAAGCACCGAGTCCAACGAGACGCGCAGCGTGGGTCGCGGGGCGTCGAGCGGTCGAGGACTTTCTTTGCTGTCTCCGATGCCACGCGAGCAGGGAGCAGTATCTCACGAGCAAACTCGACGGACGTGACCCTGATGGCTAAGGGAGTTAGCTGTCGAGATCCCGCTGGTGTCGGTGAGCCGGCCAGTTACAGATGTCTCCGTCGCTGATGTGGCAGAAACCCATTACTCGTCTTCGAGTGCGGCGTAGATATCCGCATGCCGCCGGCCGTCGAGGGCCCCCATCTCGAGGGCAATCTTTCGACGTTCGGCGTCGCTCTCGGCCGCCTGATACCGCTCATATAGCTGGCAGACCTCGGCATCAACCGCCGTCGCGTCACCATCGTAGACGTCGACGTCGTCGGGGGCAGCGAGATCGAGTGGCTCGTCTTCGAGATCCGCTTTGAGGAGGCGGAACCGCTGAGCGGTCTCGGCGCCGACCAGCTGCGTGACCGTCTCGAAGTCGAGTTGGTCGTCGTAGTACTTCGTCGCGACGAGCTCCTGGAACGGCTCACTGTCCGCGGTCTTGTCGAGATACTTGCGGAGGGCCTCGATGAGCAGGGCAGATCGGTTCGTGTCGTAGACCTCCGCAATAGCGTCGAGGCGCTCGACGAGCGACGCCGGCGAGTGAAAATGAACTCGCTGCAACTCGTCGCTTGGGTCCATACGATGCGTACGTTTCGGACAGACGCTGGTAACGGTTTCGGGGCTGTACAGTACACGCTCTGAGCGTCAGGAATCGGGAATGTCGAACTCAATCGTCACTCTGTGCGGGCAGCTCTGCCAGGAACCGGGTGGCTGCTGTCCCGATTCGGACGCCGTCGACGTTGTCGACGTCGAGGTCCGCTGTAGCAGTTCGAAACGGATACTCCTCAACGAGAACCCGATAGATAACGGTCCGAATAGTCTCCGAGCCATATCTGTCGACGACAGTCGCCATCGCTTCGTCAGGTGGGCGTTTTGGTGGTCCACACGTGGGTTCTCTGCTCGCTCGAGAACAAGGTCGACGACGTCATCGATCGGTGGATGCTCGGGGTTCCCGGTGCGCTCACGAACGTCATAGAGGGGCTCAGAGCCAGTCATCATACTTACTCCGTCACGTCCTCGCTCGTCTCTTCCGCCGCTGGCTCCAGCCGTCGCTGTCTACGAACCTCCGCGAGCGTGTCCTCCAGCGTCCCGAGAGACTCGATGGCTTCGAGTTCATCGGTAATCTCTTCCAGAAGGCGGGCTCGCTCGATTGCGTCTGCATCGCCGGCGGTCGTCTCGATTGCCTCCACGCGGAGCCGACGCTCCTCTTGCCACCCACAGTCCCAGCATATCCGGACGACGTCGAGACGCTCGTCTTCAGCAGCATCGAGCACTGCGTCGGACAGTGACGTCGACGGCAGTCGGTCCGGCCCGACCTCGAGCGTGACCGGGCCACCGCACGCAGGACAGTCCATATCCTACAGGATGCGCGCCGCGGTCATCAACATCAGGGACCGATGAGACGGACTCACAGACAGGGCTCTCGAGGAGGCAAACCTGATACATCAGGCTGGTCGTTGGGACGACGAACGCTCCGGTGACTCAGTAGACGATACTGTGCTCTCAAACTGATACATTTGGCCTTGTTGAAACCCTTGCTGGCAAACATGATGGACGAGTAGTCTGAGACAGGATGGTTTCCCTTCCGAAGTCACGTCTCCTCCGTTTCGTTGAACGAGCTATAGTGCTGGCTCGCCGTACCGTTTCTCGGTTTTCGACTCGATATTCACGGAAGCGATTCACGCTCCGCCAGCACGTCGTTCTGCTCTGTCTCAAGGTGAAGAAGACGACCACCTACCGCGACCTCGTTGATGAGCTCATCGAGATGCCTCGCATTCGTGACGCCCTTGATCTCGATTCGATCCCCGCGCCCTCGACACTTTGCAAGGCTTTCGACCGCTTAGAGATGGCCGTCTGGCGGGTTCTGCTGAACGGTTCACTTGCGGACGTGCCGCTGAACGGTGTCATCGGCATTGATGCGTCCGGATTCGAGCGGGCGCATGCATCAACTCACTACACGAAGCGAACCAACCTCACCATACAGCAATTGAAGACGACGCTGTTGGTCGATACAGCGACCAACGCCATTCTCGATGTTCACGTGACGACAACGCGAAAGCACGATACGCAGATTGCACCACAGGTAGTGAAACGGAACGCACAGTACATCTCGATCTTGACCGGTGACAGGGGCTACGACGACCAGAAGCTCCGGCAACTCGCCCGGGAGCTCGATATTCGCCCGGTCATCAAGCACCGCGAGTTCACACCCCTCCACAAGGCGTGGAATGCCCGGCTGGACAGCGATCTCTACAATCGACGAAACATGAACGAGACAGTCAACGCGGCGATTAAGCAGAAATTCGGCGCGTTCGTGCGGTCGCGCCGCTGGTGGAAGCAATTCCGCGAACTCGTCATCAAGTGCGTCGTGTATAACATCGAGCGGGCGTTCGCAGTCGCCGAGAACAACTGTGGATCGGCGTAGTGCCGATACCGACGGATGGTGAAGAGACGTGGTAGCTTTGCTGAAACCACGTCGCAGTAATTCGACAATCATGCTACAACACCCACAACCATTTCCCTCTCGGGAACCAAGACACCGTACGGAGCCCAGCACACACTGTGCGTTTAGCCCCAACGGTGGGCGCTGCTTGAAACGGGAGTACCCGTTCGCAGTCATCCATTTCTCTTCGCGCATCGGTTGCGCGGAACGCATCACTGGGTGACGCGTTTCGCAACAAGAGCGATCAGCAAATGTCAGCAAAAAAATCGAGGGGAATGGCGGATCACTGAGTGAACTGTTCGAGATTCTCAGCCACGAGTACCGCCGCCGCATTCTCATGGCTGTTGCAGAGCAAAACCCGCAGGATGAGGACGACATCGCATCGGAGTTGAGCGCGGATGGGCACGAGGAAGATGGTGACGCGCTGACACACTACACCTGCAACTCTATCACGCCCATCTCCCAAAACTGGCCGATGCAGGATTCGTCGATTGGGATCGGGATACCGGGACTATCACACGCGGCCCACAGTTCGAGGAGATCGAGCCCCTTCTCAGATTGATGCACGACCATCAGGACGAGTTGCCAACCGACTGGCCGTAACCTTCTACAGTTGGTTTAGTGAGCGTCGTCTTCAATAAGAAGGGAATAGATCTCGGCAGAATGGGCTGAGTTGTCATCACCAGAGGGTTTCAACAAGGCCAGCGAGACCTCTTCCTGGAGGTTGCGGAGACGATGGAACGAGCGTTTGACAAAACGCAGGTGGAGGCGTAAGAATGCCCCGGGGAATGGACGAGCGGTTCGAGGATCCCTCAGACGAGGTGGATGAGGAGGACGCGGTCGCAGACGAGGAGACCACAGAGACGTCGGAGGAATCGGAAGAACAGGGTCGTGAAACTGCGGCAGCAACCGAGGATCGATCAGATCAGCAGAGAACCGCATCCACGACCGATACTGATTCGTCGACCAGTGAGGCAGGAGAGACAGATGACGAACCACTGAACATCCGCGAAGATTGGGATTCAGCCACGATATACGTTGAACCGGAGCAAAGCGAGGACATCGAGATCACGTTCACTCGCCTGAAAAAGCAGCTCAAACGCGAGGACATCACGCTGGAGAAAAACAAGCACTTCTACCGCGGTGTTTTCGAGGTAGCGTTTGGCGAGCACCAGGAGGAAACGAAGGAGAAGATTCGCGAACTCGCCAAGGAAGACGCCGATCAGTGAATCACTGATTCACAGAAACTGGAATGTTATGAGGATGGCCCCGGCTTCGAACGAGGATCTCAGAATCGACCTTCTCCTGTTCTTTTGAATGCCAAAATGAATCGTCATTCACTATACGATCGGGTCGTTGGTGGGAAGGTCCACAGTTTCGGAGGATACGTTATTTTCTTCCAGATTTTGGCTTGTCCTCCGTGACTGTCGCGGTAGCTGGGTCATTCCAGCATCGGACGCCTCCGGAATCTGCCACTCTTACAAAATTTCGTGGGAATCTGGTGGTTTCGGAGAGCGTCGCCACTCTTGCGCAAGCACTCCCGACGGGATCAAAGGCCCTCAGTCAGGCGGAATCAACGCTGACGCGATCAGTTCCACACACTCACCCGCGGTCAAGACGGGTGCGTAGTCCACCTCGCCGTCGACGCCCGCTTTCAGCAGGAAGTCGGTAAGCCTCCAGATGTTGTAGAGCACCACCGCGAACACGAAGTAGAACAAGCGGACGCGGTAGTCCTTCGAGGACGTCTTCGTCAAAAATCACCCTTGATGGACTTGTACTCGTTCTCGATCTGCCAGCGGCGACTATACCGCCGACAGAACGTCTCGGCCTCGTCGGGGCCAACTCGGAGATTCGTCGCGAACACGGTCGTCCCCTCGCCACTCGTCAATGGGACGTACAGGAACCGCATCGAATGTGATCCCACGTCAACATAGACGGAGGCCGGCTCAACAGCCACCTCCTGGTCGTCCTCGTCCATCCGCTCGATCACCTCGCGTTCGGAGCTGGTGATCCCTATGACGTCTCGGGGGTCAGTTGATGCAAAACCATTAGCGATGTCCCATCATAGCCCTCGGTACTGGACTATGTACGAGGACATTCTCTTCCCGTACGATGGGAGCGACGGTGCATCAGCCATCCTTGAGCACGCCGCTGACATCGCAGACTGGGTAGACGCCACGGTTCACGTCCTCTTCGTCGCAGACACGACGCGCGACTCCGTGACTGTCGTTGAGGGACGAACCGTCGACGCACTCGCACAACAAGGCGAAACCACGGTCGAGGAAGCGGCGGATGCACTAACAGCCCGAGGTGTTGACTACGACACGGACGTCGTCCAGGGGAACCCAGCACCGACGATTGCCGAGTACGCAGAGCGATACGACTATGACCTGATCGTAATGCCAACGCACGGTCGCGAGGGACTCTCTCGCTACATCATCGGCAGTGTCACCGAGAAAGTCATCCGTCTGTCTTCGATCCCGGTCCTGACGGCACGGATGCAACCCGACGAACGACTGGCGTTTCCGTATGAGAATATCCTCATTCCAACGGACGGAAGCACTGGGGCGGTACATGCCGCTGAACACGGGCTCTCGCTCGCGGCGGCGGTTGATGCGACCGTTCACGCACTGTCGGTCGTGGACGATGCCTCACTCGGGTTAGACGTCCGCTCAGCAGCCTCTGAATCGGACGGTGAACAGGCCGCGACCGACGCTGTCGATGACCTGGTATCGGAAGCAGACTCGTATGGTGTCCGGAACACCGTCACGCACATCGAACACGGGGATCCTGCGGAGGAAATCCTCGAATGCATCGACTCGAATGACATTGACGCCGTCGTGATGGGGACCACTGGGCGACGTGGGACGGATCGAATCCTCCTCGGCAGCGTCGCGGAGAAGACAGCGCGGTCTGCACCGGTACCTGTCATTACGGTCGCTAGGAATCGTAACCCACGGCCTTCAGTTGTATAGTCGTCACCGGGCATCGTCTCAGCGATCGTGATTTTTTGCGTCGCCAAAGCCACAGCTGAGCAATTGTATAGTATGCCCTGTTCGTTGGGGGTCACTCGATGGAAGGCTCCAGCTCGTTCTCACCCCGTCGGCTACCGATGAACCATATTCTCCCACCTGGTGTAGCCGTCAGTCGCTCACGTCTCCCAGTCGTGACGATTCGCGTAAAGATCCGTCTTAGATGATGGTGATAACTCCGCCAAAGAAGCCGATCGTGACGACAAGTCGGCCAAGACTACCGACGAACGTCGCGATTGCGAACTTCACATAATCTTCTTCGAGGATCGAAAACGCGTAGATCGACAGCGTATCCGGGAAGAAGGGTACACACAGCGCGAGCGCTAAGCCACCGTATCCGTACTGCCGAGCGAGCGTCATCGTCCGCCGTTCCGACCACTCGAGAATGTCGAACCGAGAGCGACGTAACCACCGAACGACGGGCCCCGCGTGTTTCACCTCCTGACCGAGGTGAAACGCAACGAGACTACCAACGGCCTTTCCCGTCGCGCTTACGCCCATGATGACACCCAACCGAGTCCAGAGGGGTAGCCCGAGATCGAGTGGTGCCGCAAGCACAACCTCGCTTGGGCCGGGAAGCGCGAATGCAATCAAAAACGAATAGACGAAAATAATCCCCAATCCCGGCCAGCCCGTCGCGCTATCAATGGCGGCGTGGCCGTACTCCAGCAGTACGGTTGTAACCTCACTCAATGAGATGTAGAGTGGGCGCGGATTCGCGGAAAATCGGTTCACAACGGTGAGTGACGGATACATCTGGTTACTCACCGGTCGAACGCTCGACGGACAGTTTTTCTCGGGATTCGGTTCCGCCACGCGATTGGGTGTCCACCTCTCCCGTTTGAATCCGAACTTGCGTTATGCGGGTCTGGTCAACTGATTCGACCCGTAGTCGAACCTCATCACAGTCGAACGTTTCTCCCTGCTCGACTAACCTGCCCGCCCGATTAAACAGGAGTCCCGCGATCGTCTCGAACTCTTCCCCATCCGGCAGTTCTAGTTCGAGCGTCTCGTTGACCTCGCCAATGTCGACGTCTCCACGCACGAGCGCCGTCGTGTCGTCGAGTTCCGTAATCGGGGCTTGTTCCCGGCCTTCGAGGATTTCACCGACAATCTCCTCCGTGAGGTCTTCGACCGTCACGAGTCCCTCCGTCGTCCCGAACTCGTCGATGACCACCGCCATCTGCGTTCGCGACGTCTGCATCTCTTCGAGCAGTTCGTCGACGGACTTACTCTCAGGCATATGCTGGGGCGGGTCCAGTAGTTCGAGGTCGCCAACGAGCGTCTCTCCGGGAGTGCCACGCTGCTGTGCCCGGGTCAGTTCGTGTATGTCTGCAGTTCCGACGATGTTGTCGAGCGTTTCTGCGTAGACAGGGAGTCGCCTGTGCCCGCTTTCGAGACACTTGGTGATCGCATCGTGGAGCGTCTCCGTCTTCTCGATTCCAGTGATGTCCAACCGTGGAGTCATGACCTCCTTGGCAATCGTGTTTCGGAAGCGGAAGATACGCTGAAACATCTCTCGTTCATCTTCGTCGATGACGCCCTCGCGCTCGCCCGTCCGAATCATCTCCTGGATCTCATCGCGAGTCACGTACGAGTCCTCGATTGCCGCTCGTCCGCCCGTCACGCGATTGACGAGCCGTGTGAGGTAATCGAACACGATGACGAGTGGGAACAAGATGTACTCGGCGAGTTTGAGCGGGCGTGCGATCCGGAGCGCCCACGATTCGGTGTTCTCGACAGCGTAGGATTTCGGGGCGCTTTCGCCAAAAAGCAGGACGATTGCCGTAATCCCGAACGTTGAGATGAGCACCGCAGGCCCCGGGTCGAAGTAGAAGCCGACGATGGCGGTCGATATCGAGGACATCGCGATGTTGACCAGATTGTTGCCCACGAGAATTGTCACAAGTAGTCGGTGGGGGTTCGACTTCAGATCGGCAACCGTGATGGCACCAGGGCTGCCTTTTTCGACCAGTGCATCAATGCGGTGCTTGGCAAGCGAGAACAACGCAATTTCCGAGGACGAAAAGAACGCAGAGAGGACGAGGAGCACGAAGAGAACCACACTTCCAATGAGCGTGATCGACATCTCGGAGTAGAGATTTCTGGAAGTGGCCTGGAGAGCATAGAATCCAATATCGAAGTGGGCTGTGTCGAGTGACGCTACCATATACCTACGTTGCTCATTGTTTAACAAGCTGGTATAGCCCTTCTGATGGATCAAACGTGAGAGGGTGCCATTAGTTTCAATCACCGAATTTCGCCGAGATTCCTGTGCTTATATACCACCTGATCCAGTAGCGTGGGGTAATGACCCCGCTTGAGCTGACGCTCCGCCTAGTTGCTGGCGTTCTCCTCATACTGACCAACGGCTTTTTCGTAGCGATCGAGTTCGCGTTGACACGAGCGCGTCAATTTAGTGAAGCGGAATTCGTCGACGGAAATCCGACTCTCGAACGGGCCTGGGAGATGACGAATAATCTGGAGATCTATCTGACCACGTGCCAGGTTGGTATTACGGCCTCCAGTATCGCAGTCGGGATCGTAGCCGAGCCGGCTCTCGCCGCGCTCTTCGAACCGTACTTTGCCAATACCGCACTGGCGTCCATCGGTGCAGGTGCGATCATCGCCTTTGCGATCATCAATCTCCTGCATCTCACCCACGGCGAGCAGACACCGACGTATCTCGGCGTTGAACGCTCCCGGATGGTGTGTCGGTACGGGGCCACACCTCTGTACTGGTTCAATTGGCTTATCTCTCCGCTCATTACATTCGGCGACTGGATCGCCAAGGCCACGCTCAAGCTGTTCGGCGTCGAGATGACCGGTGCGTGGCTCGAAACCGAAGAAGAGGTCCTCGAATCACGAGCCCAGCTCCGCAATCGCCTGCACTCGCTTCTCGAAGAGGGCGAACTTCCGGAGGAGCGCCGCGACGAAGTCCTTGGCGCACTCGACATCGACGAACTCTCGATCAGCGAGATTATGGTTCCAGCAGACGACATTATCTCCCTCTCAACCACCCGCTCAGTCGACGAGAACTTTGATTGCATCCGAAACACGCCACACACCCGATTTCCACAGTTGGTGAGGAGCTGACCGACTTCCACGGAATCGTGTACGCACCGTCGATCATCGACCACTATGAGGATCTCGTAGACAGCGACATCTCCTTCAAAGAGATCGCGGCCCCTCCAATGACACTCGCGGCGGAAACGAACGTCAGCGATGCATTCGATCAGTTCCAGGCCGAGGACCAGGAACTCGCGCTCGTCCTCGAAGATGGTGACGTCGTGGGACTCCTCACCGCAACCGACGCTCTGGAAACGGTAATGGGCGAACTCGAAGACCCGCTCGACCAGCAGGTGTCGACCTGAACTGATATAACGGAGATGTGAAGGTCGTTAGAACCTCCTTGCCGTACCTACTCGATCTCGAGACTCCCAGAGTTGCCCTCGCCGCCCTTACTGTTCTCGTCCCATTCAAGTTCGAACTCGATGCTCAATTCTCCAGGGCCATCAGTCGGTCCTTCGCGTTCGGCTTTCACTTCGAATGTCGGCCGTGCTGGAGGATCCATCGTGACGGACTCTGCCCCCGATTTCAGGGTGATCGGACCTCCCTGTTCGAGCTTTTCGGCGACGCTCCGGAGGTACGACGCGATTTCGTCCCGGCTCTGGGCGCTTTCGGATTTGAACAGCACTTCTTCGGGCATACACCACGCTCTACATTTCCTGCTCGGATAAGTGGCCCTCTCATCTAGCAAAGGGAATCCGCCGCCCTAAGCCAGATGTGACACGTCTTCAGCTCCTCGAAGTCGTCAAACTCGCCACACTCGACCGGCTCCCAGTCCTCTCTGGGTGCTGGACTCCACCAGTCGACCTCGTAGGCACCCGGTGCGCCGAGGAACTTCACTGACGTAGCAATAGATGATCTAATCGTTATGTAGTAACCGGGTTTATAAGACTGACTTCGTAACCAACCCGTATGAGACATTTCGGGCTCAAGATCCGGATGGCATTCGTCGGTGCTATCCTCGCAGCGTTCTATCTCGTCGCTGTTGCTGTCGCGATGGTGGTGTTCGGCCAGGGAATCCTCCCGATCGCCATCGTCGGCAGTCTCCTCCTCATCGGCATCCAGTACAAAATCGGGAAGTGGGCTGCCTTACGAAGCGTCGGTGCCGAGGACCTCTCCGAGACCCAGTACTCGCAGATTCACCAGTTCGTCGAGCAGGTCTGCCGCGACAAGAATATGAAGAAACCGTCGCTGAAGATCGCCAGCATGGGCGTACCGAACGCGTTTGCGGTTGGCCGTCGCGGCAACGGTACCGTCGTCATCTCTCGGGAACTCATCCAGCTGCTCGACCGCGACGAACTGAGGGCGTCATCGCCCACGAAATCGCCCACATCGACAACCGCGACGTCATCACGATGCAACTCGGACAGGGCATCGCCTCGATCGTGGCGATCGTCGCGCAGTTCGCTGTCCTGTTCACGGGCGACAACGACCTCGCAGACTTCTTCCTCGCCATCGTCGTCGGCAACATCGTCCAGTTCGTTGTGATGATCTTCGTGCTCGCCATCTCTCGGTACCGCGAGTACGTCGCCGACGCCGACGCGAGACGTGCCATCGGCTCCGGCGACCCGCTCGCCCGTGCCCTTGAGAAAATCGATCAGGGTAACCAGCAAGCCCGCGAGTCAGCCCGGAATGCCCAGCGAAGTCGTGGCCGCGCCCGCGGTGACCGGCGCCGCGACGCGAACATCGACCAGCAGGTGAGCGCACTCTGTATCTCCAGTCCCGACCGTGGCTTCCTCCAGCGGATCGTCTCGACGCACCCGCCAATGGAGAAGCGCATCGAACGGCTTCGCTCGTAGATGCCCGGGATACGCGAACTCCTTGCGGTCGTCCTCGGCGCCGCGCTCGGCGTCGCGTTCCTCGCCGCGCCGCGAACCATGCTCCGGATGTCCGTGTTCGTCGGCCCGACCCGTCGACGCCGCGGGGACTACGGCACTGACGAAGCGATTTCTGCCCGGTGGACGTGGGTCGCCCGTGGGCTTGGTGTCGTCTCTCTCGCAATAGCTGCGTTCATCACCTACCAGACGTACGCCTAACCGTCGAACTGCTGGGCGATGTTGGGTCGGTTGTTCTTGGCGGCATACAGTGCATCTTCGTTTCTAAAGCTCTGTTGGGAGTGGAACATCCAGAGTGTCCGTGGACAGAGCCCGCGCTGATGTCCGAGGAGGAGCCATCTCTCCTCTATAAAGAACACGGCTAATCTCTTGTTTTTCGCCTTCTGAAGGCGACCTCCATATCTAAAGCCAACAGAGCTCACAGTCAATCAAAATGGCGACTACTGAAGAACAGACGAATTCCCTCCCAGTAGACGAGCAGTTGACCAAAGTGCTTGTCCACTGTGGTGGTGTTGGTGGTGGTACGGCTCTACTCATCTATACGCAGTCATGGTACGCGGAGAGCCTCCAGGAGAGTCTCCCTTTCTTACTGCTCGGATTGCTCTTCTGGCTAATCACTATTGGTGCGTTCTCTTGGACAATGTGGGAATTTATCATTCCAACATTCGTGGCTTCAGATCGCTAAGGAGAGAACTCGCCCAACTAACTGCAACGGACTCGGACGTGGAAACATGGAACCAAAGATGAACACACGTGTTCGCGCTGTGGAACAGCCTTTCCGATCACAACACGACACACAGAGATTGTTCGGCGAGATCTCGTCGATACGCCCCAGCCGCCGTGTCTCGAACGGCTCTGTGCAGACCCCTGGGAAGTATATATCGAGGAGTTTCTGGGCAGGGATTTCGATGGTGGACGCAATGAGTCCGAACTCACTCAATCAAAGTGAGTTGTGTCCTTCCGCCCTGATTCACACAGCTATCGATCGAGTGGGAGGGCGACGAAATTAGCGCCGACGCCAGGCGATGTATCCACCCACCGCAGCAATACCGACCACAATCGCAGCTATCGACTGATAGACTGTGGACGCGGGACTCCGCCGCGAGTTCCACTCCTCCATCCAGTCCTCTTCGAGTGATTCGGCCCGGTCTTGGACGTCGTCGAACTCGAAGTCGTCGAGGCCGAGTGCTGCGGTTTGGTTTGCAGCGACAGCCGACTCGTTATGGACCCTCCAGAAGTGTTGTGCCGTCTCATTTCCGCGTTCGGGAACTGACGACACGTTCATCGCGATGGTCTCGCTCGTGCTGGCCACCTCGCCGAGCGGCTCGGCAATACTGCTGTATCCGAGATGATCCGAGAGATCGTCTTTCGCGTCGAGCGTCGCTGCGTACTGATCATAGAGCCGTTGGGGGTCGACGTCAGTTCCGTTCTCCCGCTGTTCGAGCAGTTCGATGAGAGCTGTCGCATTCGACCGGTACGCGGTCGAAGCGTTCTCGAAAGAGCGAAGTTCCGGGTGCAGTTCGCGTGCGGTTTCGTTGAATTCGGGGATCTGGGGTGCTGCCTCGACTGACGCGTTATAGACCGTCGTCCCGTTTTCACGGACCGCTTTCATCCGCTCCATGTACACGAGCGTCTCGTTGATTGCAGTGGCCGTCGATGAGACGTTGGTTGCTGCCGTGCTGGTGTTCTGTGACGTCGTGCGGAGTTGATTGATGTCTTCCGCTCCGAGGTCTTGAACGGCCCGTCGTTGTGCGAGTGCTGTAAGAACCGCTTCAGCAGTTGATTCCGAGGTGACACGCTCACCATTCGTATAGATGTCAATGCCACTGGCCCAGGAGAAGACGTTCTTGTGTTCGTAGACGCTGTACTGTTGTCCGTCAACGGTGATGTCCGCAATATGGGTCGTGTCTTGGTCCAGCAGTACCGGCTGGGGATCTGACGCTCCCTGCGCAAGGGCGCCCATTGGCGTTGCGCCCACCAAGAACATTATGACCACGAGGCTAGTAACAAGTTTTCTTCCGTTCATCGTCCACGTGTGACCTTACGTTGTGCTGATAAGGAAGGAGATGGAGCGTTACAAATGACGAAACTGTAGGAAGTCTCCGAGAAGCTGGTCGCTATGTGGTACCAGCTTTCGGGGAATGAAACTATGAACGAGGAATTATGACTCATCTCTGCTTTCGATCCGGTAGCAGGGCCAATTCACTCCAAGAAATCGATGTGGATATTTTGCCGTCTCACGTTATGACTCTTATCTCTACCAAACGCGATGACTGCTGGGGGTGGCTGGATTAATTATATGCCTGGCCGATTCACAACGTGGCGAGGAGATGCAGCGAGTGGTCTCGTTGTTCTTGCTCCGCTTCTCGTCATAGCGTATGTTGTCATATGGATATACAGTGTGCTTGCTAGTTTCCCGGTATTGAATGCTGTGCAGCCACCAATCGTTCGCGTCGCAATCGTTCTCGCCGGGTTCGCTGGGCTCGTCTTGGTCACCGGCTCATTAATGCGGACGACGACTGGAACAATCGTTGAAGCCACACTGGATACGCTCGTGAATCGTATCCCTGGATTGCGAATCGTCTATAACGCCTCGAAAATGGGAATCGAGACGGTTGTTGACGGCACTGACCACCTACGCACGCCAGTGCGAGTTGAAACGTGGCCCGGGATGTATATGACTGGATTCAAGACTGGAAATCGTGCGTCGGATGGACGTGATGTAGTGTTCATTCCGACGGCACCGAACATCACAACAGGGTTTGTCGTTGAACTTGAGACGGAGGACGTAACAGAACTCGATGAATCCGTTGAGGATGCCCTCATCCGCATTATTAGTTGCGGGTTTGGAGAAGCCCCACAACCGGATGCTCTAAATGAAGAAGACCGACCACCGAACTCACCGTCACCTACGACAACTGATTAATCCAACGGATTATGATCAACCAAGTCCGGAATATAGCGTCCAACAGGCTTTCGTCGTAAACAGTCAGTACCGAGATAGGGCATAGAAAATAACGACAAGTCCTGCAGTAATAACCAGGCTATCAAGCGTTTGAAGCGCAAGCGATTCACGGGCACCAAGATTGTAGTCTTGCCGAACACCGAGTTGATAGATGATGTCGAGGAGGCCACCGAGAGTGATGAGTGCGAAACCTCCTGCTGCGAGGCGGAGGCTGTGTTGTTGAATGCGAAGATAGGCTCGATAGCTGAGCACGGTCAAGCTTCCTCCGGCGATGAACAGGAGTGAATTGGCTACGAGGAAACTCCAGAACTCCGGCGGCTCAGCCATGATTATCCACCACTGAGATCAGACGACGAACTATCACGGTGACGAGAGTCTGCGTTCGTATCGTTTGAGACCTCTGTCGCTCCCTTTTCGAGGTCGTTCCAGAAATCCGTGAACTTGTCAGAGTAGTCTTTCTTGAGCTGGATATCGATATCGAACTGTCCTTCGTCAACCTGGAACCGTGCCTCCTTGAGACTCGTTCTGAATCGTTTGTAGTGATGGCCCTCATCGTCGAGTTCCATCTGTTCGTCCAGCATATCGTATTCCTGGAGCGCGTGAATCCGTCGATAAATCGTTGGCTCCGAGACCCCACAGTGTTCGGCGAGTTCGGTGGCTGACAGGGGTTTGAGGCTGGCTAACGCAAGAATTTGCCGAGCAACCTCGCTCCCGAGGACGTCGAACACGTTCTCTGGCTCCCATTCTTTGCTCACAGTCCATGCCACCTCTGCGTTGCTTCCCCGCGTATGTACGATTGAGGGATTGGCTTCACGGTCCGAAGACGTCCCGCAACCGTTCGTATTCAGTTTTTGCTACGGTTGTCGTATCAATCTTTCCTAATAGTGTCGGGTTCCGTAGTGGAAAGGGGCAGGGGTGGGGAAGGGAGCTACAGACGAGGGGTGGGCACGACGAATCGAAGGGTACCTCTAATCTGTTTTCAACCGGCTTTTGAGGTATCGTGATCTCCGTTCACCGTGGGTTTCCGGATATCATAGATACCCAATCAGAGATTTGAGTTCGTTCCTTGTTAATGGGACTCTGGGATTCGCTATCCGAAACCGTGCTTAACGGAGATACCATTGGCGAACGATTGCACGAATAGTGCCCGTGCAGGATGTCATATTGAAGCTTTCACTTCTAGACGAAATGCTGACTGAACTCGTTCGTTCTGTTCGCCAATGGATGTCCGCAATCACGGTCTCGGATGAAACCAAAATCGCCCTTGTTGCGATCGGTGTACTGCTCGTCTTCGGGTATTTCTTCGTACTCCCCGTCTACGACGTCGCCGCCATTCCCATCCTGCTATCGCGGTCAAAGCACGGAAGGTGCAACAGGATACCTCAAAAGCAGATGACTGGGTTGTTGTCTGCCAAAACTGTGGCGCACGGAATCCCGTCGGATATCGATACTGCCACAATTGTATCAACCGGTTACCTTCGACGGTTCGGAGATCCTGGGACGATGATCGAATGTCTGACCAGTGAATCGCCGCGGGGGTCACGTCCCGGGGCATTCGCTCCGACCAGATGTACACCGCTTCACTACCCGAAACCGGGAAACTGGCTTTACAAACTGTTACCGGGTAGGTAGGGTGGTCCCATATGAAACTCGGCGTCGTCGGTCTCGGCCAAGCGGGTGGGAAAATCGTTGATGCCCTCCTTGAGTACGATCAGCGAACGAACAGCCACATCGTCCATGATGCACTCGCGGTCAACACAGCAACGGCTGATCTCAACGCACTCGAGCACGTTCCAGCGGACGCACGGGTACTCATCGGGCAGTCACAGGTCGGCGGGCAGGGTGTCGGTGGCGATAATGAGCTTGGTGCCACAATCACCACCGAAGATATCACCGAGATCCAGCACGTCATCGACACGATTCCTGTCCATGAAATCGATGCGTTTCTCCTCGTCGCTGCCCTCGGTGGAGGGACGGGAAGTGGTGCCCTTCCCGTCGTCGGCCGGCACCTCAAGCAGCTGTATACTGAGCCGGTTTATGGGCTCGGCATTCTCCCGAGCACCAATGAAGGCGGGCTCTATTCACTCAATGCCGCTCGCTCCTCACAGACTGCTGTCCGGGAACTGGACAACCTCCTTGTCTTCGATAACGACGCCCATCGACAGGCAAACGAGTCACTGACGGGCGGATACACAGCGATCAATCGAGAGCTCGCGACTCGCCTTGGCGTCCTCTTCGGAGCGGGTGACATTGACATGGGAACCGCGAATCCAGAAAGTGTCGTCGATGCAAGCGAAATCATAAACACTCTCAAGGGCGGTGGTGTCTCCACACTCGGATATGCCTCCCAGCCACTCGACGAGGAGAACGGTGCTGAGTCGGCAGGCCTCCTCTCCCGATTTACGAGTGGGTCTTCCCCGGATTCAGCTGGGGGAACGAATCGGATAACAAGTCTCGTTCGCCGTGCAACCCTTGGCCGTCTCACCCTCCCAGTCGAACCCGCCAACGTCTCGATCGACCGCGGCCTCGTTATCGTCGCCGGTCCCAGTGACAGTCTCACCCGTAAAGGAATCGAACGTGGGCGAACATGGGTAGAAGAGCAAACCGGGTGTCTTTCGATACGTGGCGGTGATTACCCACTTCCAGAGTCGAACACGGTCGCAGTCGTTGTTCTGTTTTCTGGTATATCAGGTGCTGATCGACTTCGAGAATTGCGATCAGTCGGAAGTGAAGCACAGACCACGAATTCGGAGAGGGCTGGGTCCTCGGATCGCCATCTCGAATCGATTCTTGGAGATGATGCGGACGAACTCGACTCGCTTTTTTAATACGACATTCTCCCCCAATTTCGGAATGCGCGTCCTCCTCCTTGAGGGCGTTCATGAGTACGCATCTCCGAAAAAATAATCAGCTATTGCTTTACTCGACTCGAAGAGTCCATCAATATGGAAGTAACGTGCTTCACCTGAAGGTTGACCAGTTAGAGGAGCGTTGGGATATACTCCACAAGCGATTCCAAGAGACGATTGACCGAAAATCGAACACCCGTGTTTCAGCTGTTTTCTGTACCTCACTCGAGTAATGGTCCCCGTCGTGTTCGAATCTCGTCGCCGGGCTACTCCCCGGAACCATCAAAACGTAGCCGCGGTCAGCCTTCGCGATGCCGTCATCCTAATCGTTTCCTCAACAGTCACGTCCCGAGCCTTGTCCTCCTCAACGAGTGTCTCGGGAGGATCGTTTTCTTGAGACGACAACGACCTACTGAACAGAAAGCAAGAACTGGGCAGAGCCTCCGGAACGTCCCAGAAGTTCGGGGCAGAGCAGGATATCCGCTGACACCGAGAAAGCTAAACACAGAATACTCAGGACCTTGCCGTCCATCCCGGACAAGATATCGAGTACGTGATCGTCGACGACGAGAAATCCTCGCGGGACCGCGTTGTCCTCGCTCACAAAGAGATCGACACCTCGATGCATCTCCTTACGATACGCAGCTGGTCCGAGCTGTCGAGAGTATACTGTCTCGCTTTGACTGGAACTAGAACGACATCCGGCGTGAGCTCAGTGGAACACATGTAGTCGGTATCACGGACTGAACCTGACGAACCCCTCCCCCTTTTTCGAGTTGTAAGTCGCGGGGAACAGGCTATCCAAGACGTAGTGTAGCGAGAGTTGAGGTAACTAAAGTTGGTGTAGAGGTGGTAAGACGCGATAATACGCGGGATGAGAACCACAAGCGAGATGGAGTCGTTATCTACATCCCGAGACATCAATCGTCTAGCTCAGCTAGACGATATATTCTATTCGTCTCTAGTACGGTTATGGTAAGATAGGGTGTGACATAAACTTTCGCATATCTAGTTGTGAGTTGGAAGATTAGACACTCAACCTATCTATCGTGCATATTCGCCACTATCGGCTGCTTTGCAGTCCCTCTTGCTGTTCACCCCCTCCCCGAGGCTACGAGTTTACAACTCGAAAAAGGGGGAGGGGGTGAAACATTCGAGATCACCAAAGCGGCTTCACCAGCAATCATATCCGAAACCTGGTATTCCTCTCACTCGTGAACGGATTCTACGAGCGTCGTTCGTTCGCAATCATTCTGGCGCTTACTACTCGAAAACGGGGAGTGTGAGAAAGACCGTATCACCCTGAGCATCATTCACAAAATCCGGATTATGTGGATTTTGCTCCGAGACCCACCTCGACTCACTTCTCCTTACAACATGAGGGTGGGAGCATCGAACCAGGTGTGTTACCGCCCCCAACATCTTACAACTCGAAAATGGGGGTCCGGGTCATCGAGGAAGTTCGACGATAGCGAGCTTCGTCGAACCGTTACAACTCGACAACGGAGGGTGATAGATTCCGAAGACGGTATCTGACTCATCCAGAGGATACGGGTCTGTAGTCGTTAGATAGCCTGTTTTCGCCCGGTTACAACTCCACAAGGGTCCATATTTTTATACCCAGAGTTCGAGGGGGTTCATAATGGGACGAGAGGGACGTAGAGCAGGATCGAATAATCCGGAAGGTGAGGAGGGTGGTGAATCTTCTGCTGCTGATCCTGAAAACCCCGAATCGATGGATGAGGAGGTGGAGTCTCCTGGCACGTCACAAGCGACCTTCGGAAACGGATCAGATCCCGCCGATTCGTCTCAAGAAGCAACTAACGGCGACGGTGGCGGTATCTCAATTCGTGATCGGCTCCAAACCGAGTCGTCCGGTGGGGTATTCGCGAACAAAGACCTCGTCCGGTCAGATACCATCATCGACGAGGATCGTATCGTCGGTCGTGACGACCAGCTGGGCCGTGTCGTCGACAATCTAAAACCGATCCTCCAGAATGAGGGGATCCCCGATATGCTTCTGAGTGGTCCCTCTGGAACGGGGAAATCGCTCATCATTCATGCAGTCTGTAAACAGATCGTCGAACTGTGTGAATCCCAAGGCAAGACCTTCGGGGTCATTTCAATCAACTGCGAGGGGCCGAAGACCGCAGATCGGGCTGTCTATCGGTTAGTCAAAGCTGCTGCCGACGACCTTGGCGTTGATCCTGGTGTTCCCCAAACCGGTGTCTCAACGGATCAGAAGCTGGAGCGACTGTACGAACTGATGCGAGAGTATTACGACGGTGTCATCTTCATTCTCGATGAAATCGATATGCTCGAGGACCGTATCAGGAGGCAGAGTACAATTCTCTCATCTACCAGCTTTCACGGGCTCGCAAACTCGCTGACTTTGATGGTCCCATCTCGCTCACGACGATCACGAACTACGCCGACTTTATGAAGGACCTCAACAGCCGCGCACAGAGTTCTTACAACCCTGACGATATCTTCTTCGACGATTACGATGCGAACCAACTCCGTAGTATTCTCCGCAACCGGCGGGACGCCTTCAAGCCAGACTCACTTGCAGATGACGTTGTTCCGCTTGTTGCTGCGTTCGGCTCCCAAACGCACGGGGATGCGCGGAAAGCGATTGATCTCCTCAGATGGGCTGGCGAATTAGCTGAGCGGCGTGGAGCTGACACAGTTACCGAGACTGATGTCCGTGAAGCCCAGGAGAAATACACCGAAAACCGCAAGCTCCGCCATATCAGCGGCATTTCAACTCAAAAGAAACTCTCTATCTACGCCGTGGCGGCGACGGCCAACTACGCAAGAGAACATCCTGAGTGGATCCCAGCTGGACCTGCGTTCAAGACGTACCAATTCATTGCTGATACGATGGACGCAGACCAGTACAGTCGCGAGACGTTCGTAAATCACGTCACAGAACAGAGTACGTACGGTGTGTTGGACTTCGAGCGTCGGGGCAAGGGGCGAGGCAGAGGAGTGCATATGTATTTCTCCCTCTCCGAGGATCCGGAAACGATCATGGAGACGATCCGTGAGGATTCCCGGTTCGAAGATCTAGCTCACGAAGAGGCGACTATCAGCGCGGTTGTCCGCGAACGGCTGAAGCAGTTCCGGAGTAAGAACTAATCCCGCCTGTATTCACCCCACACTTACTACTCGAAAATGGGGGTGTCCTTCGTCGGGATGTCTCGTTACTACTCGAAAACGGGGGTGGGTGAGTCAAGAGATTTGACGTGCCGGTCGATGTACTGTGGTATCTCCTTGCCCTCTCCCATTTACAACTCGAAAACGGGGGTGTGTTCTACGATTTTCTTGTCGCCGATACCATCGATGATACGGAGACCGTGGGGAAACGACGGCAACGTAGGGTGGGAGCCCCGAGTTGAGTTCACTCGTCGGGATTCACCGGTCCTTTGTACTTCGATGTCACTGAATCTCCTTCCCGCCACTGCCAGTAGTAGTAGCGGTTGTCGTTGATTTCCTTGATCGTGATCGTCGCCTTCGCTGGCACGTCGTCCGGGAGGTCATCGGGGCGCTCCTCGACGTCGGCGGCGGCCGCCTCTTCCTCCTTGAGACGAGCTTCACGCTCCTTGTATTTGGCCAACGCCTCGGCGTAGCTGGCAACGTCCCGAAGATGCGCCGATGTGGCTTCGTTGAGCGTGTTGACGATCTCCGTTGGGAGGTTCGCCGGTGGGGTCGGGGGTTCGTAGGACATCGGCTGCTCTCGTGTTAACCAACACTACCCGCGACTCCATAGTTTTGTTGGTTAATACGATGGAGACGGTTCTCATAATGGCTGTCTGTAACACTACTCGAAACTTCTTTATAAATAAGTTTCGTACTATGTTACGCCGTGCTCCGGCGCATCGAGCTTGAGGTCCTCGCCACGGTCGACCGCGGCGACACGATCTCCGAGCTCGCGACGAAGCTTGACCACAGCGAGAGCTACCTCTCCCGTGCCGTCGGCGACCTCGTCGAGAAGGGGCTCGTCTATACGGAACGTGACGGCCGCCGAAAACGAGTCGTCCCATCGAATGCTCGTGCCGTCGAACTCTACCAGGACCTCGTTCGCCAGCACTCCCACATCGACTTCCCCGAGCTGCTAACCGGGAAGGCACTCGAAGTGCTGTACTACCTTGACCAGCCGCTGACCGTCTCCGAGATCGCCGACCGGAGCGACAACTACCGCAACACGGTCAACCGCGTCCTCAAGCGGTTTCGTGACCGCGGGCTCGTCGGGACCGTCGACGGCCACTACGAGTTCAACGCCGACTTCGGCCGCCTCCACGCGTTCGCACGTGAACTTGCACACCATCTGCATCGCCAGCACCTCGAAGCCGTCGCCCTGAAGGGCACGATTCTCTGGGCGGACTACGACGAATTCCTCGCGCAGGCCGAGACGGAGATCGACGCGGAGGCGTTCCACGAAACCGGCCTCGCTCGGTTCGCGGCCTTCGACCTCCAGTTCCTGCTCACCGGCCATCGCTACTACTTCTACTCCGAGGATCTCGACGCAGTCTCGCCGGCGGAACTTTGCTGTCACACGCTATTGATCGACGACGGCAGCCGCCACCGCTCGTACTGTCTCCTCCTGCTCAGCCACGTCGACGTCGACGAGGCGGACCTCCGAGAGCAGGCGGCGAAGTATGGTCTCGAAGACGAAATCGACGCCTTGCTCCGCTACCTCGAGACGCACGGCGAGGTCGACGACGACCGGCTCCCGGAGTGGGACGAGTTCCAGGAGCTGGCGGCTGACTACGAGGTACGACTAGCCTGAGCGTGAACATCGCCACCAGCCGTGTCGTCTGCCAGCGTCAGTTCGGATCGTAGGGATTCGTTGCTGTATCGAGCCGATAGACATCCTCGACGGCGTCAAAATCGTCGTCAAACGCATACAGGTAGCCGAGCCCTTCGGTTTGCATATACGCGACAATGCAGGCATCGACGAAGGAGAGGGGTTCGTGTTGGCGAAAGAGGGCCTTCCCGGTCGCGAGGGCATCGGTGGTGAGGGAGTCGATGTGGAAGCGGGCGTTTTCTTCGATGCGATCGAGGAGATCGACGGCTGCGTCGTGGCCGGCGTGGGTCGTGAGGCCGTTGAGCGTTTCCGCGAGCACGTAGTCGAGGACGACTGCCTCCGGTAGCGCTCCATCGTCGATGCCTCGGAGCACTGGGAGCGCAACGTCGTGGGATCCATCCCGCCGGTATGCGGCGGCAAAGAGGACTGTCGTATCGATGAGTGCCCGCGGCATTTACTCGACGTCGACGCCCCAGGCGTCGTGCTCGCTCGTCACATCGGCCGCCTCCTCACCAGCGTAGCCGTCGAAGTCGGCGAACGTGCCGGTTTGCTGTTGGATGACGTGGACCCGAATGCTCCCGTCGTCCTCGAGACGCCAACGGAGGTGATCGCCATCGTCGATATCAAGTTCACGCCGAATCCGGGCGGGGATGTTTGCCTGGTTTCCAGACACCTTGCTTTCGGCGTCGATTCTGTCGCTACTCATACCTCACGGTAGGTGACCGGCCGTGAAAAGTCCAGTGTGCCGCCACACTACTCAGTCGCATAAGAGCGATTCCGACGAGAAAGATGGCGATTTACCCTGAGGTCGTTGGGAGCCGACCATCCGGACGTGGAACACGACCCTGTTTGATCTCGTGATCGACGCGACGCAGATGCTTACAGCCGCCTTCGGGTGAGCGCTGCTGCCAGTCGGGACAGGAACACGACTCGTCGACGACGTCAACTTCGTACCGGTTTCCGGACGCGGACTGTACTTCGTAGCGGCCACCTTTCGAGAGGAGCGAGACGTCCATCGCTTCAGCGACGGCACGCGCCGTGCGGGGCTCGAGATCGTCCTGCGACTGTGTGTTCTCGTCGACGACCAGTCGGTCGCGAACGTCGCCCGTTCGACCCCCGTCCGGAGCGACGGCTTCCGCAGGGCCACTGAGCCGCTCGTGGAGCACTTCCTCCACCGGATGGCCTTCCAGCCACAGGTAGTGGATCTCACGGCGCTCGCGATGATCGTAGGAGCCACAGGCGGCAGCGCTCCCAGTCCAGACACGCCACGCCCCGAGTGCTGCCATCACGTCGACGATGACTCGCGGAACAGCCTCGTACTCGTCGGGGTAGAACATCCGGAAGCGAGTACACTCCGCCTGCGGCGGAACCGTCTCCCACCACTCGACGTCGTCATCCCAGCTCTCGTACATCGCTTTGTCCTCCCCGTATCCGACAGTCACGCCGTCAATCTGCGGTATCTCCACCGATGTTTCGTCAGCCTCGTCTTCGAGTAGCCGAAGGACGGCGTACCGAAGATACTCGTGATTCGGATTGTCTGATGATTGGGCGACCTGCTCGTGGTGCTCTGCGACCCGCTCTGCATCGTCGAGAACGGTCGTTAGATATCGGTCGGTCATGGTTCGTGGAGACGGGACTGCGCCTCCGCCCCTCGGCGGGCGCTGATAGACTTAACCAACAAATAGCGATCAGTCGTATCCTCTGTTGGTTAACCCTTCTCTGCTCGAATGCTGAGCCGGATCGGACTACCGGAGCCAAGAATTGTATATCTGTATAGAGATAACTCCATAGGAAATACGAGGGACAAGACTAATACCGCTAGATGCGATACCGATAACTAACGATGATGGAGTACGTCGACGAGACCGCGGCGAAGATCATGGTCGCGGCCCGGCCGGGTGACTCGATCCGGCGAATCGCCCAGAAGATCGACGGCTCCTACTCGTGGGTCTACGACTGGATCGAGCGGTTAGAGGACGCAGGCTTCATCCGGCGTGAAGACGGCGTCTACATCGAGAAGTACGTTGTCAGGGATCGCTACTACGACCTCGTCGCGGCCATTTCTCGCGCTGTCCCCCTCGATCGACGACGGCTACGTCATTCCACACTTCGCCGGGATGCCCTTTGCGTACACGAAAATCGATGGCGTCTACGTCTGGACCCACGGCGGCTATCAGATCGCTCGCGGCCACGACGATTATCCGATCTTCATCCAGGTCGCCGACCGGGATATCGAACGGTGGACGGCGTTCTTTGATGAGTTCGGGATTCCGAGCCGGATCGAAGAGCGGCCGGACGCGACCGACTACGATGCGACTGTCTCGTACGTGTTGTTCCCGACGAGTGGGGAGATCACTCGCGAGTGGGTTGACGGCAATCCGGTTATTCCGTTGGATGAGGCAATCGAGCACATGTTGGAGTACCGGGTGAACTACGAACCGGCGTTGGAGATGATCGCCGACGAGTACGACCGCGATATCGACGCGTCCCACGAGGATCCGCGTTTGAACGCATGAGTCTCGGTGAACGCGAAGACGAGCTGCTGGATACGCTGGAGGCCGTTATTGACGCTGACCTGCCATACGTCCTCGTCGGTGGGTGGGCGATTGCGGCGTTCAATCAGCGCTTCACCACGGACGTCGACGTCGTCATTCCGGCCCAAGCGGTCGACGACTACACGGACCTTCTCACCGACCGCGGCTACGAGAAAACGGCCGATGTCGAGCGAAACGAACTCTACGAGGGCCGGACTATCCGGTTTACGAAAGATATCGGGAATCCGGTTCAGTTCGACGCGATGGTGGACGCGCTGGGCTGTCGCCAGACGGAAGCTGAATGGTCGTATCGCTATCTGGCCCAGCACTCTGTCACCGAGGAACTGCGAACCGGGCGCCCGGTAACAGCCAGGATTCCGGAACGGGAGTTGCTGTTCGCGGTGAAACTCCACAGTGGCCGCAAGGCAGACTCTCGGGATCTGGTGGTGCTGGCTGCTGGCGCGGATTTCGACCGCATCGCGACCCATCTGCATCGCGGAGAGTCCGAGAAGCTCACTGGTCGCATCGAGACTGTCCTCAACCGCCTCACGTCGGAGGATTTCGCAGATGCATTCAAAGGAGTCTTCGAACAGCAAACGGTTCCCGAACAGGATATCGATGCCGTCGTTGAGTTCCTTCGTGACCAGCAGCGCCGACTCGATTCTGAACTATAACATCGACTGTCGGTGGGGTATGTCTTGGGACCGATCGAAACACGCAGGGTTGGACGCCGAACGAATTAACCAACAGAGTGGGATAGCACCCCCCAGATGTTGGTTAACGGCTCAGGAAGGCGTCTTCAGCCCTCTACAACTGTGTCGATGATCTCCTGAGCGGTCGAACTGATCCGGCCGAGACGCTCCTGAATGCTCTCCGCATCGTCGTCCTGCCACGCGGCAAGATAGAACGCTGAACCGCTCGTATCCAGGTCGAAATACCGCCCGACGATGTACGCAACGGCTTCCGCTTCGACCTCGCGTTTTGCGCGCTCGGGCTCGTCGTCGCCATCGAAATGAAGCAGCGCGTGGGCGTACTCGTGAATCAGCGTTACCGCGAGGTCGGCCTGATTCGCTCTATCTTTCGCTTCGACGACGGGTTGGCATTCGTGGAGGTTCCGGTGTTTGCAGACGCCTTTTGCGTTGCCATGCTCCCACTCAGCAGCGTCGACGACACGGACGTCGATATCGAGAGTAGCTGCCGCATCAAGGAGCGCTGGCACCAGGTCGTCGGCGTTACCAGTGGCCTCGGTTTCCAACTCGGGGAGCGGTTCGCCCTCGGTTTGAGACACATCGAAGACTGCCGTTGGTTTGAATCCAACCAGTCCTTTGGACCACTCCTCGGGCGGTGTCTCGTCGTAGTCACAGTCGCTTTGCTCGTGGTAGCTCGGCGAATTCTCGCACTCAGGGCACTGCTTCGTAATAATGGGTGCCCAGATCCAGATCGCCTGTTCGCCCTCTTGGACGTGCCGGTCGAACTCCGACCTCCACGTATTGTAGCCCGCCACGCGGGTTGCTTCGGGACACTGCCGCTTGATGAGGAGCGTGTTCCGGTAGGAGTAGTCGTGGAAACGACTCTGGACATCGAGCCACTCTTGGAACTCTTCGCTGGCCTGCGCGTCGTCGACGCCGGCGACGAGGTCGTCGATCCACTGTTCGATCGTACTGTTCATCTCGTCGGATCGCGTGTCGGTCTGGTCGAAGGAGACCGACGAGTCTCTGGTCGTAGACATCGTGATCACCGAATCGAGTTCACGGCGACTGCGTCTGTTCAGACCGCGCCGCACCCCTCAGGGGGCGTTCAAAAACCGCTCTGTCGGTCAGCGGAGCTCGTGGCGTTCGTCCGCAAAGCCAACCGAGACGAGGTACTTGAGGAACTCGTCGAACCGCTCGACGTCGCTGGGCGTGTCGGTCGCAAGGTGACGCGCCCACTCGATGGCCCACTGGAAGGCGGGATCCGTGCCGCCCTTGCCGTGAATGTACCACCACCGAGCCGCTTTGAGAACCACTATGGGATTCGTCGGCGGCTGCTCACCGGCGAGCCCACGGGTGATAGACTCGATTTCGTCGGGGACGTCGGCCGGATCGACCTCCGCTGATTGCGTGTTGTCGATATCGACTGGAATGTCGTCGATCGAGACGTTGTCGGCGCTCTGTTGTTGACTCACGGAATTCACCTCTGGCTGAGGACCCTCGATGGAGCCCTCGCCCTCTCCGGGGCGCGAAAAACTACTCGTGGCGTCATCCTGCGGGGAGTATGCTCCGAATTTCGTACTTACCCTAATGGCAGCCCCCGACATCGGTCTATGCGGCAGGATACCGATCCGAATTCTCTCATAGAGGTTCATCCGCGTTCGAGATAAAGCGAGTACATAATGATGGCTAGACCGATCGCCACGAGGATACTATTGATCAGGATCCCCATCTCCAGTGACACTGAGAGAACTTGATGGGCGATACCGGCGAGCAACGCGCCAAGCGTGATGATACCAAATCCGATGCCGAGCACTCGGAGCGAAGGTGTTCCGGTTCGACGATAGGCTCGAAACGCGATATACGTGATCCCGCTCCCTAACAGCAAGATCACTGTTTTCACCACCACAATGGCTGGTGCAACCCACATCATAGCTCCTCTCCCATCTTTGACCAAATATCTTTGAGCCTTTCGTCGGCGTTCCGCGGCGGCCGTTCGACCGTTACCGAAAACTCGTCGTCAGCGTCCATGGAGAATATCACATCATCGAAATCTCGCTCGTATGTCGTGGTTCGACCGCCGCCGGGATTGATCGTATCTTGTTCGCGAACCAGCGAGGCATTGCTGAGCAGTTCCAGTTTTCGGTACACCGTTGATTTGGGGATGTCACAGGTATCGATGAGTTCGGTTGCGGTCATGGGTTCAGCTGTTTCACGGAGAATGGCCCGGCAATCGGCGTCGTCCAGCGCATCAAGGACAGCCTGCAGCGATGGAGAGTCCTCAGATGACGCTGACTCACGCACCATTACCTGTATTTGGAATGTATCAGGGATATGCTATCCGATTACGATTCAGCAATTGGGGGATGGAGTCCGCCTGAGATTCCCGTCATCCCTTGGGATTATGACTCGGAGGCGTCTCCAATCCGCTGTTTTCCGTCGTCAGTAATCTCGTAGAGTCCTCGACCGACTGGATGGATCTGGCCGAGCTCATGGAGTCGGGCACACGTTTGGTCGACCGTAATCGGATGACGATCTGCAGTACTGGCGATATCCATGACATGGATGGGCGACTCCGCGACGAGTATTGCAAGGATTTCTCGGTCGGTATCCCGACCGAGCTCGCCCATCACAGCCGTTGCACGGCCGGCGGCAACCCTCTTTTTGTGACTCGATTTTGATTGCTCGGTCATCATGCATAGCCCTCCTCGGCGTAGACCTCGAGCAGTTCCTGGTAGCGGTTCCGAATCGTGACCATACTCACATGGGCGGCATCACTGACCGTCTCCTGTGTCAGTTGTTCGTTCGTGAGGTGCGTCGCGGCATATATCGCGGCCGCCGCAAGCCCTGCAGGGCTCTTTCCGCTATGGGCGCCCACTTCCATTGCTGTCGTGAGCAAGTCTCGCGCCTGTCGTATCGCCTCATCACTCACGTCTAATGCTGAGGCGAATTGGGGGACATATTCTAGTGGATCGGCAGGCTCGATTTCTAACCCGAGCTCTCGGGATGCATATCGATAGGCTCGCTGTATGCGGATTTTCTCCACTCGACTGACCTCAGCGAACTCCGAGAGTGGTCGCGGTGTTCCGTGTTGACGAGCCGCTGCGTATAGCGAGGCCGTTGCCATCCCTTCGATAGATCGACCCGGAAGGAGATCGTCCTCGACTGCCCGTCGATAGATCGTTCCGGCGGTTTCTCGAACCGGGTCCGGAATATCGAGAGCAGACGCCATCCGGCTGATCTCCCCGAGTGCTTGCTTGAGATTCCGCTCGTGAGCGTCTTTCGTCCGAAACCGTTCGTCCCATGTGCGGAGGCGCTGCAGGCGGGTCCGCTTCCGGTTAGATATCGACTGCCCGTAGGCGTCCTTGTCCTGCCAGCCGATCGTCGTGCTGAGCCCTTTGTCGTGCATGAGCCTCGTGGTCGGCGCCCCGACGCGGCTTTTTTCGTCCTTTTCATCATTATGGAACGCTCGCCACTCCGGGCCGCGGTCGATGGAATCTTCGTCGAGGACCAAGCCACACTCTTTACAGGTGGTTTCTCCGTGTTCATCGTCGTGGACGATCTGTCCGTCACACTCTGGACACGACGAGAGCGGCTGGGACTCGGTGGTTGATTGACTTGTCCCCGTGTTGCTGTCCTTGAGATCGAGCTGTGTTTTAGTCATTGGTGATGGGGGCCGATAGCTACATTCGATAACCCTGAATGGGCTTCTCTAGCAATGGTGGGGTCAACGGTCGAAGAATGCGTGGCGGAATCCCGGATTGTGAGAATCCGCCAATTTGTTTTACTATGACCAAACGAAAAGACGTGGTTTCGGAATCGTAGACTCGGCTCTTAGAAAAAATTGGCCAGTGCACGAAGTTGCATGATCACCCGGAAAAGTCGCTGTAGGAAACCGCTCCCTGGTCGACGATTGTTTGGCTCTCAGGGACGTCTCCGTCCGGCGGCATACTCCCATCAGCGGGGCCGCCAGGCTCTCCTACGACGATACGGCCGACCATGCCGAGACTCTTGTGTGGGGTACAGTAGTAGTCGTGTGTACCCGTTGCCTCGAAGGTGTGATCGAACGTCGCACCCTGTTCACTGAGAATTCCACTGTCGAAGGCTTCCGCACCGTCCGGGATGCGCGTGACTGACGCCTGCCCATTCCCTTTCTTGTATGCTGTCGCAGAGTGGCTGCCGCTATCGATTTTGAACGTGACTGTTTCGCCGGATTCGACGAAGAGCCCGATCGGGTCAAAATAATAGTCGCTCCCCTCTGTAACCATCAGGACTGTCGTTGTGTCTCCGTTCGATGGAGTGTTCGTTTCACCGCTTGCATCGGGGTTCGAACTGCTACAGCCGGCGAGCCCCGTGAGACCTGCGGTTGCGACGACTCCACCTGCTTTCAAGACTTGTCGACGTTCCATGCCCCAGTATTGGAACGCCTCCGATAGACCACTTTGGCGGATTCCCACCGTTCGGGATTCCGCCGTGAACTGACCGTCACTGCTCACGAGTATCTATATATGAGAATGAGTGACCAACTTGGAGAGGTTGGAACTGACCTATCGCGGCGTGACTTCTTAGCGGCGACAGGCAGTGCTGGCGCGCTGAGTCTCGCAGGGTGTACAGCCCCGACTGGACGTACTGAAACTCCGTCCGAGTCACTTTCTCCTGAGTTTTCGTCGCCTGACCTTGAAAAGTGGATCGACGAGGTCCCCCGTCCAGGTGTCATGGAACCAGCTGGAGAGAAGGACGGGAGCCCTTATTATGAGATGGAAATGCGCGAAGTTGAGCAGCAGATTCACTCTGACCTTCCACCGACGACTGTCTGGGGGTACGACGCCCAGTACCCGGGGCCGACGATTGAGGCACAGCAGGGCGAACCTGTCCGTGTACGCTGGGAGAACAAGCTGCCAGACGAGCATCTCCTGCCGGTCGATGAGACGATACACAGTAGCAAGATTCCCTACGACAGTACTGGTGTGAGGGTCGTGCCCCACCTTCACGGAGGGAACGTCGAGCATTCGAGCGACGGCAAGCCGACAGCGTGGTTCACGCATGACTTCGAGCAAACTGGTCCGAAGTTCGAGAAGAAAGTCTACTACTACGTAAACGATCAGCCTCCGGCTACGCTCTGGTACCACGACCACTCGCTCGGGGTCACTCGGCTGAATGTCTACGCTGGTCTTGCCGGACTCTACCTCCTCCGAAACGACCGGGAGGAGTCACTTGGCCTGCCGTCGGGTGAGTACGAGATCCCACTGGTGCTCCAAGACCGCAGCTTTAACGACGACGGTTCGTTGTTCTACCCGACTGCTGGCGACGGCACGGACACCGACTCGCCGAAACCCAGCCCGAGCATTGTTCCGCAGTTCTTCGGCGACACGTCCGTTGTCAACGGGAAAGCCTGGCCTCGACTTTCGATCGACCCTCGGAAGTACCGATTCCGAATTCTCAACGGTTCGAACTGTCGGTATTACAACCTCAAACTCCTCGAGTATGACGAGTCAGCCGGAACGACCGGAACGAGCGGGCCGCCCTTCACTATTATCGGAACTGATGGTGGCCTACTGCGTTCACCTGCCATGATCGAGGGGCGACTAGAGATTGGCACAGCCAAGCGTGCCGACGTCGTCGTTGATTTCTCGGACTACGCGGGACAGACACTTCTGATGCACAACGACGCCGCCGCGCCCTACCGTGGACCTGACATTACTACCGGGGATCAACAGCCGCTGCCCGATGTGATGCTTATCGATGTCGCCGCTGATGATGTCGACGATCCTGCCGGGTACCGGGTACGTTGGCGGAAGTGCCAGAAATCCCTGCCGACTCGGTAGATGAAGAGCGATACCTTCCGATGCTTATGAGCTCAGATGAGTATGGACGACCATTACACCTCCTGGGCTCGGACGCGGAGTCATCACCCCACAAACTGTACGATCCGGTCACCGAGGAGCCCAACCTCCACGACACAGAAATCTGGAGCTTCGCCAACCTGACGGGCGTGTCCCACCCGATGCATATGCATCTCGTGCATTTCCAGGTGCTTGGGCGACAGCCGTACAGTGAGTACGATCCCGAGGCGGAGTCGATCGATGTCGAGTCGCTCGAACCCCCGCACCGGTAGAAGCAGGCTGGAACGACGTCGTTACGGCGAATCCGGGCGAGGTGACCCACGTGATCGTTCACTTCGGCGAATTTGAGGGGCTATTCAACGATCAGACCGGCTGGTATATGTGGCATTGCCACATGCTGGAACACGAGGATCACGACATGATGCGCCCTTTCAGAGTCCTGCCTAACTCCGACGGCGAGGCCGATGAGAGTCCGTAAACTGCCCCACCCTAGTCGCTCACTCTGGTCGCCTCTTGCGGTCGAAGCCCCCACTTTTCATTATCCTGAACTCGAACCAGGATTTCTACGTCTCCGTCAATTCGGCTGTAGAAGAATCCACTGACGATCCCACCATTTCAATCGTAAGTCACTGATCAGAAGTCACCTGAGAATCCCACTCCTTTACTGAACAGAGTAATGAGCCTATACTCAGAAGCCTATCTCAAGGATGAATTCGATATGAAATGGAATCTTAAGCAAGTCGAATGGGAAGCTATTGCGGGTATACTTGCTGCAGTTCTCGCGCTTGTACTCCATTTCCTACATATCGTGGATGAAGCCGTACTTCTTCAGATCACGGTTGTTCTGATGGCGTTCTTGTTTATCAGTCATATCCGGCGTGAATCTGAAACGGAGAACCTCTCAGAGTCCCTCGCTCACACCGAACGTGCTGTCGAAGAAATTCGAGCCGGTATGGATGCTTCCGACCTCGAACTCATCGGGCCTGGAGAACTCAGGTCGCGAAGTACGCAATTCGGCCAGGGTGCCCGTGGAGAAATGATCTGGTTCAACGTTTGTCTGCTCATGTTTGTCCCTCAAGATTTATTCGATGCGTTGCTTCGTCCACCGATCGAGAATCCAAATGTATCCTCGATCCAGTTCGTCCTCGACGAGAGTGAGCGGGAGCGCTGGAACACTCAGGTCAAACCCAAAGTAAAGAAGTGTCGAGGTGCCGAGACGGTACAGGAACCCATCTGGCGCGACCTCGACGATAACGTCTCGTTCATTCTTCGTGGGACGGAAAACGAGCAGACTGACGCGCTCTTAAGTTTCTGGGGAGAACCATTCATGGCGCGAACAACGAGGGACGTCCCCCGCTATATCATCCACGTCACGGAAAATTCCGAATTGATCCCCCAATTGCGGGATATTGAACGCGAACACCGACTTCAGCAGACCTGAGAGACGAATTCTCAACAACTCATATGCACGCACTTTGCGGGTGATAAAGCCAAGACGTCAATAGAGACGATCATTCGAGATACACACCGTCTTGGAGTGATGATACATTTCTCGTCTCAGCCTGTAGATCTCCAGGTACTTGGCCTGCTCTGACGGGGGCAGTTACTCGTCGTTAACCAGTTTCGTCCGGACATAGTACGGCCCCTCCCAATCTTGGACCCAATCAGGAGCTGCTGGATGAGAGCGCAGCTGATTTGCTTCGTACGATTCGTCCGGGAAGATGGTACCGTCCTCGTCAGTGCCGTCTTCCCATGCAACGACGAAGGTTACGGGGTCTCGGTTTTCGGCAGGATTCAGCTGTTTATCTGCCCCGTCCTCTAGATGGTACGGTCCATCGACCCATTCCTGTGGGTTGAACGTGACCTCTATCTCTGGTTTTTTGTCTGCCATGTCTGTTGATGTTCTGTTAATCTACTGTATTCGAGGAAGACTTAAAAAGAGCAGGACAAATCTCACGTTATTAGGCACAGCGAAGCTCGATCCCTCTAACAGACGGTGACCAACCTGAGAGAGGGGATTCTAACGCAAACTACTACGGCAATCTGGAAGCAATTACTAAAAAAGACCAAAGTCAACATCCATCGGGGGAACAGAATGAGCCATTGAACCCGATGATTCAAAGCACAACACACCAATATTCACACAATGCAAGTCGAATTCGACCGCGATACCTGCACAGGAATCTTCAACTGCGTTCACGAGTGGGAGAAGTTCGTCGAAGATCGCGATGCGGGGAAAGCAACGCTTGTTGGAAGCGAGGAGTTCGAGACCGATCACTACAGACGAGGCGTTCCCGAGGGAGAGGAGTTTGACGCGAAAATGGCCGCTCGTGTCTGCCCGGTAGACGCAATCACTATCTACGACGAGGAGGGGGAACAGTTGATTCCATAGTCTGTTGTTGACTGTCGTTTCAGGTAGCGTGAGTGGAATATTTGACCACTACGCTGTGTAGTAGGTCCGCAACCCGATGTTCTCGATCACCAGAATTTCAGATTCTGTTTGACGGACTCACGTTTCATCTCTTGGATCTCCTCTGTGATTGGGATATCCTTTGGACAGACGGTTGTACACGAAAATTGTGTATGGCACTGCCAGACCCCGTGTTCTTTATCGAGTAGCCCCAACCGATGTTCCTTCGCGTCTTCCCCTTCGCGTTCGTCCATGTAGAACCGATACCCCTTGACGATGGCAGCGGGGCCGATGTACTCGTCGTCGAACTGTGAGGGATTACACGACGACGTACAACAGCCACACTGAATACACCGTGAGGCCTTCTTGATCTTCTCCCGGTTCTCGGGTGATTGGCGCTGTTCTTCGAGTTCTCCATCAGGCAACTCGTCGGGCTGGAAATAGGGTTCAACGGATTCCATCCGTTCGAAGAAGTGATCCATATCCACCACCAGGTCCTTAATCACTGGTTCGTGCGGGAGCGGCTCGACGCGAACTGGTTCCTCGAGATCGGAGATTTGCGTTTGACAGCCGAGTCGTTGGCTCCCGTTGATGAATAGTCCGTCACTTCCGCACACCGCCATTCGGCACGAGTGACGGAATGTGAGACTAGAGTCGAAGTGGTCACGAGCGTAGATGAGCGCGTCCAAGACTGTCATTCCCTTTTCGTAGGGAACATGGAAGTCATCGAATCGGGGTTCTTGCTTGGCTTCGACTTCAGGGTCGTACCGGAAGACCTTCAGGAGAGTTGTCTCCTCATCGGCGGGAGACTGTGCTTCAGCGGCCGCTTGTGCCTTCCGATCTTTTGCTCGTTCGTGTTTCTTATCGAGACGCTGCTGTTGTGGTGAAGAGCCAGTGTTGGATTTCTCTTCTGTCTCTGAGGGTGTTTGTTGGGAGCTCATATTCGTGGGCACAGTACTGAGATTCGCTCAGGAGGGTAGCGGAGGCCCATGTGAAAAGGTAACGGGGGGACATCCAAATAGCTGTCTCCGAGGAATCACACGAAATCACTTCATCGACCAAGCATATGCATTGAAAACCGGACCGTCGAATCTCTGCTAAGTCGCCGGGTTAATCCGAATTCGAAGGTACAGCACGCCGGTACTTCGTATTCAATAGATTGAGGGGAGCAGCAACACATATACCCGCTCCGCACCCACTCCTATACGTAGTGTCCACTTCCCGCGAAACCGACGAACGGCGCTGGCGGTAGTTAGGGTTCGGAAGTGGACAGTATCGCGGAGTACGGTCAGTCGATCTCACTCGATTGATCCAACCACGATGCTCACTCACTTTCTCGATTGTATCGCCGTCATCATGACCTCCAAACGCACACCCACAAATGTCACCAAAAAGCGAATTCACCGTCACGCCCTACAGCGTCGACGGAGAAGTCGACTACGAGAAACTCCTCGAACAGTTCGGGGCTGACCAGCTCTCAGACGACCAAATCACAGCCTTCCCCGACCCAGTTCATCCGCTAGTTCATCGAAATGTATTCTACGCAGAACGCGACATAGACAGGTTCCTCTCCGCTGTTAACGCAGGGAAACCTCATTCAATTGTTACGGGTCGGGGCCCTTCCGGGCCGATGCATATCGGTCACGTCGTTCCGTTCTACTTTGCCAAGCACCTACAAGAGCAGACAAATGCTCTCGTCTACATTCCAATATCTGACGACGAGAAATACTTTCTCAAAAATATGTCCCTCGAAGCAATCGGGCGACACACTCGTGAGAACATACTCGAACTGCTCGCAATAGGCTTCGATCCGGATCGGACGCGTATCATCGTGGATACAGCGGATGGAGACGTGGTGTATCCCCTCGCAGCTGCATTCGCAAAGGCGGTGACCCAATCGACTGTCGAGGCGACGTACGGCGAACCTGCGAACATCGGCCTGTCATTCTATCCCGCGGTGCAGGCGACACACCTCCTCTTGCCACAACTCGTTGAGGGACGTCATCCGACGCTCGTTCCGATAGCAGTCGATCAAGACCCCCATATCCGTATCTGTCGGGACATCGCGGATAAACAGCGATATGACGTCGATAAACCGAGCGCGTTGCTCTCGAAATTCCTCCCGAGCCTCGCAGGGCCAGGCAAAATGAGCTCCTCAGACGACGCTCCCAGCATTCTTCTCTCCGACGACAGAGAGACCGTGTTCGAGAAGATCCGGACCCACGCGTATTCCGGCGGTCAGTCAACCATCGACGAACATCGAGAACAGGGTGGAGATCCCGGGAGAGACACGTCGTTCCAGTTTCTCTCGTATTTCTTCGAAGCGGATGACGAGCGGCTGGAACGACTCGCTCAGATGTATCGTGATGGATCGTTGTTGAGCGGTGAACTCAAGGAAATCGCAGCAGAAAACATAGCCGACTTCCTCGAACGCCATCAAGAACGCCGAAGGCAATTGGGGTCACTCGCAGATGAGTTACCAGCGTACCGATTGACCGATGCAGAGCGAAAGCGGGCTCGCCATCGAGCCGGATTTTTAGATGATGGTCTGTTGTGCCGGTAGCTATATTCATCTGTACGGCCCGATTTACGGTGGTTACTTGAGGTTGAGTTTCACCAACCTGCTGTAGAGCCGAATTTGCAGCGTACTGTTTCCAAGAACATATTTGGAATACTATCCCCGGCGTAACGGCGTTCGAACCGTATGGGTCTGGACGGCACACCGGCCGGCCGACCCATGATATTGAATGGACAGATGACCTTCGTGAGTACCTCTTCAACGGGAGGACACGATCTTGTCCAATCCAAGCTCGGAGACTGCATCTGGGACAACGAAGAGACGAGCAGCCGAGTCGTGGTCTTCTAATCGATTTTCATTTTACGACTCAACACCGCCGATCCGAGCTCATGCGGATTCTGTTTCAACCGGTCCAAGTACTCCCCATGTCATCGCTGATGTTCTCCAGCCAATCTTCGAACCTCGCCTTACAGGTTTCGGCTGTCTCGATGGGTAGTGTTCAGATAAGCTGATTCCATGCGAAGGCGAACGCTTGCAACCAGTTTTCGGCGGTACTCGGCTCAACGTGGCTGAAACAGTTTGAGAACTGGTTGGTTCGTCGTTTTACTTCTCTAAAGATACGTTCAACAGCATTCCGATTCCCATGAGTTTCATGGTGGAATCGGAGGCCGTGACGGTGGCAGGCGGCCTGCAGCCACGGTGCGCCATCGACGAGGAAGATCGCGTCGTCGACGAGATGTTTCTCACGGAGTTCCGAGAGGAACATCTCGGTGAGTGCCTGTGTTCTCGTCGGAAACAAGCGGACGTGGAGCAGGCGGTTCGTGGCGGGATCGACGGCAGCGTACAGCCAGTATTGCTCGTCGTTGAGCTGGATCACGGTTTCGTCGACCGCAACGTGATCCGGGTCAGCACCGTCGAGCGGCTGTAGATCGGCCTTCTGTACCCAGTTATGAACGGTGGATCGACAGCGATCGACACCCAACCTATCGAGAATAGAAATGGTATCCGAAAGTGATAATCCAGCCAAATGGAGTCGGATACCGAGCTTCATCGCCGGCTCGGGTGTCGCCTCTCGCTCCAGAAAATCTAACTCGAAGCAGTCGCTACCACCGACGAGGCGGGCGATTTCTGCCATAGACCAGCCGAAAATCGCACCGCCTCACTCTTCATCCTTATCTGAACACCGCCGTCTCGATGTGTTCCATGAATCCAGCGCCACCGTCCCGTAAATTCTCGCCACAGAACGCACAGAGATCTGGATTGGCCCAGTCATCGGAATCTTGGGGTGGATGTGAATCGTTAGAAGCCATATCGGTGATTACTGTCTCTGGGTGGATAACCCTGGTTATGAACTATCCACTGATGGTTCCCTCGGACGTTATCCACATCTGTATCTCCGTTACGGCATATGTGGGCTGGATTATTTGACTGATGGAGTGCTGACCTTTCTTGATTCCCTTAAAATCCTCACTAGCTGCGGTTCTACCCCATCTATCCAGTGGCTCGTTTATTCGTCAACTTCCGTTTTTATAACGACTGTCGGACGACTGGTAAGCCTGAGAACACGCTCTGTTACACTTCCAAGTAGCGCCCGGTATTCCGCTGGACGATGCTTCGTCCCGAGGACAACCATATCGACATCGTTGCGATCTCCATAATCAAGGATCGTTTCAACCGGGTGGCCGTGTTTGAGCGCTTCCTTGGTTTCCACGTCGAAATCCATCGCACTCGACCGGACCTGCTCAATTGTTTCTTTACCGAGTTCTTCGAGTCCGTGTTCCGGTCCTTCTGCTTCGTTCACGTACTCATCTCCGCTGTAGGCCGTGTAGATGCTCTCATCGACGACGAAGAGTACGTGTAGGTTGGCCGAGTGTTCCCTTGCAAGTTCGATTGCGTGCCTTTCGGCGTTCCGCGATGAGACGGTTCCATCAGTGGCGAGTAGAATCCGGTCGTACATTCTGTCTGGAATTTACCCCGTCACCCAATAAGACTACCTCGCGATTCCCACGAAGATGTCGAGAAACATCACAACCGTTTCCGCGATTGGAGCTTTGTTCACCCGTTCATTTCCAAGCGGTTGGGGAAGGAAGCATAATCTGAACCTGCAGACCACGTGCGAGCCTACGTTCACTCCGAGGGAAGGACACCATTTGCATCACGCTTCGACGATTTTCTGTCGAGGGTGTCGTTTCCACTCCCATTCGAATGGATGTTCAGTCCCAGTAGTAGTATTCGCCGCTCGATTTTTGTTTCCGGTCGAGTTGACTGCCCGGCTTATTCACTCGAGGCCTACCGGTTCGTTCGTCCCGTCGAAACGTGATTCCGAGGGCAGATAGAAACGCGTTCATGCCATCCCGCATCGATTGCGGAGAATTTGCATAGCCACTCTGACTCGGCTCACCCTCGAAAACGATCAACCGATCGGCAACTCGATCGATGACGAAGAGGTCGTGATCCACGACGAGCACGGGTCGATTCGTTCGTTTGCTGAATTGGTGAATCCGATCAGCGAGTACCACTCGACGGTTCACGTCGAGGAATGCTGAGGGTTCGTCCAGGAGATAGAGATCTGCATCACGGGCGAGACATAGTGCAATCCCGACACGCTGTAACTCCCCGCCCGAAAGCGAGTCAAGTGAGCGAGCGTACAACGATTCGAGGTCGAATGGATTCTGAATTCGTGTTTTGAATGATTGGGCGTGGATATCGGTGACTGATGCAAAGCGTTCACGGACTGTAACGTCGCTATCCGGCGAGATATACTGGGGTTTGTACGATACGAGGACATCTTCCGGAACCCGGCCACTATCGGGAGTTACACTTCCAGCGAGCATTTTTACGAACGTCGTTTTGCCCAGTGCGTTCTCTCCGACGATACCTACCGATTCCCCGTCGTGAATCTGACCCGGTTCGACGACGAGTGAAAAGTCCGCGACCGATTTCTCAAGCTGCGGATATACAAGGGCCGGTTCGTTGTTTTCGCTGTCGCGAGAGCCAGCCGACGGGAAGTCGATTGAATGACGCCGAATTTGGACGTTTTCTTCCGATAGTTTTCCCTCCAAGAACTGGTTGATGCCCGTCCGTACTGCCGACCGCTGGGCAACGACGCCGAATCCCCCGGTTCACCGTACAAGACGTGGATTGCGTCAGAGAGTAGGTCGAGCGTCGCAAGGTCGTGTTCTACGACAACAGCCGCGGCATCGGTTTCCTGCACGTGACTGCGGATCGTCCGTGCTACTGACAACCGCTGTTTGATGTCCAGAAACGACGATGGTTCGTCGAACAGATAGAGATCTGCCGCCCTCGAGAGAGTCACCCCGATAGCAACCCGCTGTCGTTCACCTCCGGACAGATCAGACAGTGACCGATCGAGGATCGAGCGGAGACCGAGTGCATTGACGAATCGATCCGGATCGTCAGAACGGGAAGCGAGCAGTTCGCGTACCGTTTCAGCGTCGGTCTCGTGGAGGGAGTCGACCCGTTGGTCCTTGTAGGCGGTGTCGACCGATTCGTCTCGGAGTCGTTCGAGATGGGTCTGCAGGGTCGTCCCCCGAAACGATTCGATCGCCCGGTTCCAGCCTGCCCCTTCATCGTCCCCGCCAAAATTTGGCACTTGGTTACCGGACAGAATGTCCAACGCAGTACTTTTCCCGATGCCGTTGCGGCCGAGAAGGCCGATTACAGAACCATCGTCCGGGATGGGGAGATTGTACAACCGGAATCCGTTCTCACCGTACTGGTGGACGAGCTGTCCGGTTTCCGCCGGAAGTGGAATAATTTGGATCGCGTCGTTAGGGATCTTCTTTTCGATGAGTTTGTGCTCGGCTAGGACGTTGGCGTCGTCGATGTGAAGTTCACCATTCTCAGTGACGTGGAACCCTTCGTGTCCAGACCGATTCAGCGGATCGTATTTGACCGCGATATTTCGTACTTCGTCGGTGACCTCATCCTGGTCGATGAATGCGACGTATTCTTGCTTCCGTCCGCTTTGAGGCCCTGTCATGGATTACTTAAACCATCAGTCCGAGTATTCATTGGTGACTGTTGCGGGGGAATATTCCGGTAAACCGAGTGGTACGTGGTGAATTTGGGTTGCTCGATCACCGATGCCGATCAAGCAGGTCAGACGACGGCTTCCACTCGGCGTTTTCGTCAAAGTACTGTTCGACGATCGGTTCGTCGGGCATCTGGCCTGTTTGACGCTTCTCTTCGCTGTAGGACGGTCGCCCCTCTTCCACGAAGAACCGGCCGGTTAGAATTTCTCCTCGTGGAGACGCGTGTCGGCTTCTCGCATCATTTGCGCCGCGTCGTCACGGTCGTGGACGTCGAACTCGAAATCTTCGGAGTCCTGAACGTCGATGTAGGGCACGTACTGCTTGGCGTCCTTGTTCCACGTCGGACACTGAGTGAGGAAATCGACGTGGGCGAAGCCGTCGTGATCCATCGCTTCGACGAGGATTTCCGTCGCCTGCCGGGGATTAACCGCTGCAGTCCGTGCAATATACGTCGCACCTGCATTGAGGCCCCACTCCAGTGGCCGGATCGGGTTCTTCGCCGAACCGGATGGTTGCGTCTTGGATTTGTGTCCCTTCGGGCTCGTCGGCGACGTCTGTCCTTTGGTCAATCCGAAAATCTCGTTGTTGAACACGATATAGGTCATATCGTGGTTCTCGCGGGCTGTGTGCGTGAAGTGATTGCCACCGATCCCGTAGCCGTCGCCATCGCCACCCGCGGCGACGACCTCAGGTCGGGGTTCGCGAGCGTCGCCGCCCGCGCGACCGGGAGCGACCGACCGTGAATCGAGTGGAATCCGTAGCTCTCGAAATACGATGAGAGTTTGCCCGAGCATCCGATTCCCGTGACGAGCAACACCTCGTCGGGGTTCTTGCCCCGTTCCACCATCGCTTGCTTTAGTGTCTTCAGGACGGCGAAGTCCCCACAGCCAGGACACCACGTCGCCCGCGGTTCGACGCCGGGGGTGAACGCGTCTGTATCTACCTCTTGATCTGCACCGATTGCGTTGAATGCACTCATTGTGGTTACCTCGAGTTGGTTGCTTTCGTTGGTTCGAGACGCGTCGTCGGTGGCGCCACACTCGGATCGTCGGTAATGACGGCACGGACACCGTCGACCACCTCAGCAGGTTCGAAGGGATTGCCGTCGTACTTGAGCAGACTATACAGCCGATCACCGTACGCTCCCAGTTCGCGCTGTACTAAGCCCCGGAATTGACCGCCGGAGTTCATTTCGACCACGACAGCTTCCTCGACACTCTCGAGGAAGTCAGCGACGTCAGATTCCGGGAACGGCATCATTTCGCTTACCCCTGGTGCCGAAACGGAGTCATCAGTCTCGTTGAGTCGATCGACCGCTTCGAAGACAGTACTCTGTTGACTTCCCCACCTGGGATTCCGTAGCGGGCATCTTCTGTCCCGTATCGGGTCTGGTGAGTCCCCGTCTCGTCGAGTGTCTCGCGAATTGCCTCCTGCTTTGCCCTCCGTCGGTCGACCTGTCGACGGCGATTCTCGGGATCTTCGCTGATGTGGCCCGCAGGGTTGTGCTCGTTTCCGGTCGTCAGGAATCGGCCACCTTTCTGGCCGGGAAGTGTTCGCGGTACGACGCCATCGTCAGCGTCGTACTGGAAGCGGAGATACGATCCGGACGCGTGGTGTGCGGCGTCTTCGATTTCTTCCTCCGTGAGAACTGTGCCTGGATCCGGGTCGGGAGCTGATTCCGTGAAGACGCTGTCCGGGACTGTCCGATACTCCCCGAGAGCTTCTGGTCGATGACGACGATCGCAGGGAGCTGGTACTCGTAGGCCAGTTCAAACGCTCGACGCGTCTGTTCGTAACACTCCTCGATTGTTCCCGGTGCGAAGACGATTCGGTTGGAATCGCCCTGGCTGGAGTACAGAACGTGGTCGAGGTCGCCCTGTTCTGGTTTGGTCGGCATTCCGGTCGATGGGCCGCCCCTCATGGCCTCGACGAAGACGACCGGTGTCTCAGTCATTTCGGCCGTTCCGAGTAACTCGGACATGAGTGCGAACCCACCCCTGAGGAGCCGGACATCGCCTTTACACCTGCGTGGGACGCACCGATCGCCATCCCGGCAGCGGCAATCTCGTCTTCGACCTGTTCGGAAACACCACCGTACTCGGGGAGATGCTGGGACAGAATCGTGAACACTTCTGTCCACGGCGTCATGGGATAGCCAGAGATGAATCGGCAGCCGGCATCGAGCGCACCGTACGCGACGCCGTGCGATCCGGAGAGGAGGACCGGAGCCTCCTCGTGCGTTCCCTCCGGAAGGACGACGTCGTGGTCGATTTCGTGTTCATCCCGCACTTGATCGTACGCTGCTTGAAGGATCGTCAGATTCGCCTCGAGTGCATCGCCGCTCATCGAATCTGACATCAACGCTTCGATGGGATCGAGATCCAGCGATATGAGCGCCGCCGTTGCACCGACGCCCGCCGTGTTTCGCATCACCTCACGACCGTGTTCTGTCGCGATGTCCCGAAGATCGAGCGGATAGACGTGCCAATCGTGTTCTGCAGCGAGAGCTTCGAGTGACGTCTCGAGCACGCTATCGACGTCGTCGATGTCGATCAGCCCTTCGTCGTAGACGATGATACCGCCATCACGGAGGTCATCGAGGTTTTCTACGAGGGGCTTGACTTCCTCGTTTCCGTAGTAGGCCTCCTCGTCCGGGCTCCGTGCAAACGAGTCGCCCAGCGCCAGGAGAAAGTTGTATCCGTCTCCTCTGGATCGTACTGGCGTCGCCTTCGATCGAATCTCAGCGTACGTGTGGCCACCACGTATCCGTGATGGATAGTGACGATGGGTGAATACGTGGAGGCCCGACCGCATCAGTACTTTCGCGAAGTTCTGGCTCGTTGAGTCGATGCCGTCGCCAGACCCTCCTGCGAGTCGCCAAATGAGTTCGTTTTCTGTCATAGTATCGGTTGTCTCATCATATTCGGGATACGTGGTGTGACTGTAAGTAGTATCACGGGAATATACTCGTCTCACTGAGGCGAGACATCAGAAGGAATAGGTCCGGTCTCGTTGATCGAAATCCCAGACACCTCCCCGGTCATCGTAGAACTTGCGTCCGACGAACGACTCGTCTAGATTCCCGAGGATGGTCTGATACACGTCGTCGACGGACTCGTAGCTTCGTTCATTGGTGGTATCTAGCACAGTCCCAACCGTCGTGGGTTCTCCAGTGGGAGGCCTCAGTTCTGCCTCACCGAGTTCGTCGAGGAGCGCATCGTGTGTAATCGGAAAATCGACCTCTTGCTCACACAGACGCTGAATTTCAACCGGTCCCATACGCAACCATCGCCCGCCACTCCGATAAGCATTGGGCAGTGTTGACAATGTGCGTGTGGGAACTTTCCCGGTCTGGACCCGCCCTAACTACGTTCTCGACCGATCGGGTTGGCACCACATCGACTTGAGTTTGAGTTCGGACGAGCGACCAATTCCGCCTGTTCCCAGCTCCCGGTGACGCAGTTCAGAATGGGGTCCCCTCTTCTGCGGGATCCGACGCCTCCTGATCTTTGGGTTCGACCTTGCCGACGAGCACCCGGAACTCCCCGGGTTCCTTCTGACGGTACTGCCAGTGGAATTCCGGCCCTTCCTCGGAGGTGAACTGGTGGTAGAGCGGCTTTGGATCGTGGTCGTTGATGAGGACGAACGCTTCGCCCCGTTCGAGGTCGTCGTACGCTTGGAAGATCAGCTCGTGGCGACGGGCTGGCGGATACTCCCTGACGTCGAGTTCCTGACTGACTTCGACGGGGAGGTCTTCGTCAGCTCCGGACGATGCTTCTTGGTCTCCATCGACCCCCTCGCCGGCGTGGTGTACGTGATGGGCATCCTCACCGGCACAGGAGCTCGCCTCGGCGTCTTCATCGTCGACGTCCGCGCGCTTCGTGATTCGGACGGCGACGCGCCCCGGTTCCTGCTCAACGATTCGCCACTCGAAGGCGTCGCCATATCGCTGCTGGAACTCCTGTTTCAGCGGCCGGGGTTCGTGCGGGGCAACGATCTCCATCGCTTCACCTTCGGGGATCATCCCGTATCGGTGGTGAATCGACGGGTGCCGCTCGGATTTGGGGATCTGACGAACGTCGTACCGGGTGATGATGTCGTCGTCCGGCGCAGTCGACTCCTCGGTCTTCTCGATGGCGACGCGCCACTCACGTCCCCCTTCGTCCAGATATTCCCACTCGAAGGTGTCACCGCGCGTCGATTGGAGCTCGTGGTACAGTGGCTTCGGGTCGTGGTCGTTGACGAGCACGAACCCTTCCTCGGGGACGAGTTCGTCGAAGCCTTCGAGCAACACCTCGTGGCGTCGCTGTGGCGGCATGACGCGGACGTCGAAGTCCGGGAGCGCGTCGGCGGCGAGGTCGCCCTCCACCACGATCGCCACCCGAACCTCGTCTGCTCCCCTTGTCACGTCCCACGAGAGTTGGACGTTACGTTCGATTTGATACCGCAGCAACGTGAAGCCGGGTACCTGATCTGCGATCAGATGAAACGTATCCCCCGCTTCGCCACCGTCGAACTGCTCGTAAAGGCGATCTCGAATAGCGTCACGAGACGCACCGGTCAGGTCAATCTCCGTACCCATACTATCGACTTTAGGGTCAGGGTGGATAGGCACTGGGGCGAACACTTCCACTGACACTTCGCAGCGGCCACCACACAGTCCGTTCTCCGGTTCAGGTCAGTAGCCCGACGGCTCGTCACGGTGGCTCGTTATTGTTTGATCTGGCGTGTCCTCGACGGGTCCTCTCGCGAAACACGTGGAGATCTAGCGGCGACCCTGTCCGGTCGTTGGAACCGGCCTGTGCGGCCACCTTAGCTTCTCTTTCGTTGTACGGTGGGTCTAAATCCGTAGTCTCGATCCGTGGTGTGACGCCTGGCCAATCGTCCGGAACGACCCCCACGAGTTCAATTCGATCCATCCCTGCCACGTGGTGAGCGGATTCGAGGTGGTCATTGGCGAGCACCCAACCGCCCGCTCGCAAGTTCCGCTCTACGATTGCCTCCTCGACGAGTCCTGCATTTCGAAGGATGATCACGTCGGCCCCGCCAGCCACGGAATAATCTGTAGCATCGCCCCAACGGGCCGCATACCCCGCTGCTGCCAGGTCGTCCATCGCCGCCACGTCGACGTCGACGTATGTAACCCCGGCCTCGGGAAACGCAACCGATGGGCTCACATCGTGACCCGATCCAGGGTGGTACACGACATCGGCGTCGATACCGAACCGGTTGGCGACGGCTCGGTACTGGGCGATTCTGTCTGCAAAGGTGACTGGCGACGAACCGGCGTTCATAGACAGCCGGTGGGCGGGACACCGCTCGGCTGGGAGCAGGTAGTCGCGTTCACCCGTCTCAGGGTGGGTTCCATACCCGGCTGCATGAACCGCCAGTGTCGCCTTCCGTACTGGTTCGGTTGCGGCGACGACTTCGGACCAGTCAGAATGCGTCCGATCTCGCGCTCGCTGAACGTACCTCGCCACCGCGTCGCTGGCTACGTGGTAGCGATCAAGGACGTCGTTTGCGATCTCGGCGCCTGACTCCTGAGTTACTTCTTGCATCGCCGCGTCCCGTTCTGCCGGTGTAGCGTGGTCGTCGTTCGAGAGTGTCTTGCTTGCGTCCCACCAACCATTGAGAAACCACTCATAGTCTGCCAGGGCGTTCTGCAACCGCTCGGCAGCGAGCCGAAGGTCACTGACGGTGGTCGTCATCTTTCGGGCGTCAAGTCACGGCTGGTCGTTCGCACACTCATACCTCGACGCGGACGATGTGGCCGCCACAGTTGCACTGACAGACGTACACCCAGTAGACCGCGTCGCCGAACGTCTCCTCGAGTGGTTCGTAGAGATACTCTGATGGGTGTCCGTGTGCCTCGTGAGTGACGAGCTGGACGAGAGATCCCTCGACGGTATTCTCGACCGCTGTGATCGCCTCCTCGACCAGTAGCTCTCGGTCTGTCGCGTGTTCGGGTCGCTCAAGGTCTGCTGCCCACGCGCTCCCGTGGACGTGATCGGTGACCGGTTCGGTCCCGTGGTTCTCGTGATTGCTGCGGGTGTCAGCCATTGTCGAAATTACCACGGCTATAACCATAAACTCACGAACGAACGTCCTCGGTGCGAACATATCCGAACGAGAATTTAGGAGACGACGGTACTAACGACCTCACAGGAATGATAGTCGTTTCTAACCGGGTTACCGTTCCGGACGAGCGGGTAGAGACGTTTGAAGAGCGCCTCCGAACGAGTCACGGCATCGAAGACAGGCCGGGGTTCCGCGGGATGACCGTCCTCGCACCCGTCGACGCGGAGGGCCACATCACCATGACGTTCTGGGAGACGAGAGAAGACTACGAAGCGTGGCGAGAAAGTACCGCCTTCGAGTCAGCACACCAGGAGGCATCCGCGGAACGGGCCTTCAAGAACAAGAATAAGGTGGAGATTCACGAAGTCGCCGTCGATCGATCGACGACAGAATCACCAGTACACGTCAGTGGGGAGTGAGGATTCCGTGTCACTAATTGTGGAGCGCGGATCCAAACGGCCGTTAGTCGATACGGTTCTCCAAAGTGGATTCGCTCTCCAATTGATGATCGGTACAACACCGCGTCGGTTCGATTTGGCGACATCATCCGACCTATGGACGTGATGAGACGAGGGTGGACGTTCGGTGTCGGGTTCGCAATCATAGGTGCACTCGCCGTCGTTGCCGTCCAAGGAATCGACTCAGTTCTGGCCGGTGCGGTCGTGGGCTTTTTTGCTGGAAAGACGGTTCAAAGTCTCCTCCTGACGGTCAGCGGTCTATAGATCCAATGACACGTATCTATGGGTCGCGGCTATGGAATAGAGTCGTTATTGGCGCCGACATGGTCCAGGGCAGCAGTGATTTGGGAACGATCAACCATTGCTAGGTTGTAGTGAAATGGGAGATACAGAAGACATGGAGCGGTATTCGTATCTGATTCGAACGGGGCCGGGTCGGAACGAGTACGTCGTTGCCACGATTCGGAAGTACTACGGGGAGTTACTAATCAACGTGAAGAAAGACCCAAACGGAGGTGAGAACTGTCTCATCATCACGGCTGTTACTGAAATCCCGACCGAGGCAATCGAACGTATTGGGGAGGTCGAGACAGTTAACCGGTTTTCTGCCGGAACCCAGTAACCGCCCGATCTATCTGAACGTGCGACAGGCCATACACTCGTAGTGGGTGAGAATGCTCTCCGATAAACTGGTGGATATCCTCGATGGTCAATGATACTCGGAATACATTCGCGTGAATAGTTACCAAGGTCCGACATCAACTGTCAAGACGATATGGACTCGATTGCTACCGTCCCGGTCACCGATACTGTCTTCGAGTGCGACAACTGCGAGAATACGATCATTACCGTCCTGGAAGGAACCGCTGGGGTCGATGGAGTGACCATTGAGACGGATAATCGAGCCTTGGTGATCGAATACGACCCCGAGACTACTACCGACGAAGAGTTACACGGCCTCGTCGAGACGTGGGGATACGCACCCGAGTGAAATCTGCCCTCCGCTATTCGGACTCCGAAATCCTACGCACGACGGTAATGACGTAGCCGCCACAGGTACACCGGCGATGTCCGGTCACGGCGATGTCGGGGACTGTTGATCGCAGAGGATCGAGAAGGTAGTCCATGGGATCGCCGTGACACTCGTGGGTCACGAGGTCAACGGGAACGCCGAGACGAGTCCCTTCGATGGCGTCGATAGCCTCCGCGACGACCAGACGGGTGTCGTTCGCGTGTCGATCCGACTCAAGATCGGCAGCCCATGGTTGGTCGTGCTCGCGGATGGTGACTGGTTCGCGCCCGTCAGCCGGATCTACCGACATCAGAATGACCCCACTTTCGAGAGGGATCGAATCGCGATCAACTCGGCTGGAATCGCTCGAAACTTCCACATAGTCGTCGATATCACCGAATCCTCGTGATAGTTGGTTCGAACATATACGCTGGTCTCACGAAATTCATCGCTCGAGCGATCCTCGATCACTACGTTCCGTACCTTGATGAATGGCGGCAAACCCGGAACTACAGACTCGTTTCGCCGCGAGTCGGGACGTTCGATCATCAGCACATCGATCGATAACCATACCGTCGTCGCTCAAACGATGTGAAGTTCGTATCCGTCGTCGACGAGCCCCGCAACGTCCGGGGCGTGCTCGGTCCCTTGGATTTCAAAGCCCTCGGCCTCGACGGCGTCAGCGACCCCTTTGAACGTCGCACAGTGATCGCAGACGCCAGCAATCAGTCCTGGTTTCTTGGCGTCCTTGTAGGCCCGAACCGCTGGTTCCGGGTGGTCCTCGATTCTGTCGAACCAGTAGGTCGCCGCGCCGTCGAAGTACACGGCAACCTGGTGGCCCGCCTCGTGGAGCTGACGTGCGTAGGTAAGTGGATTGGCGAATTTCCCCGGCGTCTCCGGTGAGGACAGGAGCAGGAAGGAGTGTTTTGCCATAGACGCATCGACGTTGGATGGCCAATTCCGTGGGCATGGAGGCGAACATATCCCGTCGATCGCTGCCTCGACGAGTCGCCGGTCGGAAACATTCGGACCAAAGCTCTTCATCCGTACACGCCAACCACCAGTCGTATGCGCGATACAGTCTCATCTCGCTTGACGGAGAGCCGAACAGAGAGGCCGCCGAGGTGGTCGCTGTGACTGCAACGACCTTCGACGCCGAACGGGCCTACGACGACCAGAAGTTCAACGCCGTGGAGGTCTTCAAAAGCGAGCGCATGAAGGTCGTCTGTGGGTACTTCGAGCCCGGTCAGTTCATCCCCGTTCATGCTCCATCGAGCGACGTCGCGATTCACGTTCACTCGGGGACCGGACGCGTCCGCAGCGGCGACGACGAACACGCCATCGAACCCGGCGACGTGGTCGTCGTCGAAGCCGACACCGACCGCGGGATCAAGGCTGACGAGGATGGTCGGCTCGAAGCATTCCTGGTTACTGCTCCGCCGCCGACGGACGCCGAACACGACCCCGTTCGCGAGGGGATCAAACGAGGAGATTTTGACCCAAGGGGTGCGTGACAATGGTTGAGATCGAATCCATCGGGGATCTGGACGGAGCGCCCCACGCAAACGTCTTTCCCGACGCCGAACCGAAGACAATCAGATTGACGCTGGATGCGGGCGAAGCAGTAGCGGCCCACGACCACCCGGACCGCGAGATTGTCCTCTATCTGATCGAGGGAGCGATCGAACTCACCCTCGACGACGAGGAGTACGACCTGAATGCGGGCGACATCGTTCGTTTCGACGGGCGCCGGGAAGTCTCTCCACGGGCAATCGAACCGAGCGTCGCACTGATTGTCCTCGCTGAACGGTCGAGCAGCTGATCGCGATCGTTGATTTCGACTGCTTCGATGTGTGCAACCGGCCAGAAAGCCCGGTTATGTCTGGTGGATGCGAAGGTACGTAGTGTACTCGGTTCTGAGCAGTCCGGTTCGATCTTTCGTGATTGCAATCAATTCGTGGGGCGTCTGTTCAGCCAGCTGTGGATACTCCGTTTGAGCACGTTTGTCAGTACTCTTCACGACGAGGACCGTTCCGTCGTCGAGGTCTTCGAGCGCTTTTTGAACGCGTACGATACCACTCGCGCAACCGCGACCCCGATTGTCTACGACCATGTCGGGAGCGATGTCCGGGTCCGTCGTCGCATCCGTGACTTCAGTCATCGGTAGACACCTCGCTGTCAGTCTCCACCCGCGACGCTCCGAGCTCCTCGAGGTCACAAACACCCTCGATGGGTGAACAGGCCCGCCACATAGGACACAGTTTGAAAATGATGATGAGTACGCCGATGAATCCGGCCTTCGCGAGAATCGCGAGGCCGATCGTCGACGTAACGTACACCGAGACGTTCAGGCCGATAGCATCGACTGCCTGATACGCTCCGGTAAGGAAGATCGTCGGAATGACGAAGCGGACAGCCCATCGGAAGCGTTCCAGTTGCTCGGCGGCAGCGGCGACGACGTCGACCCGCGGGCGCTCCTGTCCCGACGGGACTGCCACAAAAATATTCCAGACGGCTCCACCGATCCAGACGGCAAACGCCAGCAGATGGAGCATCCGAACCGCGGTACCAGCCGGTTCGAGACCACGCATCGCGACTTCGGCAATAGCCGTTGTGAGCAGTGTGAGCAGACCGAACGTCAGTGCGAGCAGCCCCGCTCGACTTCTGAACTGGGATTCGACTGTCCGATCCGCGAGGATGGTCCAGGCGACGATGCCAACAGTAGTCAAGCCGAGCATGGCGAGGGAAGCAACTTCGATGGTCGTTCCAAATCGGCCGACGTACCGCCAGAGTACGATGCTCCCCGCGAGAACTGTGACGATCACCGCAAGGCTGGCGATACGATCGAACCGCTCGTACATCGCTGCACAGTAATCGCGAGCACCGGTCCCGAGGTCCGCCGGACGAACGAACAGATGCTTCCAGAGCAGTCCGCCCACGAGCGTCCCCAGTGCGACGAGAAACGCCCACGTTGCGACTGCAGAGACGATGCCACTGTCGCCGGCCAACGTGGTAGAGACCCAGCTGCCGAGCAAGGACGCAGCTACGATGATCGTGAGTGCGACCTTCGGAAGGAGGTACCGGTCAAAGAGTGCCTCCGTGGTGGGACTAGACGCGGATTGAGTGGGGTTTGACATCGTGGGGCCGCCTCGTGTTTGACATTAGGCCTGTCAAAACTAAACCTGCGTCCGGATATATTCGATACGGGCCCAGCACAACACCGCAAGACCGAATTCTCACGAGTTGATGACTGAAAACCCGTCATTTTCCCACCAGGCGAATACATCCGTGGCGAAGTTTTCCTGTACGGAGTGTGAAGCCGCATATATGAAGGGAGAGGCTGGAACGGCGACGACTTCGATCAGCTGGCGGCGTCATCCGGATGTCGACGATCGGAAACCGGTCGTTCGAACGGTTCCTTATGCCGAGTTCGTACTCGAGCACCCTGATTTGGATCCGACGACACTTAATACAGAATTCTTCCCCGACGCCGTTCCGTATACCGATGGTTCGAGAGAGCGAGTCTTCTATTGGCGGTCTGCCCTCCGTGATTCGTCGCCGCCAGCTACCGACTGGTCGTTCGTGTACGCGACCACTCACGATCTCGTCGGTTGTTCCGAAACCGTTGTCGGAATTCGAGGCCTTACGACGGAACCAGCGACTGGCGTCGCGATCGTGGTCGACGGGACAGCGGGTGGCGATGCGAGTATGGTACACGTTCGAGACTACGAAACTCCCAATCTCCGCATCGTCGACGTGACTCCCGACTTGATCCGTCTCGCGGTGGACGGTGACGACGTTGAAGTGGCAGTAGGTGGCCGACAGCGGATCGAACTGTCACCACAAACCGTGGAGCTGATCAGCGACGACGAACCCGAGGAGATCACACCCGAACTGTCGGTTCGCTATCCTGGCCGCCGCAAGATACACCATCCAGTTTCGAACGCTTCCGACCGGTTGTTCCCCTCGTTCGACCTCGACCTCGCGTCGCTGTCGAATCCACTCGCCGTCCCCCTCCAGAATGAAGAGCTCGATCACGCCGCTCTCGCTACCGATCTGGGCGTCAGTCTCGAAGAGCGTCCGTATCCCGAGCGGGTCCTCTGGCAGGCATTTGCGTATACGGCCTTCGACCCACGTCGAGAGTCAGTCCCGGATATTGGACGAACCGATGACGACCACCTCGTTGTTACCCCCCGTTGACCGACACTATAGAACCGTATGCAGCAAGAGTCTGATCATTCCCTCAGGCGTGTTCAATACGGACGTGCCACTGGCCCGGACCACGCTGCTCAGTTTTGTACTCGAAACCGCGCTCTGTCAGGACCTCATACAGCGGTTCAGGCTCGAAACTGTTGACAAGCAACAGCGTCTCTCCTCGCGAAGTTCGCCAAGGGCGGTCATAATCGGATCGAACGGCTGGCCGTCTATCTCTCGGACATCGAGTACTTCGTCCGCGTCTGTGTCAGGTCGGCACTCATGGAACCAGATTGGTGACGGGTCGTCCAATACACGACCCCGACTATGTTCGAACGAACCCGCTACGCGATGCGACACCATCGTAGTCCTGTCTCGTCTGGGGGCAGCGATCGATGCAGGGTGGTCGACCAGATCACGCAATCGCTTGATAGCCTCAGGAGGAAGCGTATAGCCGATCTCGTAGGACTGCTCATCGTCGAGATCCGCGGAGAGTTCCGCCTCGAAAAATTCTCGACGACGCAGAGTCGCCAGGCGAGTTCACGGGCGACCTCGCTGCCTTTATCGGTCAGTTTCACGCCAGTGTATTTCTTCACGGTTACCAGCCCTGCGTCCTCTAGCTTCGAACTCATTTCCGTGACGCTCGCTCCGCTGACGCCCAGACGTGCCGCAAGTTCACCAGGTGCCACTCGGTCGGCGTCCTCGGACAGCCAATCGATCGCTAGGAGATACTGCCCCGTACGCCGACCGACACTCGCCCCGGCGAGTCCAGTGGCCATTGAGCTGACTTCGGTCGTCATACGTATTCGTCGACGCTCGGGAAATGAAGTCCCTCTCCCGAATCCGTTCACGTGGCATCACGCCATCTCCCCGAAGACGGCCAAATAGACGTGACCATCAAGTTTCTAGGCGGAGAAGGCGTACCGTGAAAATCACTACGAAGCGGATCTACGACGACCCTGACAACAATGCAACGCGGGTGCTCGTTGACCGGCTTTGGCCTCGGGGAGTTTCGAAGGAGGAGGCACAACTCGATGCGTGGATCAAGGAGGTTGCGCCGTCCGACGGACTCCGGACGTGGTACGACCATGACCCAGACCGATGGACGGAGTTCACAGAGCGGTACATCTCGGAACTCGAAGAGGAGGATGACGCCGTCGAACGTGTTCTCGACGTCGCCAAGGACGATCGGCTGACGTTGCTGTACGCCGCTACTGACCGGGATCACAATAACGCCGTCGTCCTGCGCGAGTATCTTGAATTACGCGTAGATTGACCGAGGAGGATGCGCACGAATTTGAGGAGCCATTCGCCGACCCCGTATTCATGGACGTCCTGGGACCGCTGGTGGCTCGTAGTCCGGCAATGTTCGGCTTCACCCTCAAGGACCTACGGACGCGATCATCACGTAGAACCGAGATGTCCAACGCGACCATCGATCCCCAGCGACCGGTAGGGGAACTCGCCCGTGAGGTACCGGCCTACACCCGTGTTTTCGAGGCAGCGGGTATCGACTACTGCTGTGGTGGGGATGCCTCCCTCGCGATGGCGTGTGATCAGGCCGGGGTCAATCTGGACGATGTCCGCGAAGATCTCGCCGACGTCCAGACAGACGACGCTCAAGCGATTGACTGGGACGACCTCGCGGACCTGATCGACGACGTCGTCGAAACCCACCACCAGTACCTGCGTGAGGAACTGCCGGCACTGGAGGGGCTCGTCAGAAAGGTCGCTCGCGTCCACGGAGAGAACCATCCCGAACTGGAGGCGCTCCGAGCAGCGTATCTCGCCCTCGCGCCAGCGATGAAGGCACACATTCGGGAGGAAGAAGAGGAGGTTTTCCCGATCATCGAGAAGCTCGACCGTGGGGATTCGCTCTCCGATGCGGAACGCCGACGACTTCGGGAGGTAATCGAGGAGATGGAGGCGGACCACGAGGAAACGGCAGAACTGCTAGATCTCATCGCGGAATTAACGGACGGGTACACCGTCCCGGCCGACGCGTGTCCGAGTTACGAGAGCATGATCGAGCGTCTCGATGCCCTCGAGCGAGATACGCACGAACACGTCCACAAGGAGAACAACGTCCTCTTCGTTGAAGCGGAGACGAAACTATCGGACGGTGTCGAATCCCGAAATTCCTGATCGCTATCTCTCGTGGATGGACCGATTCGGGTTCCGTACCGAGTCGGATCGGACACGGATTGTAATAGCTCCTGACTTCGCCGGGAGTGTCTCGTCTCGAACGGGGGCGACGCACAGCCGTAACACTGGCATGCCGGCACACGAAATTTATTGTGACCGATCTCATCGGCAACGTTCATGAACCGAGCTGGTGGCGTCAGTCGCTGGACGCACGCGTTTGCCGTCGCCAGTGCACTCGGGATGGTCGGCCTTCAGGCGACGTATCTCCTCGATTGGCCGATCCGGGTGATCGGATTGTTCGGGCTGTTGGGAGCTGTTCTGCCGATGACCTTCGGCATGGCCTACCTGTTGCTCCCGGCATACGTCGGAACGACCCTCGCGACACCCCGACTCCCCGGCGTCCACCTCGTCGTCTCGTACGCCGGCGCTGCCGTGCTCGTGGCCGGACAGCTGACGACGCTTTCCCGGGCACTCGTCACAGCGGGTGCCACCCTCTGGAGTATCGGTGTCGCTTGTTTCCTGGCCGCACTGGGTGCGACAATCGTTCCTGTCCTTCGGGCGGATCCGAGCGTGGTGATCCGCGGCAGGGACCGCCCGCAACGATCGACGCGTGCCGCTACCGGGACAGTCCTTCTCGCGATTCTATACCTAGCCGTCGGTACCATCGCACTCCTCACGAGGATGTCCGGCATACAGGTGATTCCCAGTGCCACGATTCCCAGTGTCGTGCACTACTACGCTGTGGGCTTCGCAGCGCTGTTGATTGTGAGCCTGGGCGCGCGACTCCTCGTCGGCTTCTATCACGTTGTCCCGCCACGGCTGCTTACGTGGGGTGCTCTCGGTGGTGGTGCCGTCGCCCCCGCCCTCATCGCCGGTAGTTTCTGGTCGTGGCCACTGTTCCAGGTGGGTGCCGTCGTTCTGGCGTTCGGCATACTGTGCTATCTCGGGATGGTGGCCGTCGTCGCACTTCGGACCGACCGCCGACGCATTGGTCTCGTCGGCGTCCTGGCGGGCGCATTCGCAGGGGTAGGGGTGTACTCGTCGCCGCGACGGTTGCAATCGATGGCGATGCCGCCTGGCTGATTGAAGCACACGTCCCACTCGTACTCGACGGCTTTCTCCTGCTGACGATCATCGGCTATGCATACGAGTTCTTCCCAATCGGAACGGGCCAGTTCACTGGTGCGAGTGAGCGTGTCGGCCTCGCGACGATCGGCATATTCGGGTTCGGAGTCGTACTGCGAGCGGTAGAGCCACTATTCCGCGCACCGATGGTAGGAGACGCCGGTGCCACGCTCGGTATCGTGGGGACGAGTGTCTACGCCTACGTACTGACGAGACGTCTTGCTGGTATCCACGTGAGATGAGTGCCAAACGGACTGCTCAACCCGATGCTCCGAAAGAGACGGAATGCTGACTACGATGGGCGGTGCAATCCGACGAACGTTGTCTCGGTTATCCCGTCCGATCATGTAAGAGCTTCAGCTGGATACGTCAATGTGATCCCATGGATTCCCCCGGTCCGCTCACCGCGGGTCCTCCGACGTGGTGTCGGTTGACGAGCCCGGCGACACGCCAGGAACGAGTACACCCACGAGCCCGTTCGGACTGTGAGTTCGAATCACGGAACCCATGTTCCAGCCGAACACAAGAATGCCCGCACCGATCAAGAGCCCGCCAAACCCTGCGAGGAGTGACGAGAGGGTCGTCCAGTCCGCGATAACGAGCGCAAGGCCGCCGATCGTGAACAGTCCGAGGTCGAGGGCTGCCAGCCTGTCGTCGTAGAGGTCGTCGATCATCGGCACGGCCTCGTACCCGAGGAGATCGCTGTAGTGGTGTACCCACACGATGAAGGGAACGATGTGGTAGATCGTTCCGAGGACGACGAAGCCAATCACGCCGAGCCCGAGCAGGTGTGTAGCTCCCGGCGCGCCAAATCGGGTTGCCGGCGCGACCGGGTCGCCGATCCATACGGGAACAGTCACCAGGACCCACGCCGCCATCGCCACTGCCGCAACAGTGTACCGTGAGAGCATCGGCGTCCACGGGACCTGTGTTTCGTAGAGGCGACGGGCAAGGATGATACTCATACACCCGATACCACCGAGGATTAGGAGCCCGCCCACGCGGGCGAGCGCAACCTGACCGACCAGCCGACCAATCGCCAGGGTTACCACGCCGATCGGGTAGCCGACCTCCTCGAAGCGCTGGAGGTACGTGTCGATCCCGTGGAGGTCAGTCTGAGTGAACATCGTGCCCAGCTGATAGAGGGCGCCGAGGACCGTCGTCAGGACGGCGCCGTAGATGGCGAGGGTGGCGTGGGCCGAGACGACATCGACGCGTGAGAGACCAATGGGGACGAACACCGGTCGAACGAAATCGACTGCGAGTGAGACGCCGAGCAGCGTGAGCGCCACGAAGAATGCGAGTGCGAACGCGAAGTGTCGTTCGGTCTCGTCATATCGACCTTCGATGGTGACGAGTGTCCGGGCGATGTTGTAGACGAACACCCAGAAACCGATGGCCATCAGGATACCGAAGATTGGCGTGAGTCGAAGCCAGCCACCGGCCAGTGCGACTGCAAAACCAGTTAGTCCGATACCGACGACCCACAGTTGGACGGTCGCGAGCCGGCGACTGTGGAGCGTGACGCCGGACCAAACGGGTACAAACTGGGTCATCGCACCCATGATCGTGATACAGATCCACCCCGCCAGCAGCAGGTGAACGTGAGCGAGGGGAGGAGGCCCGACCCCATCCCAAAAGCGTTCGTCACGCCAACAATTCCTCCGACGAGCAAGAACCCGATACCCACGACAAAGTGTCGGAGCGGGACGGTCATCGGAGGCTGCTTCTCCGTCTCCAGGTTCCCAGGAACGACACTCATTCTCTATGCGTTCGTGATGGATGGGGGAGTCAATGCCTCCGAATATATTCAGGAACGACTGAGTATCGCCGATCCTACGGACTATCGCCAGCGGTAGCTTTGCTGCGAGAAGGATTCTATCGGTCGTCTATCGTCGCTGTATTCGCCACCGTTGTGTTCGAGAAATGGTGTGGCATTCGTTTACCGCATCATGTACTCGCGAGCGATCTTCTCAGCTTCAGGGAGATCCTCGGCAATACCGAGTTGCTGGTTGTCGGTACCCTGGACTCGAACCAGAAATCGCCAGCCTTCGAACGAATTGGGTTCTTGGATATCGTTGATGTAGACAGTCCGATCGCCGTCCGAATACGCGATCCGCGTGTATTCGCGTTCGAGGAACGAATCGTGATATTGCTGTTTGTTCCGAAGTTTCCATCCCTTGGGGAGCGTTTTCGCCACTGCCATGTTGGATCATTGGTGACGCGGAGAGGTCAGTCTCGACACGAACATATCCACCTAACCGGAACCGGAGTGACAACCGAGTAATCGAATTTACCTCAGAATGGCGCCTGGGGACCGCGACTCGTCCCTTCTTCTTTCATCGAGCGCTCCATTGGGTTCGACCCCACTTCACGTGACTCGGTCGGCACGACGTGCTCGTCACCGTTATCGAGGTACTTCATTTCCAGTTCTGCGAGCTGTTCGTTGATGGCTTCACTCTGGTGATGCATCGGGGCCGCCCGGACACGAACGAGGTCGTACTCGTGACGGTCCGACAGGCCGTTCCAAGCTCTGAACGAGCCGATCGTCAGCGTGTGCGTCTGCGGACAGAATGGCGTCGTCGGGGTGAATTCGGCTCGCAAGACGGTATCGATGTCGTCCGCAGCGATGGCATCATCGGCATCGGATGATTCCACCGCATACCGATACCCTGCGCCGGGATGGCGCGTATCGAGGTTCAACCGTGCCAGGTTGTAGTTGAACGTCATGTCGTATACCTTCCGCTCCTCGAAGAGTTCACGCGTCAATCTGTGGAAAATGACGTGGTCCGATCCAGCCAGGATATTGTGTCCGTCGAGAAACGGCCCTGACCTTGGAATGTTATCAGAGACGAATTCGTCGTAGGGATCGAAGAGCTCGTCGTCCTCGCCTCCGAACGGAGATGGGAACCCGGGCATAGAATATCGTACGGTCTCGAGTGGCCTGGTTAGTTCTCCGAATATATTCAATTGAGTGGCTTTGTTGAAATCCTCATCAGCTAATAGGAATAGTGCCCGACTCGCTAAGTACAGTGGACTCACGCACCGATCCACCGTTGAATTATACAGCACCTGTCAACAACACCATGCAAGTACAGAGGATGAACGTAGCATAATTTGTCCCGGTGTCTCGCGCAGAGACACTCTGACAGCTACTCTGTCCGTTCGGATATTGTCCTGACCAAATAATTATGATGGCTTGAAAGACACTTGGACGCATGTCATCCATCCATGAGGATATTTCACACGGGCGGGCGAATGTCGGAGAGATTAATCTTCATTACGTGGAACTTGGTGACTCCGAGGAAGACGAGACATCTCGTCCGTTAGTAATTTTGCTCCACGGGTTCCCTCAGTACTGGTACGCGTGGAGGTTTCAGTTGAAACCCCAGCGGATGCGGGATATCACGTCGTCGCACCCGATCTCAGAGGGTACAACCGTTCGGATCGGCCCGAATCTGTCGAGGCATATCGTATGGAACATCATCTGGCAGACCTCCGTGGACTCGTCAATCATTTCGATTCAGATTCGGTAACCGTCGTTGGTCACGACTGGGGTGGTGCCTTCGTTTGGGAGGCAGCCGTCAGACAGCCCGATCTTTTTGATCGCCAAGTCGTTTTGAACTTCCCTCATCCAGGCCCGTACAAACGCGACCTGCTCACATGGGGCCAGCTTAAACGCTCGTGGTATGTCGGGTTCTTCCTGCTTCCGCGACTCCCCGAGGCGGTATTGAAACGTGACAACTACGCATTCGTCGATCAGTTATTTCGAGATGACCCGGTGAATCCAGATCGGTTCTCCAAAACTGATATTCGACGCTACAAACGTGCACTCTCCCAACCAGGTGCACTTACTGCAGCGGTTAATTACTACAGGGCTCTCATCCCTCAGTACTCGCGGCGTCTGTTCGTCGAATCTGTTCCGTTTGTCGGCACAGGGCTTCCACGAACGACATCCACGATCGAGACACCGACGATGGTCATCTGGGGTGAACAAGATTCTACGGTGGTCCCTTCGATGGCAGCCGGCCTCGAAGAATGGATACCCGACGTGGAGGTCCATCGGTTGGAGAATGCCAGTCACTGGGTTCAGGAAGATTGCCCAGACACCGTCAACACACAGCTCTTAGAGTTTCTCCAACATCACTGAGTAGAGCAAACGTGTCGTTCCGTACCCGGCATCTTCCAGTCAAACGAGTTCCCGTGCTGAATATATAATTGTGTTTCACACGGCTATCGGAACAGCCCTTTGAGATGGTGGGACTCTCAGTGGTAAATACGCAAACTCACTTATCGGTTGTTTCACCACAGTTCATGTCTAATTAAGAGATATTTAACAGAGCCAAACGAGTGTAGTTTCGGAGAGGAAGTCGGAAGTAACTCAGCTTTGGTATACGGAGAAATTGAGCCGGTGGTAAAATCGCTGCTTACGAATGCTACGGAACGTGAACTCTGACGACGTGACCCCCGCACCCACACTGTTCGATGTATTCCCAATCAATATCGTCACCTCCCTCGCTCTCTAAAACGTCGTAGAGGTAGTCTTCTGGATGACCGTGGTTGGCGTGTGTGACGAGGTTCACGTGGTTGCCTGAAGCGGTGTGGTCGATCGCCGAGAGAGCCTGGTCGACCACCAGCTGGCGGTCGTCGGCGTGTTCCGGTTTTTCGAGATTCGCCGACCATGAGTTGTCGTGGACCCGGTCAGTGACGGGTTTTGCGTCGTGGTCGTGATCGTGGTCGTCGTGGGTGCTAGACATTGTTTCCATTCAGATATACGGGGGCAGATGCGATAAGTACCAGGCCGATTCCCCGGGACAAGACCAAGACGTAATCTTCCATCGTCTATCTATCGCCTTGAACAGATTCGGGTCAATGTGTTTGACCGTCTCGTTCCGACTAGGAGATATGGCAGAGATTGACTCATACGTCGAGGAAGTCGGAGCACCCACTGACCGACCGATCGAAACACTCGATGCGAGAGAGCTACCGCCACCACAACCACTGAAGAACACGCTCGAACGGCTTGCTGACCTTGACGACGAGGTGGTACTCGTCCAGCGGAACGATCGCGCACCCCAACACCTCTATCCACAGCTGGACGACCGTGGCTACACATACGAGACGATCGAAGGCGACGGGCAGGTCGTCACCGTGATCTGGCGTTAGTAGCGTTCGTTCAGGGGAATCCCCGGGAGCTACTTTGTACCAATCACGTCGGCCGCACTATTACCCGCACATGTTCGGAGACGCTTTTAATAGTTGGTCGTGTTTAGGTTCACCTAAAATGGTGTGTGCTTCACTTACCCTGACGATCCCAAAGCGAACCTGGATTGGTACTGTCTCACGAGATCATCCGGTAGCGACGTTTCGTGTCCGATCTGCCCAGTCTGCTGATAGCGTCGGCGTTGGATTCGTCGAGCTAATGGCGGAGAAGCCAACGAAGATCATCGAGTCGATCCGATCGTTTGGCCCTGTTCGTACCGTGGAGGTGTTCCACCAAGAGCCGAACCGAGCCCTCCTCCAGATCGAGGCGGACAAACCGATTCTCCTGGACGTTCTCGACAAAGCGGGCGTCCCGGTGGAGATGCCCTTCGAGATCCAGAATGGCCAGGTCGAATGGGAGCTGACCACGACTCGAAACAGATTATCGACGCTTGGGTCAGCGCTAGATGAGTCGGAGGTTGGATACGTCGTCGAGCACATCCACGCCAAGCCCGAATTCGACCGAATCCTGACCGACAAACAGCAACGACTGATCGAAGCCGCCCTGAAACGTGGTTACTACGACTCTCCGCGACAGTGTACGCAGGAGGAACTCGCGGCGTCTCTGGACATGGCGAAGTCGACGTGTTCGGAAATCCTGCACCGCGCCGAGGAACGAATCGTCAAGTCGTTTGAACGCGGAACCGAATCAGACCGTACTGCGGCCCGACAGACCGCCTAACGGCAACCTCCCGGGAAGCTGCTTTTCAGATACCGTGCTGGCAGCAGATGCACTCCCTGAGAGGAACTCGTACGGAGTATATTCGGGCTGGCATTTTTCAATCGACGGCTCGAAGCGAATCTCGATGGTTTCACAAGGAGACACCGCACCGACATTCACTGCAACGCTCGGCACGAGCGACCACGAACCGTTCAACTTCGAAGATCACGTCGATGACGGTCCAGTCATTCTCGCCTTCTTCCCAGGGGCATTCACACCACCGTGTACGAACGAGATGGTCGCGCTCCAGGAGCGAATCGACGAGTTCGAGGAGGCTGGCGCAACCGTCCTCGGCGTGAGCGCTGATTCCCCGTTCTCTCAGGGTGCGTTCCGCGAGGAATACGGGGTCGAATTCGATCTCGTCAGCGACATGGCCGGTGACGCTATCCGGGCATACGACCTCGAGATCGACATCGAACCGCTCGGGCTCTACGGGGTCGCGAATCGGGCGGTGTTCGTCATCGACGAGGACGGGACGATCACCTATGACTGGGTCGCCGATGATCCGACGAACGAACCAGATTACAGCGAACTGATTGAGGCGGTCGAAGCAGCGTAGTTTTCAGCTGCTGGCAGAACAATTCCCGGTTTCCACTCACGGTTACTACCCTCAGGAACTAACTCACAGCTTCTCGAGAGCTTGATCAAGGTCGGCGAGTAGATCGTCCGCGTGTTCGACGCCGACGGCGATTCGGACGAGTGAATCCGAGATCCCGGCGGCCTCTCGTTCGGCGTCTGTGAGGTAAGATGCGGACATCGTGGCGGGATGGTCGACGAGTGATTCGGTCCCGCCGAGACTCACAGCCAGCGTGAATACATCGAATTCTTCGAGAACGGCCCGGGTCTCGGCACCGGTTGCGTCCAGCTCGAACGAGACGATTCCGCCGAATCCGTCCATCTGCTCACGAGCGAGGTCGTGTTGTGGGTGGTGGTCCAATCCGGGATAGTTGACCTGGGCTACCGACGGATGGTCGTCGAGATACCGCGCGAGTTCGCCGGCGTTGGTCTCGTGACGGCCCATCCGGAGGGGGAACGTTCGGAGTCCACGGAGTGTGAGATAGCAGTCGAAGGGAGCGAGAGTTCCACCAATGTCGTAGGACTGGGTGTGCGCTACGCCGTCCGCGACGGCTTCGTCGTCGGTCAGAACGACGCCACCCATCGAGTCGCTGTGCCCGTTAAGATATTTCGTCGTACTGTGGACGACGATGTCGGCTCCGTGTTCGAGCGGGCGCTGGAAGTACGGCGTCGCGAACGTGTTGTCGACGACGTAGGTTGCATCGACTGTTGCTGCGACGTTGGCCACGACCGAGAGGTCACAAAGCCGCAGTAGCGGGTTCGTCGGCGATTCCATCCAGACGAGCGTGGTCTCGTTGGTGACTGCTTCGGCGACAGCGTCGATATCCGTCGCGTCGACGTACTCGACGGTGGCGCCCAGCGAATCGACGAGCAAATCGTCGAAGAGTAATCGGGTTCCTCCGTAGATGCCATCGAATGCGACGACGTGATCGCCCGGCTCGACGACTGACAGGCAGATCGCTGCCATCGCAGCGGTTCCGGAGGCACTTGCGACGGCGCGTTCAGCCCCGCTGAGGTCGGCAAGTCGCTCCTCAAGGACGTCACGCGTGGGATTGCCGAACCGAGTGTACTTGTACCCGTGGTCCGACTCACCGGGACTGCGCATCTCATAAGTTGTCGAGAGGTGAATTGGCGGAACAACATCACCGGCGTCGCTGACACTGGCATCAGTTCGATCAAACCGGGCGGCTAGAGTGTCGAGGTGGTAATTCGAATCATTCATGCTAGTACTCGAACTCTCTGTTCGCTCGTCTAAAAACGAACCGAGATGACCGGTCCGTATTCGGGCGGAGATGTCTGACGTACTTTTGAACATAGGGAATTTGTCTTGGGCAGATAATCCTCGTAGACTGGGACGGCGGTTGCTCCCAAAGACGAGTTCTCCATCGCTATGGCCCTCGTCTGTTGGGGCCGATACCCGATGGGGCCCGTGATGAACGTACGAACCAAGTGGGTTCACGACGAGTTTGCATCCGATAATGCGCGAGTGCGCGTCGATCGGTTGTGACCGCGGGGGCGTCTCGAAAGAGGACGCACAACTCGACAGCTTGTGGAAGTCGATCGCACCGTCCGAGGAATCGGTAGGCGCTCACTCCAGTAAAGCGGTAGACTGTAGGTTAGAGTGCCAGGGAAGTCTGAAATAAATTTGTCCAATAGGTCGACGTTTTTTTACGAAACCGGAAACCTCGTTATTGACCTCCTCCTGCCCCTGAAGGGCTGTCGCTTACTCATAAGATCGGGGCGCTCCGGAGTAGTATTTCGGCCGCCGTCGAAAGCGATCTATGACTGAAAAAGACATATTGATTGGACGAAATGCGATCGCCTCCTGACCACGGGGTGTTCAAATTGCCTCGGCCTCACCACAGGAACACCGTTCTACACCCGATGAAACCGGTGAATCCCGGAGATATGTCCTTTATTTCCACGGAGGGAGGTCCATGCTAGCGGCTTGGTTTGTGGGTAAGAGAAAGGGCTCAAGCGTGGGCTTTCGCCTCGCTGCGCTGTAATCGCGACACCGATTACGTTCGTAGGCTTTCTCCATGGCACCACGATTATAGGGCGAGAATGTGAGGGTGTCTCTCATGGAAGTACGCAGGAAAACCCTGGCAAAGTTGCTCGTGGTGGCGTTCATTTTCAACTTAATCGTGATGGGGGCGGGCGCGTACTACGCGTACCAGCAGACGCCCGACCGCCCGGAACGCATCGTCGGCCCCGAGGGCGAGGTGATTACGACGAACGAACAGATCGTCGAAGGGAAGGCCGTGTTCCAGCAGAACGGCCTGATGAACCACGGGTCGATTCTCGGAAACGGCGCGTACTTCGGTCCGGATTACACGGCCGACGCACAGGATCGGTTGGTGTCGAATATGCGCGAGTACGTCGCTCAGGAACGTTACGATACGCCGTACGCAGAACTCCCTGAACCGGAGCAAGCAGCCGTGAACTCTGTCGTCTCACGCCAGCTCCAGGAAGGTGACTTAGGGACTACCATCCGGCTTACCGCCGCGGAGGCATACGCCTACGAACAGGTCCAGCAAGCGTACGTCGAGCGGTACTACGGCGGTGCCGTCGAACACGGCGTCCCGCCGCAGTTTGTCGAATCCCGCGAGAGCGCGCGGCGATTCGCGGACTTCGCGCTCTGGACCGCGCTATTTGCATCGATCGACCGCCCGAACAGCGACGTTTCGTGGACGAACGAGTGGCCGTACAACCCCGGCGCCGGAAACACGCCGCCGGTGTCCTCGATGACGTGGAGCGTCGTCGCGATGGTGCTCCTCGTCGGTGGGGGTGGTGCCGGTATCTGGCTATATAATTCGGCGGAACTCCCGGAACCGGACACAGAGGGCGTCGATGTCCCCCATCCTAACGATATCGACCTCTTCCCAAGTCAGTTCGCGGCAATCCGCTTCGTCCCCGTGGCGGCCGTGCTGTTCGCCGTCCAGACGCTTCTCGGGGGATTGATGGCGCACTACTACATCGAACGCGAGGGGTTCTACGGCATTGCGGAAGCCCTCGGTATCGATGCGATGGCGACCCTGCCGTTCGCGATCACAAAAGCCTGGCACATCGACCTCGCGGTGCTCTGGATCGCGACTCTCTGGCTCGGCGTCGGCCTCTTCCTCCCGCCCCTACTCACTGGCCACGAGCCGAACAACCAGAAACGGTACATCCACGTCCTGTTGGGCGCCCTGGTCGTCGTCGTCGTCGGCGGCTTACTGGGTATCTGGCTCGGCGCACAGGGGTACATCGACGGCGCCCTCTGGTGGATCCTCGGCAACGAGGGCCTCGAGTACCTCGAAGTCGGCCGCCTCTGGCAGGCCGGCCTGCTCGCCGGGTTCGTCCTCTGGGCGGCCCTCGTTGCCCGCGGCTTCAAACCCTTACTCGACCGCGAGGAGCGCTACGGACTCGCCCACATGATCCTCTATGCCGGCGGGTCCATCGCGTTGCTCTTCTCCGCGAGCATGCTCTACACGCCCAAGACGACGATGCCGGTCACGGAGTTCTGGCGCTGGTGGGTCGTCCACATGTGGGTCGAGGGCGCCTTCGAGTTCTTCGTCGTCGCCATCATCGGCATCTCGCTCGTCTCCATGAACCTCCTCAAGCGACGAAGCGCGGAGAAGGCCGTGATGTTCGAGGCGCTGTTCGTGATGGGCGCAGGCGTCATCGGCGTCTCCCACCACTACTGGTGGGTCGGGATGCCCGATTACTGGATCCCCATCGGGAGCGTGTTCTCCACGCTGGAGTTCATCCCACTGATCTTCATCCTCTATGAGGCGCTCGGCGAGTATCGCGCGATGATGGGCGCGGGCAAGGACTTCCCGTATCGACTGGCGTTCATGTTCATCATCGCCAGCGGGTTCTGGAACTTCGTTGGCGGGGGCGTGCTCGGGTTCTTCATCAACCTCCCGCTGGTGAACTACTACGAGCACGGCACCTTCCTCACGGTCGGCCATGCCCACGGCGCGATGTTCGGCGCATTCGGCTTCCTCGCGCTTGGCATGGCAGTCTACGCCCTTCAGTTCACTACGAAAGCCGGAAAGTGGGATCCGACGAACCTCAAGCGCGCGTTTTGGATATTGAACGCCGGGCTCGCGTGGATGGTCTTCATCGGCGACATCCCCGTCGGCTTCCTCCAGCTAGAAACCGCCTTCACAGAGAACTACGATGCCGCCCGTTCACTCGCGTTCTACAACCGCGACATCGTGCAGTGGCTGTTCTGGGCGCGCCTGCCGGGCGATATCCTCATCATCGTCGGCGCGAGCCTGTTCGGCTACGACGTCCTGAAGAAGCGCTTCGTTCGCCGCGAGGAACCCGACACCGTCTCCGACGGGACGATCATCTCTCGGCGTATCTTCGCCGAAGACGACGCGGATGTTAATCTCGACGACGATTAACATCCACAGCCACACAAATTTCTACAATACCGACGCTGTTGAAGTTCTCTGTACGGCGTCCAATTTTGTCTGTCGGATACGTTTCATCTGGGAGGTTGTACGCGACAAGGGAAGTACACATCCTGAAAAGCTGAGAAGTGATACAAAAAGAGTCCCTACAGTCCGAACGCTACCTTGCGATGATCCGCGCCCGGATCTAGATCGCCTGCTCACCTTCTCGGACGTACTGATTGACCTCTGCCACGTCCGGTAGCCCACGACCTTCGTCGCTTCAGGCCACTAGAGATGTCAGGAAAAGTGAATCATGGGGGGGAGTGATCGTGAAAGGGACTCTGGACATCGTGCCACTCCTGGACCTACTCGCTCGCGGCGGCCTCGTCGACGAGGTTGATCTAATCCTCGACCCCCGCCTCGAGCTGGCTGTGCATATTGTCCAACCAGTTGTCGACATCATTGAAAACCCACATGCGGTCTGGTCGTATCCATGATATCACCGACCGAAATCGGCCCTCGCTACAATTCAGCGAACGCCTCGCCCGCTCTCGGGGGCACGAAAAACAGGTCGCGAAGTCATGCCGGCGGGAGGTAGACGCTCTGCTCGCCGACGATCTCCTCCAGGTTATTTCGATGGCGGTGGCTGAAGTAGCACTCGTAGCTGCAGTATCCACAGATCGCGCCGGTATCGTATTCGGCGACGTACGGGCCGCGGCGAGTTCGCCAGACGTTCGTCCCGCACTCGGTACAGGCGGCGTCCTCGAGATCGGCAGGACTCGGTCCCTCGTACTCGACGTCGAGCCCCTCGTCTTGCGGTGTCGTTTCGGGCCAGATTCCGTGGTCCCTCCAAAACTCACGGACGCGAGCGAGGCTATGACGCACCGTCTTTCGCACGGTGACGTGGTCGGCGTCGCGACCGCTGTCGTCCCAGCCGTCGGCCGTCCAGAACTCACCGAACTGCGCGCCGCGATGCAGCCCGTTCCAGTCGACGCCGACGATGTCGGCTGGTGGCTCGTCCGTGAGTGTCGGTCGGGTCAACTGTCGAATGGCGTCGAGCTGCTTGGGCGGACTCCCGCCGAGGATGTGGACGCGCCGCCCCCTCCAATCGGCTGGGTCGGAGAACTCGTGGGCCAGGCGGTCGGCGTATCCCCGTGAATACCCGAGGACAAGGGTTTCGGGTATCGAGTCGACCACCGCCTGCGACTTCGGAACGACGATGAGCTCGGCCTCGGGATAGCTCGCTCGGATCTCGCGAGCGGCAGCGACGTGGGCGTCGACGTCAGCTGGTTCGTAGATGTCGCCGATGACACCGACCTCTGGTTCGTGTTCGAAGAAGCGGTCGACGAACCGCTCCAGGTCTGGATTCCGGAAGTCGTTGTCGAGCATCCCGACAGGAATCTCGAGGTTCAGGTACTGGTCTGCTTGATATCTACAGTCTTCCCGAAACCCGGGAAGAAATCCGAGAGCTAGAGCATCAGCGGCGAATGGAGCTCGATGAAGGAACGCTATATGGTCTGCTTGTCTGGCGGCAGCGATGTCGCTAGCCGTGCTGGAGTCTGTACTCAAATGGGGGGACATGATTGGACTCGCGAGGCCGCTGCTGGCTGCCCCGCACCCATTCAGGGGCCCGAAAAACCGAGGCACAGCGGATTAACCAACAATAGGGAAATCACGCGGAGTGTGTTGGTTAAGATCAGAGCTTACTCTTCGTTCTCACGCAGCTCTTCGGCCTTCCACTTGAGCCGGCGCAGAATCTGCGTCCGATTCTGGTGGGCGTTCTCGTAGGCAACACACTCTTGCAGGGTCTCCATATCGGGAATCGTCGCGATACCGGCCTTGACCAATCGGTAATTCGGTGCTTCAAGACGCTTCTCAGGTGGGAATTCGTCGTCACTCCCGTCGCTGATCGTGGACTGTTCCATCTCTGTAGCCCTCCACCTCTCGAGGGCGAGAAAAACAGGACAGACGACTACGTAACCGACGCGGAGTTTGGCATTGCCTCCTGGAATCGCTAGAGAAGTGCGTCCTTACGCTTCTGGAGTTAATCGACTTTCTCCGACAGTACCCCCGAGTATTGAGTTTTCGACCAGCCTCTGTCGTCATTTCTCGAATACGTAGATGGCCAATCTAAGGCGGTATCGTAACCTATAGTCCGATTTGGGAGCAAAATCCAGGGGAATGTCGTGGCTCATTCTCTTCGTCGCTGGCTTGTTCGAGATCGCCTGGGCAATCGGCTTGGAGTATTCTGACGGACTCTCGGAACCGATCCCGACGGCGGGGACAGTCGCTGCGCTCATCATCAGTATGGTGTTGCTCGCGAGAGCAGTGCAGAATCTGCCGATCGGGACTGCGTATGCTGTCTGGACGGGGATCGGCGCCGTGGGAACCGCCACACTCGGTATCGTCTTATTCGATGAACCGGCGGCTGGTCTCCGTCTCCTGTTTATCTCCGTGATCGTCTTCGGGATCGTTGGTCTCCACTTCGTCTCCGGTGGCCACTAATGCCGGTTCTCGAAATCGTTACAAAGAGACTTCAATCACATAGGTCGATGATCGGTCTGAATTGTCCGTGTAGTGCTATTCCAGTACGCAACACTCATTGAGGGCGAAACCCCATCCTCGTAAACAAGGATGGATGAACGAGTGATCTGGGCGAGCGGTCACGGCGTCGTTCTCCTTGCTGTACTCGCAGGATTCGCATTCGCATCCGGCTTCTGGGGTATCCTCATTGCTCTTGCACCCGCGGCGTATCTGCTCGTCTTCTTTCCGCATGATGAGGATAACTCCCCGAAGACGGTCGTGGTCAGCCATCTGACCGCGCTAGTCGCAGGGTGGGTGACGTATACCGCACTTGCTCAGGGGATCGCCCCGACGAGTATCGAACCGATGTCGGAGCCAGGGCTTCGAATCGTTGGGAGTGCCCTGCTCGCCTTTGTGGCTAGCACGGCTGTCTTTTACGCGCTCCACATAGAACACCCAATGGCCTACGTTACTGCCTTCACCGCAGCAATTGGGGCGTTCCCGTCCATTCAGGCACTCGTCGTCGTCGGGGTAGCTGTCCTCTGTGTCGCTGGTCTTCAGGCACTTCGACGAGAGGTGGGGCCTGACCCGACTTCTGAAGCCGTTACTACAGACGGTTTCTCAGCACCATCGGATCAAAGCTAGCCGCGCAGAACTCTCCCCACGAGCCAAATTCAGCCCACTGGACCAGGGTGGGATCGCTAGTAATTGTCCTCGTAGAGTGCGGCTTGCTGTTCGATGTATCGTTCCGGCCACTCCTCAAAATGTGTCCTCAACCGATGAATGGCTTCCACGGCGACCGCTCTGAGTTTGGAACCAAGAGTAGTTCCAGCTGTAACGAGTCCTCGCCAGCTGGACGAATCTGGAGTCATCAAATCGGATTTCCGGCTTGGAAGTTAAAAATAGTGTGACTGGAGTGCACTTGCCTCCGTACTGGGGGTCTCAATTCCGCCCTATGCCGGCTCTTTTCGGATTGTCAAAACTGGCTGGTCTGCCCGGCGAAGCGTTTGCTCAGTGACGCTCCCCCGGAGGAGTCGGGAAAATCCGGACCGTCCGTGCGGGCTGAGAATGAGTAAATCGATCTCTGCTTCGTTCGCATAGGTGCAGATTTCCTGGGCTGGCATCCCTTCTCGCATCTCCGTGACGATAGACAGGTCTCGGTCCTGTGCCGCGAGGCTGATAGATTCCAAGGCCTCACGGCCTTCGTCATGAAGACTTGGTCGCGTGGATGTGGTCCTTGTCCGTCCAATAATCCCTGGGCCACTTTGGACAATATCGATCACATAGAGTACGTGAACTGTCGCAGTGTGATGGGCAGCAAGATCAAACGTCTTCTGCACCGCTCGGCGATCTCCGCTCCCGTCCGTTGCGAGAAGGAGCGAGTCGAACATGTGTCTGGGTAACACTTCGAATGAGGTATCAGTTGTGGTGCCAACCGTACAGTACCGCCCAGCTGTCATTTTCCCCATCACCTTGTCCGTGGTTGGCCTCTTGGAGAAACGTGAACACCATTATCTGTATCGCAAAACAATCGACAACAGGTACGAATCAGCTTATGTTCGATCGAATACTCATCCCGACGGACGGCAGTGATCCATCGAAGCCCGCGGTGGAGATGGCACTCGACCTTGCTGAAGCGCATGGTGCAACGCTCCACGTGCTCTATATCGTTGACCAGCCCACGTCCGTCTCTGGCATGGGTGAGGGATTCTCTGGTCTCGATGACCTTCTGGATGCGCTCGAAGAACGGGGGCAACAGGCAACGAAAGCCGTCGTCGAACAGGCCAGCGAGAGGGATATCGAGACGACAGCAGCGATCCGTCGAGGAAACCCCCACGACGATATTCTCAGCTACGCAGAAGACAACGATATCGACGTCATCGTCATGGGGACGCACGGACGCACTGGGGTCAAACGTGCGCTCCTCGGAAGCGTCACCGAAAATGTTGTGCGTCATTCCGAAATCCCGGTGTTAACTGTTCACCGAGACCCTGAGGAGTAAGATACTGACGTCACCACTGTTTCCGTTCCACGGTAGATGTAGAGTTGTGATGAGGGTTTAGTGGAGAGCTCCCTCGTCAGCGGTCTCTTCAGGCTCCGAGATCAGCCACTTGAGAGCGGCTGCGACGATGACACAGAGCCCGCTTAAGACGATGAAGACGGCAAACCCTCGCGCATACCCGATGTGCCCATAGATATCAACAAAGAGGCCCATCAGCGGAAGGATAACGAGGGTTCCACCACCTCCGATCCCACTGATCCAGCCGGAGGCCCCACCGACAGCCTCCGGGACGAACTTCGGTACCAGTTCGAACACGGCCGCGTTGGCGAACCCCATTCCAGTCCCGAGCACCATCATGCCAAGGATGGCGGGCCAGAACCCGGTGAAGAAGGTCATAATTGCACCGCCGAGGGCCATCACACCGAAGCTAATGATGGCAACTAATTCACCGCCGAATCTGTCACTGACACTCCCGGCGGGCACTCGAATGAGTGACCCGTAGACGATGAAGATGCCTGCCAGCAGGCCTGCTGTCGTGAGCGTGAGTTCGTGGAACTCTGCCCAGTAGGTGGGGAACCAGGCTGACAGGGACGTGAACCCGCCGCCGAAGGAGACCGTGTAGAGGAAGACGAGGATCCATGTCCGGCGGTTTCTCGCGGATGTCCGCAGAGAATCCCACGTCCCGCCCGACGGGAAAATGTCTTGGCCGAGTTCGTCAGCGATTTCTTGTGACTCCTCCGGTGATTTACCCTGCTTGCGGAGCTGGAAGTAGTACGGATCGACCGCGTACACCGCGTAGACGGCGGTGACGACCAGCAGGAACACGAGCCAGGTCGAGTAAGCCATTGTCAGCCCCCAGATGCCAATGAGGACGGGGAGGACGTAGACGACCATCCCCGGGCCGATGTTGCCGACGCCAGCGAACGCGCCGAGCGCGAACCCCTGTTTATCGCTGGGATACCAGTAGGAGGTCTGTGTGATTCCGGCGGAGAACGTCGCCCCTCCTGCACCCGCAAGGAATCCGAAGAATACCAGAATGGGGTACAGACTCATGTCGAAGTTCTCCGGATAGGTGAGGAACAGCGTGATAACGAGCCCTGCTGTTCCGATGATCGTCGAGGCCATGAGGATGAGCAGCGGTTTCCGTCCGCCAACTTCGTCCACCCAGGCACCGAAGGGGATCCTGAGGATCGCCTTGCTGAGGTGCGGTGAGCTCAGCAAGAGGCCGTGAAGGACGCCGGCAAGCGCCAGATGTTCTTCGAGGACTGGCCCTGCCGCCCCGTAGAAGACGATGGTGGTCAGGCCCGCATAGAAGACGAGCGTGGACATGATGAGCCCGCGTTTGGGCGTCCCGGTAACACCGTGTTCATCTGCGAGTTGTTCTGCTTCAGTCATTAGGCTGGAGTGGTGTTCCGTCGTCTACGAAACTCGAGAAGAGATCCATCTACGTGAGTGGCTATGCGGCGTGGTCTTCGCTCTACAGGTAAGGGCTGTATTGAACTCATCTTCGTACAGTTTTTGTCTCACCGATGGCCCCTTGTCTTTGTCGAATTATTTTTTGAGTGTCAATTATTGAAAACCCGAATTCTGCAATCTCAGTTCCTCGTAGGTAGTGCTAAACTGCTAGTGATTGATGTACTATCAGTATTTGGTCACTTTGTCTTCGTGGATGTTAATCGTCGAACCTGCTCTCGGATTCAGTCACTGGCGACCAAGTGAAGATTGAACCTTTCTAAAACGGGATAAGTTCTGTTTGGAATGACACTACGCTAATGGTGGGGTCCTTGTCGATCTGCTCAATTCGGGCACGACAACTTGCTGATGAACAGCAGAATGTCTATTTAGAAACCACGAAAGAAATGAATGGGGCTTAGTGGTTGTACGTACGTTTGTGGAATACTTGATAATGAGTAGCGAGTCCTCCCACCCCAACTCGACCCCTGATATTAGTGTTCGAGCTCGAGAAACACTGGGTAGGTCACGGTGGTGGCAGGTGGCAGCTGCGGCGATCATGATGGCGCTCGTGAGTCCGTATCAGTACGTCTGGTCATCGATCGAAGGCCCACTGCGGCCGATCTCTCGATTCCGCTTCCGGCTCTCGGACTGGTTTTCACACTGTTTGTTGGGTTTCAGTCGCTTTCGCAGTTTCCAATCGGCTGGTGGCGGGACACCCATGGGCCTCGCTTGATCAGCTTTGCCGCAGGCATCCTTGCTGGTGGTGGCTACGTCGGCCTCGCATACGCGACCGAAGTTTGGCAGCTGTACGTGCTCTATTCACTCGGGGCTATCGGCGTCGGAATCGTCTACACCGTCGCAGTCAACACGGCACTCAAGTGGTTCCCTGACCGGCGAGGGCTGACGACGGGGATCGGAACGATGGCGTTCGCGGCCGGGAGTGCACTATTCATTCCATACGTCCGTGCCAATGCGACGGTCGCTGGCTATTCGACCGTTCTTCGTAACATGGGACTCCTCATCGGTGTCGGCGTCATTGTAGGGGCACTCATCCTTCGAGATCCGCCAGAAAACTGGACCAAGAAGACTGCGGAGAGCACGAATTCGAGTGATCACTCGGGAGCACCAGGACGGCGTGAGTATCGATGGCAAGAGATGGTCCGGACCTGGCAGTTCTGGCTTCTCCTGGTGATGTTCACACTCGTGAATACTGCTGGGTTGATGCTGACAGCGAAGGTCGTTTCACTGGCGCAGCAGTTTGGGCTGTCGGCGGCGATCGCAACTGCGTCTGCGATGGTTCTTGCCCTCGTAGGCGGGCTCAGCCGTATTCTCGTGGGTGGACTCTCCGATCGAGTCGACCGACGGCTCACTATTGCGGTGACTGCTATGTTGTGTGGTGTCGGGATGTTCATTCTCGTCTGGGCTGGCTTACTTGGGTCAGAGTGGGGATTCGTGGCGGCAGTTATCGTCGCGACGTTCTTCTGGAGTCCACAGTTTGCCTTGTTCCCGAGTATTGTTGGCGACTACTACGGACAGTCACAGTCTTCGACGAACTACGCGCTGGTTTATCTGGGGAAGGTTGGTGGTGGTCTCTTCGGTGGCGTGATCGCTGGTGTCCTGATCACGATGACGGGCTGGTCTACGACGTTCCTTCTTGGCGGTATCTTAGCAGTTTGCGCGGGAATAGGTGCACTTGTTCTTCGACCACCGCAACCGACATAATACAATTACGGTCGACTCGATCGGAGAGTCAACCACTCGAATTTTCGGCCGATGCATTCCAGCGCTGTGATGGCGCATTCGATGAGTTGGTACGTGGCCCGCGAGAGTCGGATGTACTCCATCAGTTGGCCTCCTCTGGCTCGACGAGGTCGTTACTCTCAGCGACGAGTGCCTGAACAGCTGAGGCAGGGTCGTTCTCGACCGGAAGTGTTCGATGGTCAAGCGGGGCGGGATACGCCCGGTCCCCCTGCGCACAAAGTATGATCAACCACTCTTCGCTCCCTTCGGCGAGGACGACGTAGTGGTCGATATCTCGACGTTGGAAGACTGTCCGATCTGTCCGGCTCACCGCACTCCAATTCGCCGGCAGTGACGATGACGGCGCCCCACCATCTGGCGTGAGTGCTCGGTACTCTTCGAATTCGGCGAGTGCCGCCTCGATATCCTCCCCGGTGAGGTGCCAGCAGTCGGCCGGGCCATCACACACCAGCTGACTGACCACGTCGTTGTGGAACTGGATGTAGTGTTGCTGGGCGACAGTTTCGTTGTCGGTGTAATCGAGAAGGAGCGCACAGGCGAGCTGTGCCGGTCCGCTTCCCGTATAGCCCCAGTCGAATTCCGCCGGGCTATGCCGCACGAGACCGAGACTTCGATTTGGGGAGAGGCGTTCGTGTGCGGTGAGGTTCAGGACCACTGGCGTTCCGTCGACACGCATTCCGACGTACTCAACGCAGTCTGCACTCGCCTGCCATCGCTCACTCGCATCCTGTACGACTGCTCGTGGGTCGGTAGTCGAATTCGTCTCCATCGGTTGCATGCGGGCGTTCGGATTCCCCGCGCCCCTGCTGGGGGTCGAAAAACTACCACCGGCTATTAGCCCCTCAGCGTCGCTTCAAAGTTAGAATTCAGACTATTATAGTTCAGACTATAACAATTCATCAGATAACCAATCGATAGAGGCAAGTCTATTCTTCGAAGAGACAGCGAGCGGCTGCATCGTCGCCAGTGAGGGTCTGTTGATCCTCGTCCGTATCAGCGAAGAGTGTTGACTGATCTCTCTCGGATGTTTGCTCAACTTCGGGTCGATCGTCGACGCCGAACTCACTCGCCTCGGGCTGATCAAGACGTGAATCCCGGTCACGATGATCCACGTCAGCGCCGAAGTCCTCAAGGGAGGTCTCGACGCTTGTTTCGGTTACTTCGAGTTGGCCATCGTCACCGAATGCGGTCTGTCGTTGAATCTCGATCTCTGGTCGATCGCTCATCTGGATTGAGCCTCCACCCACCGAGGCTCCGACAGACACCTCCGGGCGTTGGGTCAATCGTCTTGTGCGCGGAGTTCGCTGGCCCGCTGTTCAAGCCGGCGGAGGATTTGGACCCGTTGCTGATTCGCGTTCTCGTAGGCGACGCAGGCTCGCAGCGTCTCCATATCGTTGATCGTCACGATACCAGCGTTGATGAGTCGCGCATTCGGGGCTCGAGCCGTTGTTCTGGCGAAAGCTCGCTTGCGTCTGTTGTTTGACCGTCTGGATTGCTCACTGATAATCGCCTCCGCCACTGCTGAGGCGACAAAAAACGGCCCTCGTCGTTACCCGTCTTCTTCGGGTTGGATTTGGCGAGCGTCCTCTGCGAGATCGTGGATGTATTCTCTGAGGGTTTCCATGTCCTCGCGAGCGTCTTCGAGGGTCTTGCCTTTCGCTTTCGCGATTACCTCGTCCTGATCTCTGGTACCGGTTCCACGCTTGAGCTTTACGGTGAGGGAGACGCCGACGTCACTGCGTTCGACGTACTCCGTTCGTGTCGTCTGTTCGCTCGATTCAGCCGATTCGCCATCCGTACGAGATGGTTGGGTATGTTCTGACATGGGTTACTTTCGGTGATTGGTATTTAGATGGACGGTGCGGCCGGCTCGCCGGGTGTTTCGTGAAGGACTGCGTCGATCTCGGGCCCGGTGAGTCGCCAGCTTCCAGCAGACCTGCACAGTCCAGCTGGCTCACGACCTCGGTTTTGAACGCCTGGTAGTGGTCGAGGGCGAACGCCTCGTCTCCCGTGTAGTCGAGGAGGAGTGCGAGCGCGAGTTGCGCCGGACCACTACCACCATATCCCCATTCGAATCCCGAGGGACTGTGATTCACCAGCGCGAGACTCCGCTCTGGTGTGAGCCGTTCTTGGCCGGGACGTTTCTCAACGATAGCCTGCCCGCTCTGCCGATACCCGACGTAGGCGATGTCGCAGTCGCTCGCTGGGCGTGTCTGTTCAATCGAGTGTGTGTCGCTGGTCTACTCATCGGTCTGTTCGGGAGCTGCTCGTTCGAGCACCCCCGCACCCCTCAGGGGGCGAAAAACAGCCACAGGAACTGCTTTCCCCTACGCGAGATGGGAGATATCGGCTGGTTCGTCGACATCGTCGAACTCGCCTTGTTCGACCGGCTGCCAGTCATCACCGGGTGCTGGACTCCACCAGTCGACCTTGTAGGCACCCGGTGCGCCGAGGAGCTTCACCCGTGCCGACCCATCGGGCAGGTCGCGACGGAACTTCTCGTCGACATGGAGGTTCCACGTTGAGTGGGTGTCGAAGCAGGCGAGGACGGCCTCCTCGTAGCCGCGTGTCTCTCGGGATTCTTGGAGTTCGACCTGTGTGTTGCAGTTCTTGCAGAACACACCTTCGAAGGGAATGTGACTGAATACCTCGTGCCCACAGACTGGACACCAGAGGAACTCGAACAGTGCTTCACTGTGACGGTCGATAATTTCCAGACCCATATTTGAACTTGGCCCGATCGAAACGGGCCACCCCTCTCGGCCCGAAAAAATACAAATGTCTCTTGCTAATGATTGGTTGAAATCAGCGATTCTTCAGCCGCGTATTTTGATTTAGTCCGGCCAGTCAGTGCCCTATTGTTATTCAGATGTCAACCAAATACTTAAAAGGCGAACGCGGCTAGTAACAGATATGCCTCCTCAACTCACCATAACGATTGAAGCTCCTAATGGAAAGAGTGACGAGTTCTCCTTTGACCAATCTACTAAAGTCAGCGAGTCTGCTGAGAAAGCCGCCGACGAGTTTGGCATCCAGAACACGAATAATCCAACACTTGCTCGGATTACCGATGAAGGTCAGGAAGAACTCAAGCCGAACCGGACGCTGGTGAGCTACGACCTTGATGGCGAAACCGTGATCTGGACGGACCGAGGAAAAGGCGCCGGAAGATGAAGCGACGGGTGAGTGAGCAGCTCATCCGGGACGAGCTGGAGGGTATCAATCATCGTGCCGATCAGTTAGGCTGGGAAGTTGACGCAGATCTTGATGACCTTGTTATCACGACTCGCATGACGGCTAGCGATGATGAGGAATATATTATTGAATTCGAATGTAGTAATTATGATCAGGCTCCTCCGTATGTTGAACTCATACATCCAAATACCGGTGAGCGAGGGGTTCCAAAGGCTTACTTCGACGACCGTGGAGCAGGTCAGGCACTCCTTCTCAAACAAACACCGGCACTTTGCCACGGATTCAATCGGAAGATGTACCTGGATGTCGATACGCACCACGATGAATGGAATCGCCATTCCATTGCCCGCTGGAAAGATGAGGCCGGCAGCTATACTACCTTAACGCGTATTCTCATGCTTATTGATAAGCGGATTACGAACGACCATTACCAGGGGCGACTCTCAGAATGACTTGGATCCCCTCGTACTACTGTTGGTGACTTAATGATACCAGTAACTCGTCGTATACAAGATTTCATAGCGAAGTTCCGTAGAAACGAGGAGTCACAAGAATTTGATGAGGGAGCAGGAATAGAACAGCAGTATCCTTCTGTGGTAGTTCCAGCTAGAGTCTGTGAAACCACTTGTGAAGCGCTTCGAAGCCACGCTCCGGTCGGCCAGAGCCATGAGGGTGTTGCGTATTGGGCGGGCGTCACGCTTGAGGACGTTCCTGTTACATTCGTTACAACGTGTATTGTTCCTGAAGCTGAGACTGGACCTGGCCATTTCGAGGTCTCCGCAGGAGCAAATGTAAGAGTAACACGGGCGGTACACGACAATGACATTGCTGTACTTGGTACAGTACACAGTCACCCGGGTGCTGGGACACACCATTCAGGAGTGGACGATGATGAGGCGTTCACTGTTTATGATGGGTATTATTCGGTAATCGTTCCGGACTATGGCACTGAGGGTATGCTCCCACTCACGAAGTGTGGTGTTCATCGATATGAAGCAGGCACAGAAACATTCCGTAAATTGAATGACACCGAGATCTCTTCGACGTTCACTACTCCGACTGCACCGCTTAAAATAGATACTCGATAATGACCTTACAACCTCCAGATCCGAGTGCCCTTCCTATCTCAGAAACGGGATTTTACGAGAAGCGAGATGACCGGACAAATCTTGTCACGAATTCAGACCACTATCAAGACGCGCCAATTTTGCTCGCGATTGAGCAAGACAAGGCGACGAATCTTTCTGGGCAAGTAATGGCTCTTACCTCTGCTGTTCTTGCGAGTCGATTCAACCGGAACGTTGATCTCGCGTATCCAGATATTCCACTAGAAAGTCAGGTTTCACACCTGTTACTCCCTGAGAGACTCCGTACGAGAGCAGTTACTGAGATGGAACTGGGTGATCCTTTTGGGGAGTTCACGGGGGTTGATCGAGAAGAGATTGCAGATAGTGACACCGACTATTCTTGTGCCCTGACCATCGGGAACCCTTCCGTTCAAGCGGAAAAAATAATACGTATTGATAGCTGTGGGTGGGCCGCACGCATCACACGAAATGAACAAATTCGAGGTTTCAATGAGACTTCACCAAATCCTATTGGCCCTGCTGCTGCCGCCTGCTTCGGTATCGCTGAACTCTTCAAGTCTCTGATTGGCTGCCCTCCCGAACAACAACCAGGGAATTTCACATTTGATGCGCTCACATTGCGGGTGGAACCGGGCGAATTGCATACCACCGCACCTGCCTTTCCAGATAATATTGAACTAGGTACCGTTGAGCTGGTTGGCGTCGGGTCAATCGGTTCCTCACTTTTGTATATGCTCCCGATGCTCCCTATTGAGGGCACATTCACGCTCACTGATCCAGATGTTGTTGAATACTCGAACCTCAATCGATCACCGATTTTCAATGTGAAAGATGCTGCTGAGGAACGGAATAAAACTCTCGCTGGGGAACGTTTCATATGCGACAGTGTTGACGTTCGAACCTTTCCAGAGCGGTATGGCGCGTCAGGGCACAGGATGATGTTGTCCCGGATATCGTTCTCCCAGAAGTTGATAGCGATCAGGCGAGGGCGGATATACAATACAGTCGGCCCCCGCTAATGCTCGAAACCACAACAAACGAATCCTCCGTAAACGTGGCACGGCACATTCCGATCGTGGATGCCTGTCTCCTGTGCCACTTTCCTCCCGGCGAAAGTTCATATACTCCTGCCTGCGCTACCCTGGATAACGGTTCAATTCCAGATCCGGATGAGGAGGAAGAAGGCCCAGATGCGGCTCTCCCCTTTGTGTCCACCTTGGCTGGAATTTTGCTTGCCGGCGAGCTAGTAAAAACGAATATTGAAGAATATCCATTTCCTCCCTCGTTTGTTGAAATTGAAACATTCACTAACTTCTCTACCCGTATGCCTCGATATGACAAACAGCATAATGATGAGTGTCCATTCTGTTCATACTGTGACGATACTCAATATCGCCGATTGATTCAAAACACCAAATTTGAGGATTTGATAGATCTTATTGACCGAGACTGACTTTTATGGGTATATTGATAACTTAGCGCTCAGCGCCATAGACAAGCTGTGACGGGGATTCATACCCACAGTTCCGACACTCGAACCAGCGCTGAACCTTCGCGCCGTCAGCCGTTTTTCCACCGATTGCCACCTCGCTGTTCGGACACTCGGGACAACTCAGTTCGGGCGCTGGCCGGTCACGGAGCTCGTCACGGAACGATTTCGCGTCTTTCGTCTCGTACCCCCGCGACCACACTGGGTAGCCGTCGACGAGGATTGTGCCACGCCACTTGTAGCGGTACGAGTCCGGTGCTCGGTGTAGGACAGCGCGAGCGCCGGTCTCGGTATTCCGGTATGCGAGTGTGGGCGTGCGGCTCTCGCGCTTCCAATTTGTGATCCGAGCCATCTGTTAGAAGTGGACGTCGGCGGGCACGATCCAGAGCTCCTCGCTCTCCTCCAGCACTCGATCCAGCTGCTCACGGTGACGGATACCGTTCGCATATTCGTTGTACAGGAAGATCGTTGGCCCGTCGTAGGCGCCGACCTGGTGGAAGGCGTGCCGAGCGAGATCTTCGTCGCGCATGATCTCTTCATCGGAAAATTCGTCAAGTGCCTCCCTCACCCGTTCGAGATTCCGCTCGAACTCCTCTTTCGTCGCCTCCCAGCCACGCTCAAGCAGGTCTTGGCCGGCATCGGAGTCGACGGGGGCTGCAGTCGGCAATTCACCCCATCGCGCCTTCCCCGCAACGGACGTATCCTCCTCATCGAACGTCACGTGGTAGTCGAAGACGGCGCCGGCATGTGGGTCCGCGCCGACCAGGCGGTCGAACACCGTCTTTCCGGTGGCCAGTGCGTCGTCGTGGGTCGATTCTTCTACCAGAGCGTAAATCACCATGTGCATCTCGAACACCTCGAAGCGCCAACGCACCGGGAGTCGTTGCTCGCTCACTCCTGCTGCGCCGGCACCCATCGCCGGCACTCGAAAAACATGATCTAGCGGTCGATTTTTAGGACTCGTTCGCTCGCTCGACTGTGATGGTTAGATCGCCCGACGCGTAGTCGGCCTCGAAGTCGACGGTGAACGCATCCGAGTCGTACGCGGCGTGGTAGGCACGGTGTCGTTCGAGCGACCCCGTCGCCTTGAAGTGGAAGAACGCAGCTGCAGTGTAGGGCTTGCTCTGAGTCTCGACTTGCGTCTCGACAGAGGCCGGGAGCGCGATTTGTGGTGTGTCCGTGTCGATACTCGCAGCGAACGCCTTCGCTTCCTCGACGCTCGCCTGCGAATGTGCGGGCGTCTCGCCGGTGAGCACGTTTACCGGCGTCTCGGTATCGTCGGTGAACAGGACATCGTGGAAGGTGCGTGTCCCGAGGACTGCGTCGGGATCTAACTCGCAATCGTGGAATGGATCGTCGTCTGGTTTCTTGGGCATCAAATCACGAGCCTACGGTGGGGCTCAGTCCTTTCTGCCCCAGAAAAACCACCATCTGCTTCGACGCAAATCGCCCTACGAGCGGCTGAGTGTCGCGTCCGGAGACGGTGCTTCACCGCTCGGGATGCGCAACTCTTGGCGCTTCCCGATCCACTCGCCGAGCTTCTGCTTGAGGTACTGGCGAGCCGTCGACCGGGTGAACACACCCTTGTCGACCATATCGCCAACGACGTCTTTCAGTGCCCGGAACTGCCCCTTCAGATGGCCATCGCCGACCGGCTCGCCGTCGTGCCACCGAACGGTCGCGAGCGCGCCGTTCCCAACCGTCTCGCCGTGGTCGATTGTCTCCGAGTCGTACTGCAGGCCGAACCACAGCGTCCGGTAGGCGGTCACCTCGAAGGTGGGTGACACCACGAAGAACGCCTCGTGGTGGAGATAGTCGAGGTGGTCCGCGACGATCTCGTCGAGGGTAAGCCCGGTGGCGCGGGGCTTCGGCTCGACGACCGTCGACGGGCGGTCTTCGCCGGCGAGGTAGCCGTCGACGGCATCTGCTTCGAGGCCGTCGGCCAGTTCCGCCAGCAGCTGTTTCGCCCACTTGGAGTCGGGGTCGTCGCCACCGAATGGCGACTCAGCCGAGATTCGGTGCTTGAGCTTCAGGTTGGCTGCGCCCCAATGAGAGTAGTGGAGCGTGTACTGTCCGTCAGTTCGTTCGTACGCAACGAGTGCGCGGTGGCCCATTGAACAATCACCTCGTAGGACGACCCACGACTGGATCGCCCCGCACCCCTCCCGGGGGACGAACAACGCTACCAGTAGTTGCTGCGAGGCTTCTTTATTCGGGATGAGTACTGATATTGGGGCGGCTAAATCGGTAAGTGGAGGCCACGCACATACCCGAGGACGAGACTTCAGGAGTTTCTTCCCAAAATCGAACGTGTTAGTCAGCTTGTGGCTCGTTGTTTACGACGGTATTCAAATCCACCTATCACGCCCGCGAGAGCGACGACCCCGACCCAAGACAGAATATACAGAGCGAATGGTGTCGGAACAGCAGACGGTGGACGAACTGGGCCTGCCAGCCACGAGCCGAGCCCTGAAAGGAGTAGGAATACACCGACGATGATAGCGGGTGATATGACCTTCTCACCGACGTAAAACAGAGCGGGAATGAATCCAAGGAGGAACATCCCGAGAAGGATGTACGCTCCGTTAAGTGGTTTAGCCATAAGCATATCCCACAAGTCATCAAACCAACTGTCCCATAGAAACACAACCAGAGCAGTGTGGGCCACCCCACCGACTAACCCACCGATAATTGAAGATTTCGTGTAAATCGACTGCTCTGAGGTACGTGCCATGCTCCTCAATTGACCATCGTGGTGCATAAAACAGCGTTTGGGTCAAAATTGATTTTGACAGGAGAGGGTATTCCGCTTATCTGTTCCAGACCCACAGAAGGACGACCAGTCCAAGGACGAATAACCCGCCGAGGAGAAATTCCAATCCGGGGAATGATAGTAGTTCCAGAAGCGTCAGGTCGTCACTTGCACCACCGGGCTGGCCAAACGCTTGGAAGGCAAACAGTAGAGTCGAGATGACAAAGAGAAGTCCAGTAGCCCCTACAAGCCGTTTGAGAAGGTCACGGAAGCCAGTCTTACGTTCTTCGGTGCCTACGAACATGACGACGGGGTCATCGGCGGGCGCGTACACGTTCATCTCCTTTCCTTTCTCGGAATACCGTGTGCCGGCTACCTGAATCACGCCAACGTCTTCGAGGTTATCGAGATGATAGGAGACGTTCTGAAGGGACATATCAAGTCGGTCAGCAAGTTCTGATGGAGGAGCCGGCTCATCGTAAATCGCAGTCAGGATACGCCGGGACGTATCCGATGAAAGAGCCTCAAACACGTCCGCTGAACCATCGTCGCCAACACCGAGAACCTGTATCTCGCCTTCTTGCTCGCCCGTCACGTCACCGGTGGAGGGCAGTAAAGACATACCACCCTGCTTGGTTCGCCCCAATATAAAACATGGATTCCCACCGCTCTGGGTGACCAATACGCATTCTGTACTGACCGGCTGTTCCAGCTCTCGTCATGGACAAAGAAACCGTATCGGCAACTACTGCTACTCGTCGATCGGGTCGGGGGAACTGAGGTCCGCGTGGAGGACTTCGCTGTCGCGGACGACGTACCGTTTCGCCAGCACGGGAAATCGGCACTTGGTAAATCCGGCTGTCTGAATGTCGAATTCTTCGTTCGGTTCGAGATACTCCGCGAGCGACCGGAGGAACTCGTGGGTGACGATGCCACCGTCGTAGTCAGGAAGCCCGTTCTCACGAGCCTCGTACACTTCGAAGCTGTCGTAGCCCCAGATGATCAGTTCGCCGTCGTCGTCCACCTCCCAGTTGAGCGTCCCGAAGCAGTGGTTCTCACAGAGCTCGCGGACTGCCTGTGGATCTGATACGAGCGCGCCGGTCGATGTCGTTGCGGCTTGGAGTGTTGCCATGGATTGTTCTCGGGGAGCTGTCTCGCGCCCCCGCACCCCTTCAGGGGGCGAGCAACTGCTCACGCTGTGACGGCCACATGACGTTGTGCTGCCGACGCGTCGAGCTGTCAGGATTCTCTGTTGACGTCACCGTCCCTCGTCGTATTCGGTTGGGTGAGAACATCCACCTGCCCGAGGAGCGTCGTCGCGGTGCTAATTCGCTCTTGATCAGCGGGCTCCAATTGGTCGCTGTCGATACTGGTGAGGCTACTGAGCGCGCGGTGGAGTCGATAGCCGGGGGTGTCTCGTGGGTCCATGTGTGCGCCTCCGCCAATTTACGGCGCGAAAAAACACCGGCGGGCAGTCAGCGGGGCGGTTCGGGAGTGATCACGAACTGACCTCCAGTTAACCAACAGAACGAATCGATATCCGGATTTGTTGGTTAAACTGACACCATCTCTACTGACCGGCTTCGGGTTCGGGTCCATAGCGAGGTGTCCCGCACCGCTGACACTCCCACATGGGCTGCCCGGTCCACTCGTCATCGGGGACAGCCTCGAGTTCGCGGAATCGATGCTTAGTCTCCCGATCACATTCCCGACACTCGAGGTGAGTCCTGTTTGGGCGCTCGCGTCGTGGCTGTTCGGTATCGGTCTTGTCAACGGATTCCTGGAGCGCAATCGCTGGCACCAGCCAGAGGTCGTCGTCTGCGTCCTCACGTAGGCTTGCAAGACGAGCTTCGGTGCGAACCTCGCTCCCGGTTTCGTCGTAGAGAAACGTCGCGTGCTCGCCGTCGTGACGGGACTGCGTCGTCTCTATCCACGCCGTCCGCTCACGAGCAGCCGCGAGCAGCTGATTACCACATTCAGACGTGACCCGTGTCGCCGAGGGGAGCGAGGGCCACTGATCGACAAGCTGTGGGGCCGGTTCCTCGTCGAGATCGTAGATTAGTTTGCAGTCATCGACTACTGGGTCATCGTCTGCCTTCACGAGGAGGGTAGCCGCAGCAGATCCCTTCCCGACGGCGCCGTAGAACGTCGACGCCTCGACGAGCAGCTGGATGACGTGGAGGAGAGTCCGTTCGGCAGTCGATGTGTCCTGATCGTCGGCTGTTTCGAGATGGTTCGTGAGACAGAACCGGCACTTCGACTGGCCAGCGGGGATCGACGCTCCACAGGAATCGCACTCGGTCTCATCTGCAGTCGGGTCGTCTGGATAGCCCGCGTCGACGCCACCAGAGCGTTGCCGCCGGGGCTCGCCACTACTACTGGCGAGTTGGTCGTCGGGAGCGTGAGTCGCTTCGCCGAGCGGTCGGAGGGCTTCGTAGTCGGCGTACTGGTCGGTCATAGAGTGGTCTGGCCGTATCATGCTTCGTCTTCGGGTTTAAACAATGGCTCTCACATCAATCAGCCTACAGACATACAACCGAAAATCAGCAGTGGGGGCGTTAGACAGCCAGTTCGTCCAGCGCGTCGCGGTGGGTCCGCACGGTGACCACCGAGACGTTCGCAACGTCAGCGACGTCCGACTGGGTGAGCCACCGTCCGTCTTCGCGTCCGGCCTTGTACAGACAGGCTGCAGCGAACCCGGACGGCCGAACCCCCGTGGTTGCTTCGGTTGATTCGGATGCTTCCGCCAACTGCCGAGCCCGCTGCCGGATCTGATCGGAGACGTCGAGCTCCGAGGCCAACCGCGGAACGAACGCACTGGGCGTCACGGGCTGGGCTGGTAGGCCGAGTTCTGTATTCAGCGTCGTGTATGCGTTCGTCACCCGCGATTGCTCGACGCGCGCTGAATGGGTGATGCCGTCAAGCGTTCGAGGTCGCCCGTTACACCGACACGCGCCGTAGACGCTCGCGGCGGCCATCGCCTCGATTGAGCGGCCCTGGAGGAGGTCCTCGTTCTGGGCGCTCCGGAAGAGCCGGCAGGCCTGGTCACGAAGCGTCTCGGACAGTTCGAGTGCACTACTGATCCGGCGAACTTCACTGAGTCCGTGTGCAAGGTTGCGTTCGGCTTTCGACTGAAACCGCCCACGCGTCTGTTCACGGCGCATCCGGAACAGCCGGCGTCGCTTCTGCTCGGAGAGGCTGTTCCCGTTTGCATCGGTCCCGCGGCCGATCTCCGTCGACAACCCACGATCGTGCCGCGCCGCCGTCAACGGAGCGCCAGTCCGTTCGCGCTCGTCGTCGAACCCTCGCCACTCTGGCCCGTGGTCAATCCGTTGCTCGTCGATGACGAGGCCGCAGTCCTCGCAGACAGTTTCGACTGCATTGGTAGTGACCCGCCCGTCGCACTCGGGACACAGATTAGCGCTCGACTCCGTCTGGACGTCCTCGTCGAAGTCAGTTTCGTAGATGTCTCTGATTGCCATGGTTCTCACCGTGTTCAGGGAACTCGCCAGTACGGCGAGCCCCTCGCCCATTGAGGGGTAAAAAAATCGAGGGGATGCTGGTGTCTTTATGAGACCTATGTCGGATGAATATCTTGAGGATAGCACAATATGGCGGAGTTCGCATATGGAGGGCTATCATTAATTCCTAATTTTATAACCGGTTTTATATTGATAGCGCTAATTGGGTGGGATAAGGCTATATGACGACCGTTCGCTCAATTTGCTTAGTTGGCTGTGAGCTGTCTGAGAACGGTGAAGACATGGAATTTGATGTTTTAGGCACTCTGTTAGAGGATGATTTGCAGGACGGAGAGGAAGAGTCAGAAGTGCATCAAACCTGCCGCAGACTATTCGAGGATGTGTGGCGCAAAAAATATGAGCGGGAAGACAGAGCGAATGCGCGTAATCATGAATGGGCAGGTTCTGCATATGAGGCGGTTGATCTGGATTCTTCCGATAGTACTCCAATCGATATCCTCGAAGAATTAAGGGAAGGGAGAGATTTTAAAAGTAATTCGGTAAAACTCACAGAACTATTCCTCCAGCAGGTACGTGAAGTACCTAATGAAATTGCTGTCTTGGATTTGTTAATATTTGGCAGATTCACTAGGGGAGACGAGGACTTTATTACAATTATTAAAACTCCGTATATAGATGACGCATATAATATCAACCCGGATACTGAAGAGATCCTGACTGAAAATGAACAGGTGATCCGAGAACAAACCGATAAAAGCCTCCTCTACCCCCGACATGATGGAATCGATGAAGAAATAGATGATTCGAAGGTTCAAGTGTTTCAGAAACGGGGTAGTTCCAATTGGGCTAACTACTGGTACGAGTTTATTGATCTTGAGGAAAATGAGTATCCTGACGAGCTTGTTGAAAGCACATTCAAAGAGCGAGCAGCCGAAGGAGACAATGACGCTGTGTTTTCAACATTTGGTGAGTTTGACGAAACGGATTTAGAAGATGAATTCGATACCGATGGAAGTCTCAACAGTGGGGATATTTCAATCCAATTTGCTGGTGAGCGATTGAAGATATCTATTGAAAAAATAAAGTCGGATGACAGGGTCCAATTAGCTAGATCGGACGACAGTGAAGAATATTATCTGATTCTCAAAGATACGGATCCTGAATTCCCGGTCGGTCCATCCGGCTCAACAAATCCGCTTTTCGATGATATCAGCGATCTACCTGTGATTCAGGACCTATTCTGAATTATGGTCGCTGAAGAGGTCCAAGCCTTGAGAAGCATAGTTGATCTATTTCCAAGAAAAGATGAGGTCTTGGAGAGAATAAAGCTTAGCGGACGCTATAATGAGGTTGATCCCTCTCTTGATGATATAATTGGTCTAGTTTCCGATAACAGCCACATTTTCACATCTTTTGAAATAGAAGAGAGAGATGGTCCTCGGCTATTTTTCGAGCTGTCTGGAGACACGATTCGGAACGTAGGTTTGGATGATCTGGATGAACCAGAAGCAGACTACGAAGAAATTGAGCTTTCCAGTTTTCAACGTCGACGAGATGAGGGTGATTGGGAACGAGCAGGCTCACATCTGGATACAATTTGCGCTAATATTGACAGTACAGTTGGCCTGTCTGTTACAGCTATAGTCAATAAGTCTCAAGTAGTTAATGAGATAGAATCCGATGCATCCCCGACTTTTGCTGGCATCGAGACGAATTCGCACTTTTGGCTTAGTGAGGGAAGTTTTCTTGACTGGGTAGAAAACGAACTTCCTCCCCGAATCGGTGAGGTGATGTTTGACGCAAACCGTCTCCCCATACTCTTTTTTGACGACAAATCTGAATTGACGATTGACCAATCTGTCGTAGCAGGTACTGATACCTTAGACCAGCTTGATGCTGATTCACTCCAGCAGGCTTTAGTTGAGTATCGGGCGTCGCAAAGCCAGGTCAGAGAGTACGTGAGTTGGGATGAACATTTGACTCCGGTCCATCCTAAGCCGGTTAATACAATATATGACTACTGTGCCTCTGGTTCACTCTCTCATCTCCTCGTTTACTACAACCTTGGTCTATTCTGTAGATCAGTATCACGGGAAGACGACGTCACAAAATTTAGTATTGAACTGAATCCAGAGCTGGAAATCGGACTGGAAGATGCCCAGCTTCACGAGGGATTTTCTGACAGTGTTGCATCTGGTTTGGAAGAGTTATTCGACAACTTCTCACCTGAAAGTACTGAGCCTTCTTTTCGAGGGCTATGGCAGAGGGCTCTTGCTGAAACTATTGCCGGCAGACAAGATGAAATTGATGGTGAAGTAGAGAAGCTGGAACTAATTGTTGAGAACCGGGATGAGATTACTGAGACATTAGAGCGGCTTGAAAGACAAGTTATAAAGGAAGATTTCGAAGGTCTCAGTGATGCCCTTGACGAGACCCAGGCTCTTATGGCTGATATCACGAGCCGGCTGTCGGATGCGGCCACAGAAAGTTCTCGTAGAATTCAGGGATTAGGATTCACTCTACTCGGTGCTATAATTGCGAACATATTTTTGGTGCTCCGGTGGAGCGAAAATCGTCTTGTTATCCCGTTCACGATATTCGTAACGGTTCTAATCCTGACATTTTATCTCCCCCTGATTCAAGGGCAGATTGATGACTTGGATCGGGTTATCAGAGAATCCGAGAATGATTTCATACTCTACCGGGACCGTATTCGACAATTCAATCAGGAACTCTTCGAATTTTCCCAGTTAGAATCTCGTATTAACAGCTATCAGGAGATCGCGAGGAAACAGAGAGATAGGGCGCAGAATTGGGTGGATACTTCGTTCTATGTTCTTTTAGCCCTCTGGACAATTTTAGCAGCTATCTCTGCAGTAGCCTTCTCTGTTGATAGTCTTCACTTCCTTTCGATCATCGTATCTGTATTGCTATTTACTGCGCTTGTGCTGCCGTTTGATTACTCACCAGTCGGGAACGATTATTTTGAGCGACATATAGTTATAATGGTAATTGTTTTTGGTGTCGCCCTGATCGGTCTTAGCCTGTGGATCGGCCAGAATCCAGACGCCTATAGCTGGTTTGACTCGCTACCTCGTTTCCAGTCGAATAATCAGTAGCTGGGCGATTCACTATACTACAAGAAACGGTCGTCGAACCAATCCGCCATCTGCGAAACAAAGGTTCTGTAGTGAACCCTGTCCCCCTTTTGCGGAGCTGGTGGGTCAGTAACAAGCTCTGTCTCGCCGATATCGTCCACTGGGTTCGTATGATCGACAACAATTACGCCTGCCCCATCGAGGTTTGCCGACATTTCTCCCTCAGCACGGTCAATGCTATCGAACAGATCAACGATCTCTTCGATAATACGCTCGATATGCGGGTGGTCAGTGATATCATCTGGATCTCGAGTAGGGGAGTCAAACTGGTCTGCGATATTGAGTAGGAGAATGCCACACGTAAGCGCCTGCTCGTGGTGGGTATGCATAATATCCGCAAACGAGTTGATGTCCCGCTGTCGATTCCTGCGGGCCTTCTGATGCTCCGTAATAATGCTCTTCGCGTCTGCCGCTAGCCAGACCTCACTAGGGTGTCCTTTGTCATCCCACCTTCTAATGGTGCCTGTACATCACCTGAAGGGGGACCAATTACAAGATCGACGTTCCATCCCAACCCTCTGGGATCACCGACATCGTAATCCTCCGCGAATACGATCTCGCCCGCCTGTGCCGCTTCTTCGATTGCATCGCTTTCATACATCAAATCCTCAACGAAGTACTGGCACTGAGCAGCTCCGTGCTTGTCGCTCCTCGGGTGATAGGGGGCGTCTTTTGGGTATTTCCATTCCCGAGATTGGTTCAACCAGTCAACGATTCGCTCGTCACCGAACCGATGCCCGTTTTGGGAATCCGACATCTACCGCGAGCGTCTCGCGGGTATTAATTAATTCTACTGCTCTAATAGGGTTCATCCCTGGCACAGAAAACATCACAAGTCAGCTCTCCGACCAGCGGAGACAGGCAGGGACTACAAAAGGTTGAATAGGGCGACCGTCACATAACAATTTAAATGGCGCTCGAAGTACAAGACGGCACATTCTATATGGTACAACTTCCCGACGGAAAGACGCTCCACCAATCGGAAGATGAAGCAATCGAGTACCTCCGGGACCGAGCTGAAGATGTAGATCCCGAAACGGACGACGTGAACGTTGTTCGGGTTTCAGTTGAGAACGAGGACTGGACGGTCGCTGAAATGTCGTGGCAGAATATCGCTCTCCGATTGATGGGGGAGAATAAATGGACGTTAAAGAAGTCAGCCCTAATGAACTCGAAATAGACCCGACTAATGAGCGTCGGGAGAACATCAGTCCCGAAAACTTCGATCCCGAAGAGGAAGATGAATCACTAGTGGACAGTATCCGTGAGCAGGGAGTGATTCAACCGCCCGTTGTTCGTGAGGATAATGGGACACTCAAAGTGGTCGTGGGGCAGCGCCGAACGTTGGCCGCACAGACAGCAGGGATTGACCGGATCCCCGTAGTTGTAATGGACTACGATGACCAGGAAGCAATCGCTGCGAGTATAACCGAAAACGTGGACGCGTTCAAGAAGTCCGTATCTCGTAGCGATCGGGCCGCTGCCGTCCAGCGCCTGATGGATATGAATGACTGGACGATTGCGGAAGTCGCTGACTATCTTGGAGTTGGTACTGCGACTATCGACGACTGGTTAGAACGGACAAGGGAAGAATGGGAAGGAACGAACGTCCACGTCGACAAGACGGACGAAGATTCCACTGAGACTCAGACCGAGGTCGAATCAACGAACGAGGGTTCTACTGAGATTGAAACCGAATTTGATGAGGTTGATGACAAATCGGTAGCTGCCATTCGTCGAGTAACCGGTGGTGGGGAAGAAGGCGAACAAATGGTCCAGAAAGTTGTCGAGAACAATCTGAGTCAATCGCAAGTTTTGGAGGCGACTAAGCGAGCCCGTCGTGGCGAGGATCTCGATCAGGTAGTTGACGAGATCGCCCAAGAACGACAGGAACGCCAGGGTGAGATTCGTGTTAATGTAAGTGTCACATTCACCGGCGATTACGGTGAAGCCCTTCGAGAAGCTGCTCGTGACATGGGAACCTCCGAGGAACGGGTCGTCCGGGGCGCTATTGAGCAGTACCTGGAAGAAGAAGAGTACCTGTAACGGCCTTTTTCAATTTCACTTCCTGCTGAACCGTTAAGTGGCTGCTAATCGCACTTCCTGTAAGATGAGCGCCAGCAATATTGATATCCAATCCATCGTACGAGATGGTTTCATCGAAGAACAGGGGGAACAGGCTAGTGTCAAGTACGTTCCTTACTCAGCCGCGTACTGTCTTCGTGCTGTTCTGGAGATGGTTTCGCCCGAAAACATCCAATTCGTGCGAGCAATGCGACAGCCACAGTGGGACGTAGACGACATCGATCTCGTCGCAAATTCACCGGTCTCTGATTTCGTGGAGGCTGTTCATACCGAAGGAAAACGCATCGACGTACACTTTGACCGTGGCGACTATCTCGATGAGTTCCCGTGGCAGGACGTAGAGGATGTTCTCGATGAAAATGAGACGGCCCACGACCTACCAGTTAGCAAACTCGTGCTTCGGTTCGAAGACGAGGAAGGCGACTTTACTGACCTTTGGCGCTCGAAAATCGATGACGCAATTGAGGATCCAAATTTCCCGCTCGGCTGGATTGAACCACCATTTTTTGTAGAAATGACTTCTGCGGATCCTGGCGATCCGGATATTGCAGACCACGTTAAGGAAGTTCATGATGACCGCTACTTCCACCCTCGGTCGAATACGGTTGATGGGGAACAAGGACTGGGCCTTCGACCTCGGACGCTCGATGTGACTAGTGTCCAATCTTTCGCGAACTGGACCAGCTCGACGGATGCGGAGCTACAGGCGTGGTCGGAACGACAGACCGAGGAATGGACGCCCGAAAAGGTAGAAAACCGACTTATGAATTTCTTCAATCGGGATGTCAGATACGCCGGAATGCTTCATGATTCGGCGATAACTACCCGCCTGGTCGACACGATCTCAGATGAGCATATGGCTCCTAAGACCTTCAACTGGGTCGAGGATGAGGAATGGATCCAGCAGTAGGCGATGAAGGAGATTGACTACCTGAAACTTGACCCTGATGACTTAGAGATCGACCCCGTCAACGAGCGGAAGTCAAACGTCCATCCACAGAAAGGCGAAAACTCACTCGTCGATAGCGTCAGAGAGAAAGGCGTCATTCAGCCTATCGTCGTCAGAGAGCGGGACGGCCAGTTCTACGTGGTTGCTGGACAACGGCGAACTCTCGCTGCGCAAATTGCTGGCCGTGATGAGATCCCCGCTCGAGTGATGGAAATGGATGACGCAGAAGCTCGCGTTGTCTCTATCACAGAGAACGCTGAGCCGTTTGATAAATCCGTTCCCATCGATGATCGCGCGAAAGCGATCAAGAGCCTGTATGAGGAAGAGGGATGGAGTCAAGCTAGAATCGCAGATGAAATCGATGTTAGCCAACCCACCGTCAGTCGATGGATGGAACCTGCACATCCCGATTGGGCGGGGACACTTATTGACCCAGATGAAGACGGAGAAGTGAATGCTGAGGACGTGCCACTCGGGAGCCTGAAACTCATCCGGGAGAATACGAATTCCAAGGAGAAACGTGAAGAGTTAGTGAAGTTTGTTAAAGAGAAGAATATCAAGAAGGCATTAGTAGAACGTGCGGCCCGCCGAGCCGAGAATGAGGCGGACTTCGAGGAGAGGCTGGACAATATCGCGGAAGAACTACAGGAGGGCGAAACGACTGTTAAAACAGATGTGCGCTTCTCTGGTGAGGAGGCAAATCAGATTGAGCGGATTATGAAGGAATACGGGAAGCCGAGAGATGAAGTAATTGAGGAGCTGACTCGAAAGGGCTTACAGAGTCTCGGACTCCTCGATTGAGCTACCGATTGACCGCAAGGGAGAGATTTTCGTAGTTCGTTAGGGTACCTTGTTCTTCTTTAAGACGAGCTTCGGCGATGTCGACATACTCTGACTCGAGTTCGACGTTGATCGAGTTGCGGCCACAGCGACTCGCCGCGACGGCGGTGCTCCCGGTCCCGGCGAACGGATCGAGCACCGTATCGCCGACGAACGAGAACATCCGAATCAGTCGCTCGGCCAGTTCAGCGGGATACGGGGCTGGATGGTCCGTCTGGCGCTCACCCTTGATGTCGTCCCACAGTTGCCGGAACATCTTCTGGTGGGTGTCGGCCTCGATGGTCGAGAGGATCCGCTCGGCGATGTCCGGACTCCGGTAGCCGCCGGGCTTGCGGAACAGCAGAATGTACTCGATGTCGTTTTTGATGACCGCCCCCGGTTCGTAGGGTTTGCCGAGGAACCGGGCGTTCCCGCCAGCCTCGAGACTCGCGTTCCCGATCTTGTACCAGATGACGGGCGCGAGGTTGTCGAAGCCGATGTCGGTGGCGTGTTCCTGAATCGTCGCGTGCAACGGGAGGACCCGATGCCGCCCGTGGTCGCTCCGGGAGCGGAGGACGTCTCCGACGACCACACAGAGTCGCCCGCCGGGCACGAGCTTCTCGTAGATGTGCTCCCAGACCTCGTCGACGAGTTCGTTGAACTCCTCGTAATCGTCGATGTCTCCGAGTTGCCCCTCCGACCCACCGCCGTTCTCGATGTTGTAGTCCTTTAGGTTGAAATACGGCGGCGAGGTGACCGCGAGATGCACGGACTCGTCGTCGATCATCGAGAGGTCTCGCGCATCACCGTGATAGAGATCGTGGTGACTCGGCAGCGATTTGACCGCCTTTTCGACCTCGCTCATCCGCCCTTTGTCGCGTGCCAACGCCGGGATTTCCGACTTGAGCTCTTGATCGGACAGCTCGAGCAGGTCACGACAGGAATCGGGAATATGCTCGCGAAGATCCGCTGAATCAGCCATCTTGTCTTGGTTTGGTAGCGCCATCGTTTATAGTGTTTGAGTTTGGGACTGCTTGGTTAGCGGTACTCCTGCCGCAGCGACTGCGTACACTCGTGATTGCGAATCCGCTCTGGAAGGCCGACTTTCCCACAGACGGGACACTCCCGCAGGGGTGTCGGCGGCAGGTCGTTCCAGGCGTCCAGCGCGGCCTCTAACTGTGCTTCCACGATTGGCGACTCGGTCGTGCGGCGGGCTTCGCGGAGGTGAATTCGAAGCCGCTCTCGGGCCGTGAGAGTACGTTCCTCGGACATTGGTGCTCGGGGACACGTTCTGGTGTGCCCTCCGTCCCTCTAGGGGCAAATAAACAGACTGCGTTGCGACAGCGGTCTTGTCTCTGGGTACACCACTCCCAAAGCTGTGACTCCGGTTGTGGCTGCCGGCCGACCGGAGGGAGGCCGGGAGCGGAGGGTGGGGCGGTGGGGCTTGGGCTGGTCTGGCAGTAGAACATCAACAGGTTACCGCTCGTCCGATCGCCATTCAGTCAGCTACTCGTTTGAATGGCCACCGGCTGCGAGATTCATCGGGTATCGAGTCGAAGCGGTGATGCCCGTTCCCAGAGATGGTGATGCTCGACACACACCGTAATGAGGTTGTCTAGCCGGTTGGCCTGATCAAAATTCACCTCACTCTCGTCAGCGTCAAACGCACTCAGTGGCTGAATATGATGTACGTGAAGCCCTCTCGTGAACTCCTCGCGGTGAGTCTCTTGAGTCCGCTTACATCCGGGTGTTTGACAAATATAGTTGTCGCGTTCCAGTGCTTTCTGCCGCTGTTCGTCCCAGTTGTCACCGTACTCGCGCCACTTGTAGGCTGGCTCCTCTTTCCAGTTGTTATTGTCTGGCCCTGACGGGCGACCAACCGGTTCGTAGCCGGCCGCTCGGATCGCAGCTTGCCACCCGTCCCACCGCTTGAAATAGGGTCGATGTGAGAACTCCCCGTGGCTTTTCATCTCTTGCGCTGTTGGGGTCTTTCCTAATTCGTCGACAAGCCGGTGAATCTCCTCGAGTAATTCCTCATTCGAAATTCGATACCGGTTGTTGGGATCGTACCCAGCCGCTTCTAACGCCTCGTTCCAGCTTCCAAAACGATTCTGCGCGATTGTGACCGTGAAGTTGCCCTCTGAGCGCATTTCGGCCGCCGTTGGCGGGGTCCTGTTCTCCGTTGCTAGCCGTCTGATTTCGTCGAGGAGTGCGTCTTTGGATACCCGGTGCTGGTTCACCGGTTCGTATCCTGCCGTTTGGAGTGCCTTCGCCCAGCTGCCAAATCGGTTTTTGTACGTTCCAGCTGAATACGCTCCCAACTCATTCATCTCGGTAGTTGTTGGGGAACGGCCTAGATCGTCTACGAGACGATTGATCTCGGCCAGTAATTGTGTGTCAGAGATCCGGCGGCTATGGTTACTGTTGTGGCCGCCCAGCGCTTCCGTCGTTTCGAAGGACTTTCCACAAACATCGCAGGTTAGGTCACGTTCACCCGTCATCTGTCTCGCCCGGAGCGCTCGTGCGCCCGCACCCCTCTGGGGGCCAGATAAACTCGTCCGGGCTGCGAACCCTTTCTGCCGGTTTACCTGACAAATTTTGATCCAGTGAGTAAGGTCGTGGCTGCGCGCGCAGCGAAGCGAGCACGGAGCGGAGGGTGGGGCGGCGGGGTCAGGGTCGGTCCGGCATACAGCAAAAAAGAAGGCTGCGTCAGCTGGCTATTCTTCCCACCACCGACCGCGCTCGGGGAAGTGGACCGTGGTCCAGCCGGTCAGAGCCACTGAGACACGCCCGTTGTACCAGTTCTTGGCCGCCCCGTGAATCCGAACACGCTCACCTTCTTCGATCCAGGGCTGCTCACTTGCCACCCACGACGTCAGCTTCGTTTTCCCACTATCGTCCTCGATGAGTCCGACTTGCTGAATTGCTGGGGAGTCGCTCTCCCACAGCTGCGTCACACGACCTTCGATGCTCACCTCTTTGCGATTGACGTCCTCGAGTTTCCCGATGGGAATCACTTGCCCCGGCGCCGTCTGCAACTCCTCGAACACTCCGACGACCGCGCTCGTCAGATCTTTCCCACCGACGACGGCTGTTCCCAGCCGCCGACCAATCGCTGCTCGCGACCAGCCATCCAGCTTCTCTGCCAGCCGCATCGACTGCTTGTTCACCGCCGCCAACTGCTCCTGCGTGAGTTCCGCACGAGGATCGTCTCGCTCCGGGTCAGCCATTGGGTTCACGCTTGCCGCCCGCTTCTGGAATTCGGCCCGGCGCTCGGCACTCCGTTTCGCCGCGACCTCCCGCGTCCGCTTCGCGCGTCCCTCCTGCTGACTGAGTTCCGCCTGGGCACTGATGTGCTCCAGCTCGGCTTCCCGGGCCTCGATGCGCTCTTCCTGTTCGAGGGTCTTCCCGAACAGGTGATCCGGACCTTCCTTGACCCGCGCGTCCGGATGGTTGGAATCGACTTTCGCCTGCACTTCCATGTCGACCGTCGCCCGGAACTCCGGGGTCTCGTCGACGACCTCGAACCCATCCTCGTCGAACTCCGCTTCGTCGTGTTTCTCGAAAGCCTGTTCATCGACCGAAACTACTTCACTTGAGACGTTCTTACTTGACATTGGAACTCACACGTTCCTGAAGGCGCTCATGCGCCCGACACCGCGATGCTCCAACATCGCGGATTTCCTCGACGACAACGACCGACAGAACCATCTGCGCGCTCTCGCTCGCGCCTTCGCGAGCGCCCTGTGGGCGCGAGCGAGAGCGCGCCCGAGGCGGACGCCCATCCAGCACCGCGCGCCGACCCGCCCGGAGCGAGCGGCCAGCGCATTCCCCGTTCGCCGCGACGCAACCACGTCCGTCGCGGTCGGCTTCGCCGAGGTCCGCAGGACCCGAACGGGTGAAGCGCTGGCGCCGAGGGCACATGCATTTTAGCCCGGAACGGGCGCGGGCGGTGCGGAGAGCGCCCGCACGCCCGGAATGGTCGGTCGCGAGCGACGCGGAGGGCGGCAGCGGCGAGCGGGGCGGGCCATAACGGACACACCTGTCAGCCGGCCACGACACTCGGCGATCCAGCTACCGTCCTGGTGGACTTAGGAAGGGCGAGGCCGCCTCGGTCGTCCCCCGACCCCGCAAGCACCGCAGGCACGAGGCGCGCAGCGGTGGTCGCGGGATGCCGAGCGGCCGAGGGCTTTCAGAAACTGTATTTCAATCGTCGGGCTGCGCGTTCAATTCTGTCAGGAACTGGCCGGCTGCTGTCCCGATACGAACACCGTCGACGTTACGCATCTCGAGGTCATGCGTGGCAGTCCGAAAGGGGTGGTGGTCGACGAGAACGCGATGGATAACAGTTCGGACGGGGCGGGTCCCGTACCTGTCGACGACAGTCGCCATCATCTCGTCGAGATGTGCATCCCGGTGCTCCGTCCGGGGATGCTGTGCGCGCTCGAGGATGAGTTCGACCATGTCGTCAACTGATGCGTGCTCGGGATTCTTCGTTCGTTCACGAACGTCGTAGAGGGCGTCGTTATCGGACATTCCAAATCACTTCGAAGGATCCTCCATGGTGTCAGGGCTCCTTGAGCAACGAGCGAGCTCGCTGCACGTAACTGTTCGCGCCCCAGCTACGGGCGTCACTGATCGCATCGAGGAGCAACCGTGCATCAGCAGCTGATAGGTGTTCAGTTCGAACGAGAACTGAGAGTAGCGTCGGTGTCGTGACGAGCCGAGTATCAGCGAGTGAGGCGTGGATCAAGCCAAGTTGGTTGAACTCGTCACAGAGGAAAAGCGCAGCATTGAGATTATTCGCGAGCGTGACCGCCGCGTTTTCACCGTCATCGAGGGGGAACTCGGCATCGAGGTCCACCGACTGTGTCGTGAATGACTCCGTTTGGTCGAGGACGGCGGACGCGGCGTGTCCATGGACGTCATCGTACGAGGCAATCTCTCGGAGTTCATCGATGACCGCCGTTGGGACGACGACCTCGTACCGGGAGAGACAGAGTGCGAGTGGATCGGGACCGTCGTCAGTAACGATCCCGAGACTCACGAGGGCGGAGGCGTCTGCGATAAGCCGCGACATCTAAGCGTCGGCGACCTCGTCGATGAAGTCCTCGTCCAACTGCTGTTTCAACACTCGGAGGTTTGCCGCCTCCTCGGCGCCGACGAGCGCTTTGAGTTGCTCGAAGGTGATCTCATCGTCGTAATAGGCGGCAGCGATCTCCTGGGTGAGTGCGTCGTCGTGAGCGGCGTCTTGGAGGTACTCCCGAAGCGCGGTCACGAGGACGTCTGTTCGGTCTTCCCCGAGGACTGCGGCCAGTGCGTCGGCCCGGTCGATGAGCCGATCGGGGGCCCGAAACTGCACGCGCTTCTTATCGGTGCTCATGATGTGTACATTGTGAGCCAACGCACTTAGCCGTTTCCGTGTGTACGATGTGAGCCTCACGCGGCCAAGCCTCACTCGGCCACGAGGTGTTCCTCGAGGTCACGCGTCCAGTACCTCGCGAGCCCACCAGGGCTACAGCGAGCACACAGTTGGAGCGGCCCCTCGAGATGGCCGAGTTCGACACGGAACCGGGTAAGTGCCGCGAGGGCGTCGACGACCAGTCCGCACCCGTCGCAGGCGTGGTGGTCGCGCTCGTCAGGATCCGGCCGCTCTTGGACGGCACAGTTGACACAGATCGGGTGCGTCACCCGTTCGTCTTTCCCCCACGTATGCGCCTCGCCCATCTCTGCACCGGGCGGTGAATCGCAGAACGCACACCCAGAAAGCGTCTGTTGCATCAGTTGTCCTCCGCGTCGGCGTCGGTGGCGGCCTGCCAGCCACGATGGAACACGGCGAGCTGGGTGATCGACTCGAAGGGCTTGCTACTGGGCTCGTGGACGAGAATGCGGTGGTCAGGGATCGGCGTCACCACATCGTCCTCGACGAGGTCACCAACGAGACGGCGGGCAGTCGCCTCGTCGATGTCCGCCGTCGCGACCCGGGACGCATCCCGGTCCTGTGCAACGAGTTCGGTTTCGAGCCGGTCGTAGTCGCCTGTCGTGTCGTCGATGATATCTTGACCAGACATAGGAATCACGCTTCTGCACGCGCTTCGAGCGCGCCTCACGCCTCCTGGCGCCGATAGACACACCTGCGGTGCGGGCACGATGTCCTCCGTCAGCGATCTGCCTTCAGCTGCCTCGTTCCTGGTTGGAAGGAAGCATGACGCTACTCCAACACCTACTGTAAGCCACCCCTTGCTGTCGGTCCCTGTCGGTCTGTTAGAGTGCGATCACGAACCCGGTCACAAGTGTCACGAGTCCGAGTGCCAGCCACGTCGTCCGCGCTGCAAGGCGCTGCCAAACCCGCCTCCCCAGCTGGCGGAGTTGATCACGGAGGGCTGCCCGCCGTTCTGTTTCGAGGACCGCGACTTCATCGTAGTAGTCGCGGCGCTCTGCGGGAAGCGTCCGAAGTGTCGTCTGGCACTCACTGCAGGTGTATTCGAACTCTGCACGGACATGCTGGCGGCGGAATTCTTGCTCGCCGCCCTCGTCGTAGCCTGTGATCTCGTACACGAGGAGTTTCGAGACGAATCGACGGTTCCCACACTCCGGACATTGGTCCATCCTGAGCATTGGTGTTCCATCCTCGCTGCTCGTATCGTCTGGCCAGGATGTCTGTGGTTCTGTGTCCTCGGCCTCTCGAGGGCTCGTGTGGTTTTCTGACGGCGATGCACTCGCTGTCTCGGAGTTACTGAACGTAGACATGGATTCACCTGTGACTGCACTCAGCTGACACCTGGCTGGACACCACGACGGCACTCCTGGTGGTGCCTATCGGGCTGAGCGCCGTCACCCTTGGTCGGCGCGATAAACGCCACTGCGGGGGAGTCGTCTAGTCGTCCCACAGTACTGCGATCCGGTCTTCGATCTCGTCGAGGACGAGTCGCAGGACATCACGATGATCGGTCGGCCAGGAGTCATCGTCACCGGGCGTCGGGGCGGTGGGCGGGGGATGGAAGTGGTCGCGCGTATTGTGGGGGTTCGGATGCCGATCCCATCGGCATTCCCAGGTGTGCTCCGAATGGACCTCTCGATAGTGGATTGTGAAGTCCTCGTTCGTGTACCAGCGGACGGTCAGGATTGCGTCATCGACGGACGCTGGGTAGTATGACGATGCAAAGACGACCTGAAGCTCGAGATGGCCGCTTGCATCCGTGATGGCCGCGTGGGAGACCTGCCTCGTCGCTTGGAGACGCGTCTGGAGGAACTCGAGGATGGGACGATCGATGGGGGCAGGGCTCCCGCCATCGCCTGTCGGTGGCACCATCGAGCGGGCTACCCGGACGCCTGTTCGCGCTCGCCACCCGTGCGTTGCTGGCGTGCGCGCTCGTAGCGGTCACGCTCCTCGCGGGCGGTCGCCCAGTCGGCGAGGTCACCGTACACGTCGTCGATGGTTCGCTCGTCGCTGCCCTCCGCGGCGGCGACGGCGTCGACGGCGGCCGGTGACGCGGCGTCGTACGCCTCTTCATACTCGGTGATTCGAGTCGTCAGCTCACGAACACGTTCCTGAAGTTCCTCAACGGAATGGTCGGCTGCGAGCTGGTTGATGCGCCGCCACTCGAAATACGCGTCATTCCGTTCGTAGGTGGCTGGATGGCCGTCGTGCCGGGTGACGATGCCGAGGTCGTCGAACCAGCCCAGATACTTCCGGGCGGTCTTGGGGTCACAGTCGGCGCTGTCGGCGATCGCGCTCGCGGTTGTCGGCTCGCGGGTCTGCAGGATGGTGCCGTAGATGCGCTGTTCGACGTCGTCGCTGGCGAACGCATCCTCAAAGGGGGCGGCCCATCGGCGGCGTCTGTCTCGGACATACTTGTGCTTGCAGAGCGAAGGATATAGTTCTTACTTCGAGGAATAGTTTCCTGAACTGCTGTATCGTTGGTAGTCACCGTTTTGCGGCGAGATTGAGCGTAGTTAACCAACAAACAGCGTGTTACACCGAGTTTGTTGGTTAATCTTCTCGGCTCGCAGAATCAGAACGCTCGAGAGAGGTTTTCGGATGGCGGTGAAGCGGCGCCGCTACTAAGATTGGCCACCGAAGAATCGACTCAACAGAGAGGATGGCTCTGAGTCATCACCGGTCTCGATCGCAGTACCGGGGTCTTCCTCGTGGGATTGCGCAGTCTCCTGATCACGGGCTGCGAGTTCGTCGGTGAGGCGCTCGATCTCTGTTTCGAGGGTCTCGATCCGATCAGTCTTCTGTTCGAGTGTTGCCTCGAGTTCGTCGACGCGCTTACTCAACAAGCGGTTTTTCTCCGCCAGATACGCACGACTCCGGTCTGCCTCGTCAGGTGTCCCGCCAGTTGCGACCCCGTCAGGTTGGCCGTGAGAATCTTCGGTATCGCCGCCGGCGTCCGGGTCGTAGAACTCCGACGTGGTCGCAATCGCTCGCTCGATGGTCTTCTCGCCGTACGTCGACCCGTCAGCGTAGTGGACCTCGTCCCACTTCTCCCGCATCAATCCCGACTGGCGGAACAGGTGCTCCATTTGGGTCCGGTCACCACCGGTCCAGAACGCCAGCAAACAGCACAGCGCCATGTCGGCCTCGGACGGACTGTCGTAGCCGACCGTATTCCCGTTCCAGAGCCGCTCGAACTTCTCGCCGTTCGATGCGTTTCGCGCTTTCTTGAGAAGGTCCTCCTCGATACTGGCCGTCGTGGAGTGCCACCGATTGCCGAGTTTGACCTCGAGGTCGACGAGTGGGCGCTTCTGTCTCCCGTTCCGCGTGCCGGATTTCACGCGCGTCGTGTCGACGATCGGACCCGCTCCAATGGCCGCGGCGAGATCGATGTCGATGCTCGTTCGCTGGGCGCCAGTGTCTGACTTGGCGACCGCGTGTTCGATCTCCCGTCCCCCGCTCACGGCCACGTGCTCGGTGTAGCCGACCGTCTTCGGACTCTCTGGCTTCGAATCGATCGAGGGTTTGCAGTCGGGCACGGAGTCGTCGAGTGTTGTGGCGAGCTCCGCGACCCGCTCTGACTCGACGCGTCCCTCTACCCGCTCGATCGCGAGCCGGGCGATGTAGGGTGCGGGACTCCCACCCGTCGCTTCGAAAAAGCCCTTGAACCCGGCTGTCGCGTTCACTTCGAGGACGTACCACGTGTCGTCACGCCGCAGCAGATCGACGCCCGCGTAGTCGAGATCGAGAACGGTCGTCGCCTCTGTCGCGAGGCGGGCGGCATCCTCGGGAAGGTCGTCCGAGATCCCCTCAACGTCGCCGCCGAGCGCGACGTTGGTCCGCCATTCATCTGCTGGCGCGTACCGTTTCATCGCGCCCACGATGTGATCGTCGACGACGTAGACACGGACATCGAACGGTCGTTCCGCGTCGGTGTCGAGGAACTGCTGGAGGAACGCCCGTCGTCGGGCGATCTGCGGAGAGACGGCCTCGTTCACGTCCACGAGTTCCATCCGGTCGCCGTTCGTCCCGATAGCGGGCTTGTGAACGGTCTGTCCATCGACGGGGTGGTCGCCGTTATTGATGGTTTGATGAGCGAAGGCCATGTAGGCGTCCGGGACCGGGAGGCCTGCTGCAGCCAGGGTCGCCGCCGCGCCGTATTTGTGCATCGCCCGCATGACGGTTTCGGGCGCGTTCAGAACGGGACGGGCGGCGGCATAGCTCGTCGCGATGCCGAGATCATCGAGCGGTTGCGAGGCCTTCGTCGTCAGGAGTCGGTTCGCGACGACATCGACGTCCGGATCGAAGTGGAGCGTCCCGTTTTCCATCCAGGTTCGGGTATTTTCTTCGCGGAGCCAGACTGGTTGGTGACCGAGTGCCCGAACTGCGTTGCAGATCGCTTTGGTTTCTTTGCTATTATGGAAACTCAATACCCCGACGCGGACGCTCGTCGCCGGCCCCTCTGGAGTCGTGCGATCCGTAGCAAAGACCTCGCTCATATCTAGAGACTACGCTCTACGTTGGGTTAGGTCAGATCGGTAGTTCCTATTCTCCGGGAATCACACCTGCGTGTTTTCGCTCAAAAACCAAGCAGTGTACTGCCGGAATCGTTCGACCGACCCATATCACTCGTGGAGAGATACATGAGCCCAAAGTCACTGGTTTGTCACCGTGTGGGAATTCCTTATAGACTATTGCCCACCGGTAGCCAAGACCGAGACAAATGTACGAAACAATTCTCGTGCCGACGGATGGTAGCGAGGGGGCGAACGCGGCTGCCCAACATGCAGTTGATATCGCGAGTAAATATGACGCGACGCTACATGCGCTCTATGTAGTCGATGTCCGAATGAGTCCGATCAGCACGGAGATGGACCGTGACGAGGTCATCCAGTTGCTCGATCAATCTGGTGAGAGGCCGACAACTCCGGTACTGGACCAAGCTGAGGAGAAGGACATTCCCGCGACCGAGGCGATTCGGCTCGGCGTTCCGCACGAGATCATTCGTGAATACATCGACGAAGCCGATGTCGATCTTGTGGTGATGGGAACGCATGGACGGACTGGCCTCGAGCATACACTTCTGGGCAGTACGACGGAACGGGTCGTCCGTACCGTTGATGTGCCAGTTTTGACGGTCCATCTCGACACGAGCTAAGAGCCGGGACAGAGGGTATCGGGATCCAACCATTCGGAGAGTATATCTTAATGTCTATCCAGGAGATCGAGGGAATCACTCTATGTTATCGGTAGAGTGGCGGACGTGTTATCGTAACGGGTACAAGTTCCACAAAACGACGACGAATTGTCAACGGAATTGATGCGGCGGTCGCCCGTTACGAATTCCCTCCAAAAAGCCGAATAAGCAGGTCACGGTATCGATATCCGACCGCGGAAATCACGACAAGAATGACGGCGAGCACCGCAGCGGCCAAGAAATGGTCAGTGCCGAGCAGATCACCGACAACGTTGACGAGGAAGAATGCCGGTGCTCGTCCGATTACGGCGATAACGACGAGTCGCCACAGTGGGATATCGGTGAGTCCGCCGGCAAAACAGATGACGTCGTCCGGGAGTCCCGGAACCAGAAAGATGAGAAACAACGCGGGTTGGCCATAGTCGTCGGTGACGGTATCGAATCGCGTGAGTACCTCTTCATGGACGATGTTCTCCACATACGCACGACCGTATCGCCGGGATATCCAGAATGCGATGGTACTTCCGATGGTGATACCGATCATGTTGTATACCGTTCCCCACCATGCACCGAAGAGATAGCCGGCGACAACAGCAAGGACCTGTCCCGGGATCGGTGCGGCAACGACCTGGACTGCTTGGAGAACAATAAGCACGACGGGGGCCAAGATACCGTACCCACGAATGTACTCACGCAAGGCCTGCGCATCGGTTAAGAACGCGAAGTGACGTTGAATAAGAACAGTCACGACGACAACTGCGAGTCCGAGCGCGAGTAGATGCACGAGGAAGCGCCGCCTGCTCCGAGACGAGGCAAAGACCCGGGTGTTTTCGAGCCGGGCACGCAAGCGACTGAGAGCGGTATCCATAGATTCCGATGAATCGACGTTAGATAGATTTCAGAGGTTCAACGTTTGAGCGTGGCGATCGAGTACCGTGTCGAGCGTGACGTCTTTCTCCTCGAGTTCGTAGCGAACCCGTACTATAGGGATATCTATGTCAATCAGTCGCGCGAGGTCGTGGGGCGTCCCCGAGACCACGACCTCGGGTGCTGCGTTCTGAATCGTCGCTTCGAGATCCCGGATCTGTGCATCGCTATAGCCCATTGCCGGGACCACCCTATCGAGGTGATTGTATTCTTCGAAGACGCGCTTGAGCGAGCCGACGGCCGCGGGGACCGGATCGACGATTTCTCCAGCTCCGTATTTCCGGGCAGCGATCAGGCCGGCGCCGGAGGAAGCGTCACCGTGTGTGAGCGTTGGTCCGTCTTCGACGACGAGCACGCGGTTTCCAGCGATGGCGTTCCTATCGGCCGTAATCGTCGAGTTCGCGTGAATGATTTCCGCGTCCGAATTCGTTTGCCGAACGTTTGCTTCGACCTCGCGAATCCCGGCCACGTCGGCGGTGTTCTCCTTGTTGATGAGGACGTAATCCGCGATCCTGAGGTTGGTTTCACCCGGATGGTATCGCAGTTCGGATCCGGCACGGTGGGGATCGGCCACGACGACGTGGACGTCGGGGACGTAAAATGGGAGCTCGTTGTTGCCGCCGTCCCAGACGATGATCCCGGCCTTGTTTTGGGCACGGTCCAGTATGGCCTCGTAGTCGACACCCGCGTACACGACGTGGCCACGTTCGATGTGACTCTCGTACTCCTCTCGCTCCTCGATGGTCACGTTACTCTCGTCGAGGTCGTCCATCGACTCGAACCGCTGGACCCGTTGGGCGACGAGGTCACCGTACGGCATTGGCTCCCTGACGACGACCACGTCCCTCCCACGTTCGAGTAGCAGATCGGCGAATTTCCGTGCAGTCTGTGACTTTCCACATCCGGTTCGGACCGCGTCGACAGCGACGACGGGGACCTCCGCGTGGAGCATCATCCGGTCCGGGCCGATCAGCCGGAAGTCGGCACCGGCGGCGAGTACACGCGACGCCTGATGCATCACGTGTTCGTGCGAGACGTCGGAATAGGAGAACACGACCGTGTCCACTTCTTCCTCGTCGACGGTCGTCTCGAGGTCCGATTCGGCGCGGATCGGGATGCCCTCTGGATAGCCCTCACCGGCCAACTCCGAGGGATAGCGGCGGTTAGGGAGTTCATCGAGCTCGCCGATGTTCTGCGTGCCGGTGTGTGTGAACGCGACGACGTCGAAGCGCTCGTCGCCTCTAAAGACGGTATTGAAGTCGTGGAAGTCGCGGCCCGCTGCACCCATGATGACGATTCGCGTCTGACTCATAGTACTAACTACGTGTGGAGAGTGGAATTAGTATGGGCGGCACCTCTCACGAGCCGGGAACGGCTCCGATCGTCGTGGCGCTGGGCGGAAACACGCTACTCGGTGAGCACGGTCTTGGGACGATCGACGAACAGCTTGACGTGATAGCGCGAACAGCCCGACAGATCGCGGATGCGATCCGGGCCGGCTACGACGTGGTGTTGACCCATGGGAATGGACCGCAGGTCGGCAACCTCCTCTTACAGCAGGAGCGCGTCAGCGAGACGCCTGAATTACCCCTCGACGTGCTGGTCGCCGAAACCCAGGCCCAGATTGGCTATTTGCTCCAACAGGCCCTCGACAACGAACTTACTGACTCACCCGACTTCATCACCGTCGTGACGCAGGTGGTCGTCGACGCCGACGATCCCGCCTTCCAAAATCCGACGAAACCCGTCGGACCGTTCTACACGGAAGCGGAAGCAGCGGAGAAATCATTCGAGACGCGGCGCGTCGCGACCGGTGACCGCCCGTACCGACGTGTCGTTCCATTTCCCGAGCCCGTCGAACTCGTCGAAGGAGAGGAAATCGCTCGTCTCGTGGAGCGAGGGAACCTCGTGATCACCGTTGGTGGTGGGGGCATTCCCGTCGTTCGTGACGACGGGCTCCGGGGTATCGAAGCAGTTGTGGATAAGGACAAGGCCTCGCAACTGCTCGCCTCGGCACTCGGCGCCGATACTCTCGTCATCCTGACGGACGTCGAGTTCGCGTACGTGAACTACGATACGCCCGACCAGCGCCCGCTCTGTCGGCCTTCACCCGATGAGTTGCGCGCGCATCTCGATGCGGGTGAGTTCGGCGAGGGGAGCATGCAACCGAAGATAGAGGCCTGTCTCCACTTTATCGAACAAGGCGGAGAGCGAGCCGTGGTCACCTCGCCCGAGCACCTGATGGATGCACTGGCCGGCGAGACCGGAACACGGGTCCGAGCCTGAATCTCCCATAGAGCGCGGACCGAGGAGTTCTCGGCTTCTTGTAATCGACAGTCGCTCTTTGTCCCTCCGGCACCAAAGGTTCGACGTGTACGACCAGATATTGGTTCCGACGGATGGCAGTGAAGGGTCACATGCCGCCGCCGAACACGCGAACGATCTCGCAACGACCTACGACGCCGCGCTCCACACGATCTATGTCGTCGATACGAACGTCGGTATCGATTCCTCAGTTCCAGGAACGCTCGATGCCCTCGAAGAGGCTGGTGAGCACGCGATCGATGAGGTGATCCAGCAAGCAGAGGCAGCCGACGTGGAAACGATCGAAGGCGTCGTTGCACAGGGAGCACCCCACCGAGCTATTCTCGATTACGCCGATGAACACGACATCGATCTCGTCGTGATGGGGACGCATGGCCGTACGGGGCTGGATCGATATCTCCTCGGCAGCGTCACCGAAAAAGTCGTCCGGCTCTCCGATGCTCCGGTATTGACGGTTCGTATGCCAGCCGAATCCTCTGATGAGTCTTCGTGAGTAAACGGAGCATCGGTCTCACGAATTAGGAATCAGAGGTGCTGATAAAGCCGTGACATTCGATGGTAGATTCGGTGTCGAGTAATGACTCCTGATTCATCGACGAGTTTCGAGAAGACGACAGAACTACGGGCCGAATCGCCAACGCTCATCGAAGGGCTTCCCGGATTGGGATTGGTCGCCTCGATCGCAGTCGATCGAATCACGAAGCAGCTCGAGCTGGATCAGCACGGAACCATCGTTTCCGACGATTTCCCATCGGTTGCAGCATTCGACGAGGGGCGGGTTCGTGACGCAGTACGTGTCTACGCAGGGGAGGATCCAGCTGTAATGACCCTCCAGAGCGATATCCCGGTCCCACCTGCCGCAGTTGATTCTCTGAGTCAGTGTGTCCTGCAGGACTTAGCCGAGGAATTCGAACAGGCCATCTTCTTGGCGGGGGCTCCGGCGGAGTCCGAAGACGAGATCGGGGAGGTCGTCGGAGTTGCCACGACAGATAATCTGGAGACTGCTCTCGCCGATGCAGGAATCACCTTGGCCGACTCTGGCGTCGTCGGTGGCGTGACCGGTGCGTTACTGGCCGATTGTTACCACAGCGACGTTCCGGCGGCGGTGCTCATCGTGCGTTCGAACCCCTACATTCCGGATCCAGCGGCTGCCCGTACTGTGATCGAAGAGGCTCTCGAACCGCTCGTCGAGTTCGACATCGACACGCAGGAACTACTCGAACAGGCAGAGGAGATCCAGAAACAGAAACAACAGATCGCGGAACAACTCCAGCAGTATCAGCAACAACAGGACCAGCAACCGGCGATGAAGGGTATGTATCAGTAATCCAGGAATTCACTCGTGGATTCTCACTCGACTGGAATCACCGACGACTCCTATGTTGCCTCGCTTCAAGTAAAAATCGATAATGGCGTTGATCACAGAGAGACCCCGAGTCCAGATTGATTCGAAACCGTTCGGACGGTTATCGTTCAGGGGGTGGAGATGTGACGGATAATATTCTCGTCCCGCTCGATGGCTCACCGCTGTCGCGAAGGGCACTTCGTCATGCACTCGAAGAATTCCCGGATGCGTCGATCACCGTGCTTCACGTGGTTGATCTCTTCGAGCCCGGCTACGGTGCCTATCCTGACTTCGAAACCTCGTATGAACCCTTGATGGGATCCGAAGAGTGGTATGACCGGGCTGAGGAAGTCTCAGAGCAACTCTTCGACGAGGCTCGAGAACTCGCTGATGAGCACGACCGCGAGGTCTCCACCACGTCCGAGATCGGTGACCCGAAGCGGATCATCGTGGATTACGCTGATGAGGAAGATATTGATCACATCGTCCTCGGAGCGCACGGACGCACGGAGGAAGAACGACCCGTATTCGGGAGCATCGCGGAAATGGTCGCACGGCGGGCAACGGTTCCTGTGACACTCATCCGATGAGAGAAACTGTGCTCGAGTGAATTCGCGATATGGGAGATGTCGTCAGTCTCGGGAGCATCAACGTGGACAAGATACACCACGTGTCAGATGCCGAAATCACCGATCTCAGAAACCGATATAGCTGGTTTCCGGACCGCGGCCAGACCGTCCAGATCGAGGCGGTTCCGACGGGTTTCCCAGCTGATGCCGATAGTATTCGTCATGGCGGGAAAGGCGCAAACCAGGCTGTAGCTGCGGCGAAGACAGGAGCAGAGACGGAAATGCTCGGCAAGGTAGGCCCCGATGGCAGGGAATTCGGGGTCCGCAGTCACCTCACGGAAGTTGGAGTCGGTGTCACTCAGATCGGAACTGCGTCAGAACCAACTGGAATGGCCTACGTGTTCGTCGGGCAGGAGGGCGACAACTGGATCATCGTCCGGCCGGGGGCGAATAGTGCTATCGATAGTGCCTACATCCGAGAGCAGTACGACACGATTCTCTCGGCCGAGTGTCTCCTCCTGCAAAACGAGATCCCGATTGAGCCAGTTGCGGCACTGCTTTCGGATCTGGCTGCCGAACGGGATCGACCGACCGTCATCCTCGACCCCGCGCCTGCAGATGGCATCGAAGATCTTCTTGGTTGCGATGCGGTCGACTACCTCACCCCGAATGAAAACGAGTATCGGGCACTCCACTCCTCCCTTGACGAGTTCGACGGAGTCCTCATTCGCAAACGTGGTGCCGACGATGTTATCGTCGAAGCGGAGCGACGGTTCACTGTAACGCCACCGACGGTGAAAGCGATCGATACGACCGGTGCCGGCGACGTCCTGAATGGCTTCTTGGCGGCCCAACTCGCAGCCGGGGCATCATTGCAGGAAGCCATCGAAAGTGGAACGATCGCCGGGTCACTCTCCACGCGCGAGAAGGGTGCTCGACGCGGTATCCCGACGCTCAAGGATGTTCGAACGTATCGAACTTCCGAGGGTGGCAGCGAGTGAATAGAGACATCTGTTCGTATGTTGCAGCGTCTGGTAGAGCAGTCGTCGTGGGAAACTCCTCTCCCCCGATGGACGAGCACGAGGTCACTTTTGACAAGAATACGCTCGGCCTAGAAGGTGGCGAGATGCTCAACGGCGAGGTTCTCTCACTTGGGATCCTCGGCTTTGCACGTTGGATATCTCACATTTATTTGGTCGAAACAGACGGTAGAAGCGGTTTTGAACCAGTAGTCAGCCAATCGAATCACTGGTGACTCTCCGCCTGGAGTCACGATCAACGCCATATCCCCAGTTACGCACCCCCGGCGACGCCTGATTTCCGTTCCGGTAACTTCGAGAATCCACCAGCAGACCGTCTCTCGTGTCCGTTTGTGATATAAATATGTCACACTCCCAACGTGCAAAGCTGAGTTGGGATCGTCGGATCCCCGTTGCTGGAGTCAGTTCTCTCGATTGTCGAGGATTCATAAACACCTCTCCCGAAGCTGGTAGCATCCCCGTATGAGCTGGCAGATTTATGGGCTGATCTTTACCGCTGGTCTCGTGAGCGCACTTACTACTGGTGTCGGAACGATTCCACTCTTCTGGGCTCGCGACGTGAGCGACGAATGGAATGTCGGACTCTGGGGGCTTGCTGCTGGGTTGATGACATCGGCGTCTATCTTCGGGCTGGGGTACAAGATGTACAGTCACTCCGGGGACACGTGGATCGGAATCACGGGGCTCGTCAGTGGAGTGCTTCTCGTCGTCCTCACGCACACCGTAATCGACTGGCTTGATTTCGACGCCGGCGCGACTGATATCGCGAAGAGCGACCTCAAGACCATTCTTTCCGTGTTGCTCGTCCTCACTGTCCACTCGTTCCCCGAAGGGATTGCCGTCGGCGTCTCGTTCGCGGAACTCGAATCGTCAACGACGATCAGTGTGATCGGATTCTCGATCCCGTTGCTCGCGGTCGTGATGACGGTCACGATCGGCATCCATAACATTCCCGAGGGGGTGGCGATCGGCGTACCACTCGCTGACGAAGGGAGCGTCAGTAACGCGCAAATGTTCGGGGCGGCAGCCCTCTCGTCGTTACCCCAACCCATCGGCGCAGTGATCGCGTATTACTTCTTACAACTTGCTCAACAATTTTTAGAGTTCGGATACGGCTTCGCGGCAGGGGCAATGTTGTACCTCGTCGTCCAAGACATCATCCCCGAGGGTCTCGAAGCCGGTGAACAACTCGAAAACGCAAAGACGTACCTCGCCACAGGTGCGATCGTGGGATTCGTCGGCTTTCTCCCACTGGTCTTCTTCCTCTAGTGGTGCTTTCCAGAGTTTCTACTGCGCACGATAGTCACCGGGATGGGTGCCCGTTCGACGATCTCCTTCGCGACGCTGCCGAGTATCCGTTCTGTGTGTTCTGAGCGGCCGTGGTGATCGACGAAGATGGCGCCAAAGCCTTTTTGCTCTTGTGTAGTACATTGTCGATAGAGCGCAGTCTTGCGATTTCGTGGTGAATGTTGCAAGCTGGCCAATCGAGGCGGAACCGCTCTACGCGCCGAACTCAGTCAATCAGGTGAGCGAACGAGCTGTATCAACAATCTCCTACGGAAGAGCGTACACTATTTGTTAGAGCCCCCAGAATGCGGCGATCCCGAGGGTCGTTACGACGGCCAGGATCACCTGAAGCGGTCCGCCGACGCGAGCGTAGTCGCTGAACTCGTATCCACCGGGACCATAGACGAAGAGGTTGGTCTGATACCCGACCGGCGACATAAACGCGGTACTGGCCGCGAACGTGACTGCGAGAACGAACGCGAATGCGTTCGCGTTCAACCGGGCGGCGGCGTCGACGGCGACGGGGATGAGCAACACGACGCTGGCCTGGTTGCTGATGAGGTTGGTCACCGTAGCGGTTAGCAGATAGAACAGTCCGAGAACGGCGATTGTGGGCAGGAAGTCAGCCGTCGAGACGACGAGCGTACCGAGCAGGTCGGCACCGCCCGTCTCCGACAGCGCCCTGCCGAGCGGGATGACGCCGGCCAGGAGGAAGATCACGTCCCACTGGACGGCTTCGTAGGCCTCCGCTGGCTTGACGATCCCAGTCACGATCATCATGAGGACGCCGCCAAGTGCTGCGACCATGACCGGCAGGATGCCGAGTGCCGCTACTCCGACGACCGAAAGCACGATGCCGACTGCGATCGGGAGTTTCGACGACCGGAACTGCTGGACGGCGAGTTCGCCAGCCACGATCACGTTCGGATCGTCAGCAAGACGGTCGACGGTGTCCGGTTCGGACTCGATGAGGAGCAGGTCGCCCGGACGGATTCGATACTCCGTGAGGCGTTCGTAGGCGGTCTCACCGCCACGGCGGATGGCCAGAACAGCCGTCTGATACTGGTCTTGAACCCGTGACGACTCGACCGTTTCGCCGACGAGATCGGACCCGGCGGTAACGACGATTTCGACGAGCGTTTGCCCGGGGCCGAGCGCGTCGAGACCACCTGGCGGCGTGACTTCCGGAACGAACTCGATCCCCTCTACCTCATGTAGCGTCCGTAACGCGTCTTCCGTGAGCCGGATCGTGAAGGTATCTCCCTCCCGTATCGTCATTGACAGTCTCGGCTCTCGATGATAGTCACCATCACGAATAAGCTGGGTGACGTTCGCTTCGAATTCGACCGCTTCGAGCGCTTCCCGTATCGTCGAGCCGACGAACGGTGATTCGTCGCCCACGATCACCTCGGTGAGAAACTCCTCCTTTTGGGTCGTTTCGAGCTTACTGCGGGGCGTCACGTGAGACGGAGCAAGCCAGTACCCGACCGTAAGGAGGTACACCCCGGTGACGAGAAACACCACGAGACCGAGGTGGGTGAACTCGAACATCGAGAATGCGTGCACGGAGGGATAGTCGGTGGCGAGTCGACTCGCCACGTCGCTGGCCAGAAGATTCGTCGACGTGCCGATGAGCGTGAGCATCCCTCCAGCCATCGACGCGTAGGAAAGCGGGAGTAGCAGTTTCGACGGCGACGTCCCGTTCTCGTGAGCGAGGTCGCTCACCATCGGCAGCAAGACGGCGACGGCAGCGGTGTTGTTGATGATTCCCGAGAGCGGACCGACGAGCCCGATCGTTGCACCGAGTTGCTTGTGTTCGCTCTCGCCCGTGTAGGAGGCGACTGTCTTTTTGAGACGCTGAATCGCACCCGTCCGACGGACGCCTTCGCTCAGGATCATCATCGCGAGAATCGTGATCGTTGCGGGGTTCGAGAAGCCGGAGACCCCTCGCGCGGCGAAACGCCCGTCCACGGACCGAGTATCATCAGCGTGACCATGATCCCGATCGCTGTGACGTCGATCGGGATGGGTTCGGTGACGAACAAAACGAGAGCGACGAGAATGATCAGAAAGACGAGAAACGTCCCAACAGTCACTGCAGCCATCGATATATCCTGATAATCATGATGGGAGTTGGATGTACTGGTCGACAATTACTATCGAGCGGGAATAGCTGTGAGGGTATTTCCACGTCGCCCACTTTCGGGAAGGCGTTGAAACAGCAACACCCCCGATCATGACCTACACGCTCGAAATCAGCGACGAACTCAAAGACCGACTGGACGACCATCTCGAGGAGGGCGAATCGTACGAGGAGTTCATCACGGAGTTAGTTTCCATCTACGAGACGGAAGGGGAATTCCTCCAAGAAGGCTATTCGGAGTGAGTCACCGTTCGAGGTGACCGTTGTTATGGAAGAACGCGTCTCCGGCTTTCGTGTTCGCGGTTCGTGGGACGACGTCGTCGCACACGGTGAGCGGATCGCCCGAGCGTTGCGAGAGAGCGACGTCGATGAGGACGCACTCGCTGAGTGGGACAACTGGCGACCGAAAGCTCACGAAGAACTCGGCGAGGAAGTGAGTGAGAAGACCGTCGAACAGGCTCGCATCGAAGACGGTGCTGGCGGACAGGCCGAACAGGCAGCAGGAGGATCTCGAACGGGCGAGCGAGCAGGCCCTCGAATCGATCGAGAAAGCCAGAGGAGATAGACCCGAGGACATCCTCGAGAAGTGGGAAGACGCCCTCGAACATGGATTTCGTGCGGTCGACACGACCACCAGAAAGGCCATCCGCACGATCGAGACGGCGGTCTACGAGCAGGTCATGACTCGATTCATCCCGTATTACTTCGATAACGAACTCGTGAGTGCGAATATTCGAGAGACGACGAGATTGGAAAACGGTACCGAGTGTGTCTTCGAAGTGAACGTCAACGACGACCAACTCAAGCAAGAAGTCAGCTAGCGACTCGACCGTTCGAACGAAACTGGACAGGAGTCCCCATGACGCTGCAAGATCGCACGTCGTGGAGGGAACCGGATGACGCCGATACACTGGCGAATATATCGATCGAGGGGGTCGAACGGGATAGGGATGATCTCTGGGGTGGCTCGTCGCGGGACGAGCCCTGCACGTCGCTTTCCAGATATCGGGAACGACCAGCGAGCACTTGTGAACTCATACCGAAATATCACCTATCGGCAGCGCACTCGCGGACGAACTGACCGACGACCAACCAGAGCGGACATACACTCCCAGCCATGGACATTACCGACATCGTCTCGGAAGATTACGTAGAATTCCCCCGGATACACCCGTCTCGAAGCTCGTCGGGACATTCGACGATCCCACCGTCAAAGGGGTCGTAGTACGCGGCGACGTGTTCGAGGGAGTCGTCACAGGAGACAGCTCGCCACCTCACATCATCAGCCCAACGAGAAGATCGGATCGCTGGTCTGGCACGTTCCCCGACTCGTCCCCGACGAGGACGTCCGCAAGGTCGCCCAGCTCATGATCGACAGCGATACACGGCTCCTTCCGGTCTTCGACGGGGGCGAGCTCGTGGGCGTCGTCACCGTCGACGCGATTCTCGAGAAGGTCCAGCCGTTCCTCGACGCGGCGACCGTCGCTGAGGCCTACACTGCTGATCTCGTCACGCTCGATCCGGCGTCGACCTTCGGTGAAGCGCTCCACGTCTTCCGGGAAAACCGGATTACCCACCTCCCGGTCGTCGAGGACGGGACGGCGATCGGCATCCTGAGCCTCTACGACGTGACCGCTCTCACGGTTCGCTCCGCGACGCAGAGCCAGGGGGCGATGCGGGCGGAACGGATTCGTTCGGCGGGGACGTCTCCACCAGCACCGGACGGGCTCACGGTGGCTTCGGTGCCCGGGAGGGGGAACTCGCCCGTATTCTCGATCTCCCGGTCCGAGACGTCATGGTCTCTCCGGTACACACCATTCATCCGGAGGCGACACTCGAAACGGCTGTCGAAGAGATGTTCGCCATCGACGGATCGTCGCTCGTCGTCATTGAAAACGGCCGGCCGTACGGGGTCGTCACGAAAACGGATGTCCTCGATTCGCTGACGTGGGAGGCCGGCGGCAATCGGGCCGTCCAGATCTACGGCACTGACCTGCTGAGCGACGTGCAATACGAGGACGTCGTGGCAATGGTCGAGAAGTTCGACGACCGAGACCACGGGATGAGGATCCTGGACGCGAAGATCCACCTCCACGAGCACGACGAGAAACTCCGGGGACGCCTCTCTTACTCGCCCGCATCCGACTACACACTGACCGAGGACTGTACATCGCCTCCGGAGAAGGTTATGGGGCGAGTCACGCACTCAACGAGGCACGCGACGTGCTCGAGCGACAGATTCGTGACCGCAAGACGTACGGTGAGAGCAAGAAACCTCCGAGCGAGGAGTTCTGGGAGAAGCGGTTCGGCTGGATGCTCGAGGGTGACCGATCGTTTCCGCTCGTGGGAGGATCGTATCACTCTCCGGGCTTCCGTCGGCAGGCGAGTGAGGATCGTACTCTTTCAGTGATGACGCCACCGTTTGATTTGAAAGGCACTTTGTAGACTGGTGTTTCTGTAGTTCATAGAGCGATCGCAGTATTCTCGTTACCAGCTATTCCCCACCCCCTGTGGCTCCACGACATGAGTGCCGCAATCGACATCGTCCAGATCGTCGTGACGATCATGGGATTAGGCGTCGCTGCGCAAGTCCTTGCAGATCGGCTCCGGATCCCGAGTGTCGTGTTTTGTTCCTTGCAGGCGTCATCGTCGGGCCGGAAGGGCTAGGTCTGAACGTGCTCACGTCCAACGTCTATTCGAGGGTTTTCCAGACTTCAATATTAGATAATTGATATAAACTATACTAAATTACAGGCGGCGGGCTTCGCCAGCAGCAAGGATTCACAGTCCAAGAAAAATGAGACCACTCAGGACGACGACGCCAAGCACGATAGATACGAGTTTCCCTAACTTGGTGGTGCCGAGAACCCACGCTAACGCGGCTTTCACAAAGGTGTTTGCGATGGCCGCGATGACGATTCCCGTCGTGGCGACCTGCGTCGAGACTGTCCCCTCGGCTGCGAGTTGACTCAACGTGATCGTCATCGCATCGACATCGGCGAGCCCGGAGAGGAACGCGGTCGCGTACACCCCCGACGCACCGAACCACTCGTTGGCATACTCGGAGACAAGCAACACGGCCGCGAATATTGCCCCGAAGAGGAGGGCAGGCTGCAGGCGTAACGGATTCTTGAGTTCCTCCGGTTCCACTGTCTCGTCGGATGCGGTTCGCCAGTACAACACCCCGGCAGCAGCCACCCCGACAACAGTCATCGCTCCTAACGGGAACGCGACGCTCGGGAGCAAGTCAGGGTTGACGACTGCAATCTCGATGAGTGCTCGGGGGAACATCACGATAGAGGCGATGACGACCGCGAAGGCACAGACGTGATAGAGCGTCGCGTTCTGAGTCGTCTTCTCGGCCATCGAGACGGTCGTTGCCGTGGACGAGACGAACCCTCCGACGATCCCCGTGAGGGCGATTCCGCGTTCGGGACCGAACGTTTGTCCGAGGACGTATGCCACGAATCCAAGGCCAGTGACGAAGACGACCATCAACCAAATGAATCTCGGATTGAGGCCGTAGAGGGCGTCAAGCGACCGGTCGGGAAGTGTCGGCAAGACGACGAGGACGACGAGAATGAACTTCACGGACGCCCGCCGTTCATTCTCCTCGATCCGATCGGCGAATTCGTGGACGGGTCCTTTCACGGAGAGCAGGACTGTGACGGCACCTCCAACGATGATCGCGATGATCGCGCCGCGGTCGGAATGCATCGTCATCGCACCGAGGACAACGGTAACGAGGGCGGCCACGAGCGTCGTCAGGCCGATATCGCCTTCGTACCAGATTTTTCCGACGTACGCGACGGTGAGTGGCACGACGAGCGTCCCGAATGCGAGGGGAAGCACAGCTGGGAAGAACGCCTGAACGAGCGCCCCATAGAGTGCGATCAGCGGAAACGTCCGACTCCCGGCGAAGGTTCCCCCGGATTCGCTCTGTTCGCGTTCCAGACCGATGAGCGCGCCGAGGCCACCCGCGAGGAGGAGATGTAAGACGACTTCACTGAGGGGCGATGTTAGAGGATCGACCATCGCTCAGGAAATCCCGTCCATGGATCTTCTGGGAGTGCGAGTCATTTTCGAGATAGTAGTGATCGTCCTTCGTCAAGACATCATATCGATTTCTTAAAAAGAGTGTAGGTAAGGCAATAGTCCGGTCATCAGGTTGATCTTCGAGTTCGCCCTCACGGCTTGGTCGATGAACTCCTGTTGGCTGGAAATGAGCGCGAGACCAGCAACAAGACGGAGACGACGCTTGAGCGGAGTCATTATGCCCTATTACCGAGTCTCGCAGTAAATAAGCAAGGAGATGTAATAGCCACGCGACACCCGACGGAACCGTTACTCCCCGTGCCCAACCGTGATAACGGGTACGGGCGCAGAGCGAACGGTCTTTTCGGCGACGCTCCCGAGTAGAATTCGATCAGTCCCGCGTCGCCCCGTCGTCCCCATCACCACGGCGTGGATGTCACTCGACTCGATCGTGTCGAGTATGCCCTCGATCGGCGTCCCGTGTTCGATGTGCCGGACGATGTTCGTGACACCGTGGGTCTCTGCCTCGGAGAGGAGGTCGTCAACGGCATCAGTCGCCACCTGTTCTCCGTCCCGTCCCGATACAGTGGAGCGAACATCCAGACCGAGCGACGTATCATCCACGACGGATAGCGCGTGAACGGTCGCATCGAGAGCCGCCGCAAGTGAGAGACCATGCTCGGCAGCGTTGCCCGCACCGGCACTCCCGTCGGTCGGGATGAGGATGTTCTCGTAGGGGAACGCCAGTTGCTCGTCGGGCTGCATCCGCACCGTAAGAACGGGGACGGACGCCAGACGGACGACCTTTTCGGTGACACTTCCGAGAAGATATCGTGACACCCCTTCCGGCCGTGGGTTGGCATCACGATCAGGTCGTAATCGTAACGCTCGGCATACTCGACGATCGTCGGCGCTGGATTCCCCTGGACGACGTCGGAATCGTAGTTCGCTCCGAGCGTCTGCAGTGTCTTCTCTGCTTCCTCGACGATGTCCTTGCCCTCCTGGACGAGTGCGTCGACGACCTGGGTTTCGACGACGGTGACGCTATCGCGTGTCGTATCCGCGACGAAGAGGACGTGGATGGTAGCGTCGGCCCAGTGTGCAATTTCGGCGGCGTGATGCAGTGCCTCCGCAGCCCCATCGCTTCCATCGAACGGGAGCAGTATGTCTTCGTACATCTCTACTATGCGCGACTACGGGAATCACGTCCAAATGGTTTGTCACCCACTCGATTCCGGCTCACGGACCCACATCACCGGAACTGGCGACGTTGTAGGTCGGACTGCGGAACAAGCGTACTCACGAACTCCATGATAACTTGCACGTGATAGGCTGCCTCCGGCCGATCCGCCTTCAAAGTATTGCTACGTTATTTGCTGAATAAGCGCCTTCTAGTCTTCTAGAACACATACTAACGACGGGTACTATCGGAAATCACAGCGTATTCGCCAACACTACTCGTACTACAACAGATACGGTGGGAGTGGGATTCGAACCCACGAGGCCTCTCGGCCACCTGCTTTCCAGGCAGGCACGTTAGTCCACTCTGTCATCCCACCACTCACAACATTCGTTGAGGGCGAGCGCGTAAGGGGCGTTGCTATTCATATCACTCAAAAGATAATATATCAGAGCCATTCGCAAGGGCTCCAGAGAAACGCGTCTATCTACCGCTTCGGATGGACCAACTTCATCTTCACGTTCGTTTTGACTCGTCACTTCGGGCTGTGCACCGTTCCCGTCTATGCCTCCTCGGTTTCGCTCCATCCGCCGTTATCGACGATTTCGAAGAGGTTGCGCCAGTTCTCGTCATCCTCGCTTTCGGGAAGGGAGTCACGCAGTTGCTGGAAGTCCGACTCCGGAACCAGCGTATGGATCAGGTCAACGATGACGCGAGCGTGGTAGGCTGCGTCGGCCGGGTCAGTCTCTTCGATCTCGCTAACACGCGAGACGAACTCCTGCCAGTCGAAGCGCTGGCCGTGTTCGTGGACGGCCCCGGTCAAATACCACTTGATCTCCATCGGAAGCGAGGCGGCAAGATCCTCGGCGTTGCCTTCGGGAAGACGCTGGCCCAGCGTCAATAGTGTTGCCCGGATTGCTCGTACCGTCTCGCCGGTACCGGGTAGCTCGAGTCGGTGCTGGACTTCGCCGGTGAACTCGTCGAATTTCATACGGTCGATATAGGTTGGGGACCGACATCAATCGACGTGTCCTTTCCCACCGCTTGAAAAGGGAATAACAGCTCTTTATCCCACAATTATAAATCACACAGTATGAGTGTCGGTCACGAAGAGCTTTGGAACGCCATCCAAGAGCGGTGTACAGCCCTGGAACCGGGAACCGAACTGGTGACGCTGCTCTCGGACCGACCGTTTCGAGTCAGGGAAATTTCGACCGACCGGCTCCAGATCCGCTTCGACGATAGTGGCGAGAAGCGTCCGCTCTGGCGGGAGCAGTTCGAAGTCCTCACCGATCGTCTGGCGGAGCATCGACTCGCTGTGGCTGAACTCCCGCCCGGGGTCGAACCATACGCGACGATCTTGACACTGTTGGCTGACTTTGGCGTCGAGGACGACGAAATCGCCTACGTCCCCGATCCGGAGATGGGCGGGGGAGTCCATATCTGATCTCGCCGGCGGACGCTCGTACTCGTCCAGAGCGCCTCCACGACGATGCGATCCTGCTGGCAGATTTGCTCGATACAATGGATCCCGTCGATCCCGAGACACTCGAGACAGGCACGCTGACCGACCTGTACGTCCTCCTTTCGGACGTGCAACACGAGGCGGACCGTCTCCGACAGACCGCTCGAGAGTCGCTGCTGAGCCGTCTCGGTCCGGATCAGGAGCTACACGGCAGGTTCGGTACTATACGCCGGACGACACGCGAGCGCCGGCGGCCAAAGGACGACGAGACGATCTTCGACGTCTTGAGCGAGAATGGTATTCCCCGTGAGTGGGTGCTCGGGGTTGATTCCGACAAGCTCGACATCGTCTTGGCCGCGACTGATCTCGAGGAAGAGGAGGTATACGACGTCGAGGAACAGGCCTACGTCCAGAAGACCGAGGTCGAAGAGGAGGAGAAGTATTCCCGATTGCAAGGCCTTGCCGAGCGAATTGAGGAGGTAGGTGGTGAGGAGGGCGAGGAACTGCGTGAAGATCTACGGGACCTTGAGGCGCGACTAGGCGAGGCGCTGTCGGCGTGATTTGTCTGGTTACGCGCGGTCACGAGTAGACTCGCTCTGATTGAATCACGTGCCCGTCGATCGGTCCGTCGTGGCGATCGTTTGGGTGATTCAGACGGCTCGTCGTGATTCAGTATTACCGTGGTGTTGAGATTTTGTTCTGTAGCCGTTGGTACGGGGGTTTGTCAGGCCATACCGAAAATGGTCACAACGACCCGTATCAGTCCACGACGATGGATCCTTTCATGCCCAGTGACAGGTGTGGCTCACAGTGGTACAGGGCGATTCCGGACTCGTCGAACGTGTACGAGTACTCGTTATCGGCCCCTTCGACTGGATCGCCAGAACTGAACTCGTAGTCGGATTCGCCGATCTGGCCGTCCGGTTCCGCCTCGACGTTGTGTTGGCCGCCCTCACCAGTCCAGTCCCACAGGACCTCGGTTCCAGCCGAGACAGCTACCGCGGATGGTCCGTACGCGTACCCGTCGTCCCCGGCTCCGACATCAATCGTCACATCACTCTCGTCACGGAGATCCACGATCTCTCCATCGTAATTATTGGCCGCAGCTCCGATATCCGTCTCGGTCATCCACTCGTCGACGGCCGGATAGTCACTACCCGGAATCGTGTCTGCATCGTCTCCATCTCCGTCTCCGTTGCCATCGCCAGCACATCCGGCCAGTCCGGTTATCCCGACGGTCGAAAGGGCACCAAGTGCTTTGAGAACAGTTCGTCTATCCATCCCGGTGAGAGGTGAACGGGTCATCTTCGGATCACAATAGCATGGCCGAACATATACCCCCTCCAAATTTCTCGTCTGTCGGGAATCAGCGGAGGAACAACGGAGCATCTCATCAGCTGTCGATTTGTCTGTCTTCGCTCACTCAAAGCATGTTCTGATATCTGGATCATGAATATCGAGAGATGGTCAATAATTCTCGTAGCGGTAGATAGAACATGAGATGCTCCTCTCCGAGTTCTCCGGGATCTGGTCGGCGAGTGCCACCAGTATGGACTGCCCGAGCAACCAGGAAGTTATAGCCGAAGTTGAGTCGGAAGTAGTCTTCGACGAGAGGGAGGGGATACTCAGAGGATAGGCTGTCGAAGATCGCTTCTCCTTTCGTCAGCGCAGTCTCGCATCCTGGCTCGGGAAAGAATTCCCGGGCGAAGAACGCATAACCATCATCCCAACCTGAGAACTGCGGCAGCACATCGTCGATTGATACAGAGATACCATTTCCGAGAGCCTCGTCGTTAATTCGGTCAGCAAATGGTTCGATCGAACGCCATTCGGGCGAAGGAGCGTTCGACGAGCGCTCGTGGTAGAAGTCGATACAGCAGTCCGGATAGCCATGCAACCGTCCTTGATATCGCTCGAATTTTGGGAACGAGTCACGCAGAATCGCATCGATATTTTCCCGCATCACGTCCTTCGGAGTCGTGGAGTCGTCATCCTGGAAGAAATAGACACGTGCCCCGTAGTGGAGGCGGTCTTCAGTTCGAAGCCATTCCGGAACGACGAAACACTGTCCCGGGAACTGGCGCTTGAGATGATTGATTTCCGGGATGCTCTGTAACTCTCGGCGAAACTGTGTAGACGCATTCCAGAGACCTTCCTCGGTGAATGAATCCACATTGACCTCGATACCTCTGTAAATATCTCGTGATTCCCGGAGATCGTGCAGTCGTTGTTTGCGACTCGTGTTTGCGGATGCCTCAGAAGTGTCGTCGAACGCTTCCGTGGCTCGCAATTGCCCTGAAAAGTATGTTTCGTCAAGTTGGATGCTCGTTCCTCGCCTGTGGCCAGCGAGGACCGTGGAACTGTCCAAGGCAGTGAACGTTGGGAGCGTGGTGATGGCGCGCTGATGATCCATTCTTTCGAGTGTCCCCTCAGCCTTCGGAGCGTACCTGTTCGGTGTCAAATTCTTCCATGTTGATTGGTGACGTAAACAGCGTGTGGTCGCTGGGAAGCATTGTGTTCGTCATCTTGCGAATTGACTGAGTGTTGCGTCAGTTCTCTCTCTTAGTGGTGTCGATACCAACGGCCTCGTTGATCGGACATTTCTGGGTGGTTCCGGTTACGAGAAGGATAGCTCCGATGACGAGAGCGATTCCCCCGATTACAGCTCCAGCGGCCCAATAGCCGGTAAGAGCGGCAATACCCGCTATCGCTACCACGACACCGATGACGATACGGCCAGTCCGGTCAATTCCGCCCACGTTCTTGTCCATACGTGGTCACATATTATTGCGCAAAGATAATGCCATTAGGGAGTTTCCCAGCCACTTGGAATTCGCGGAGCTTTCTGATTCAGTAAGTGTAACTGATATCATACAGGTACGCTCACCGTAGCGCCCCGGCAAACCAGTCGGCCGCTACGTCCGCGACTTCTTCGAGTTCACCTTCTCCCCTCGAAGAGGTGTCCGGCTCCCTCGACGACGTGCAGTTCCTTCTCGCAGGAAAGTTGGTCGGAGGCCTCGCGATTGAGTTCGAGTACCTGCGTGTCGCCGCCGCCGACGATAAACAGCGTCGGCATCGTGATCTCGTCGAGGACCTTGGACGCCATGTCGACGCGTCCCCCACGCGAGACTATCGCGTCGATATCGTCTTCCAGACGAGCCGCTGCTCGGAGCGCAGATGCCGCACCCGTACTGGAGCCGAAGTAGCCCACGTTCAGGTCACGAGGGGCGTCACGCGTCCACAGCCATTCTGTGACGGCAACGAGACGGTCCGTCAGCAACGGGATATCGAAGCGATTCTCACGGATTTGGTCTTCTTCCTCGGTCAGCAGGTCGAACAGGAGCGTTCCGAGCCCTCGGTCGCGAATGACCTCCGCAACGAAGTTGTTGCGCGGGCTCTTCCGACTTGACCCGTTCCCGTGGGCGAAGACCACCAGGCCCCCTGCTCCTTCCGGAATTTTAAGGATTCCCTCAAGTTCGACGTCGTCGACCGGGATATGGACGAGATTCTCGGTCGTCTGGGACATACTGACCTAGACACTCGCCGTGGGCATCATTCACACGGTCATTCCGAGTTCGTGAGAACGGTCACATGCTACAGGCCGCTGTGGCATCTCTTTCCATCGAGGACTCATGCCAGACTCTCTCCGATTCAAAGACCGTACTGAGGCGGGAACACAACTCGGGGAAGCGCTCCGCGAGCGGGAAATCGACGTGGATATCGTGCTTGCTATCCCTCGGGGTGGTCTCCCACTCGGACGAGCCGTCGCCGACGTTCTTGACGCCCCGCTCGACATCGTCGTCGCGTCGAAGATCGGTGCGCCAGGCAACCCTGAGCTGGCCATCGGTGCCGTCGCCAGTGACGGGAGCGTCTGGCGCAACGAAGAAGCATTTCGTGGGACGCGCTCAAACGAAGAGTACTTCGAGCGGGAGCGCGAGAAGGAAGCCGAGAACGCGCGTCAGAAGGCCGACCGATACCGAGGCGGGCGATCTGAGCCCGACCTGACCGGGAAGACCGTCGCCGTCGTCGACGACGGCGTTGCCACAGGCTCGACCGTCAGGGCGTGCCTTCAGATGCTTCGGAAGACTGACGCCCATCGCGTAGTACTGGCGGTCCCGGTCGGACCGCCCGACACCGTTCACGAGTTACAGGAGTTGGCTGACGAGGTGATCTGTCTCAAGACGCCGAGTAGCTTCATGGGGGTCGGCCAGTTCTACGAGCGCTTCGACCAGGTCTCCGACGAAGAGGCGATGGCGTACCTCGAATCACCGTCCTGACCCTTGGACTAGCCGACCCCCTCATCGGACAACACTCTGGACTGACTCATAGCCCGCCGAATTCGAGCAGGAAATTCACGCAAAGACTGGTCTGCTGGGTGAAGTCGTCGCTGTGGACGACGAGACCGTGACGGTGGACTTTGATCCGGAGCAGTCGGTCCAGACGTTGACCTTCGACGTCGAGATCAAGTAATGGAAACAGCACTGACGAATCGATCATCGTCCGTCGACCGGTGGCCGATGGAACACCACCGAACGGTTCCGGACAATCAGATAGGAACGATGAGATACGTTGCAAGGAGGTATACGACCAGTAGCACTCCAAAGGCCGTGTGAGCAACCCGGAGGATTCCCCGCCAGCGTTCCCACGGGAGATAGCCGTACCGCTCCGCGAGCGACGCGATGCCAGTCACCAGGGTCAATACGGCGTGGGCGACGGTCGTCGTTGCGAGCCCCCAGTGACTGAAGACGATCTCTCGATCATTTGCGCCCACCCACCGGAAAGATGTACAGCGGTCGCTGATTTGCCGGTACCCCCATGATGCCTCGCACACGCTCGTCGCGGAAGGCGCCGATCGAAACGGCCGCGAGCCCAAGCGACTCGGCCTGCAGGTAGAGGTTCTCGCTGGCGTGCCCGCCCTCCAATATACGGAGGACATCGGAACCACGGGAGAAGATGTCTATTCGCTACTACCAGTGGTCACGGGGCGTACGTTCCTTCGAGTTGTGTCTCGGCGATGACCTTTCCATCCATCGCTGATTCGAGTTGATCCTTCGTCGTATCCGCATCGAGATTGAGCCGCTGGTTGAGTGCGAAGAGCCGAAATCGATACGTGTGTTCGCGGTCCGGCGGATTCGGGCCGCCGTACCCCCGTTCGCCGTAATCGTTCCGTCCTTGTACCGCTCCAGAGGCATTCCAGTCTTCGGTGATCGTCGACGTGGTCGGGTCGATATTCCAGACTACCCAGTGATCCCAGATTTTGCCAGCCGGCTCGACAGCATCCGGGTCATCCAACACCAGCACTAATGACTGGGTCTCCTCGGGTACACCGTCGATTTCTAGTGGCGGATTCACGTTTTCGGTTGTGTATCCATACTTGTCTGGAATCGGATCATCGTTTGCGAACGCCGGACTCGTTAGCTGTAGCGTTGTCATCAGTCCACTACAGAGGTGACGTCAAGGATAGATGAAAAACAACGATCATTCTCACCGTTTAGGAACTGTAGAGTCTAACCGGTCAACGCGAGTAGAACTGACTGGATCATGAGCGAATCCGGCGACGTCGATACCGCTGTCCAGCGAGTACGTGACGCCTTTGACGAGGCAGTGGACGAGGCCGAGGAACTGAGAGATCAGGCACGTGAGAGCGTCGAGACGCGATCAACGATCTCGAACAGCGGATCGAACCCCTCCGTAGTGAGGAGTAATCAGCCTCCCGTTAAGTGAGTGCTTTCCCGTGGTTCTCCGACGGAGCAATTGCGAGAACTGTTAACGGAATCCCCTCAGGTACGAACAAACGAACGAGGATAAAGGGGAGACCCCTACCGAATCAACTCCGGCCACCTGAGGATATCGCTCGCCAAGTGACTCGGGAGCCAGAGCTCGCGCTGGCTACTGACACCTCGGAAGAGACCAGGTTCTCACAGGTTCGGAAATGGAGAGCATCATTTATCAGGAGGCCACATATCATCGAATACGATGAGTAGCGAAGAGGACGAGGAATACGTGTTCCTCTGTCCAGAGTGCGACGAATCTCTGAAAGTAAATGACTCGATGAAAGAGTCACTTGTCGATAGAGGATGTGTCATCTGTGGCACCTCTGTGACATTAAAGGCGTTCACGAAAAATCCCGCTGGCGACTCGCCTTGACCTCATTTCGGTACGATCTTCTCAAAGAATCTCAATGAGGTATCGGGTCTGACCTTGACTATCGCCTCCTCTCTAACGTGAGAGTCCAAAACCAGAGACAGGTATTAAAGGCCGCCTCCTGTCGATAGCCATACGAAGAACGATGACACTCAATCGGGAAACTCAACTTTCACGAGAGGAGACTGATTCTATTCTCGGTCGCCACGAAACGGGGGTGTTATCCCTGGCGCGGGAAGACGAACCGTACTCCATTCCAATCTCGTATGGATACGACGCCGAAGAACGACGATTCTATCTCCGGTTAGTTTCGACACCCGAAAGCGAAAAACGACGGTTCCTCGCATCCTCACCACATACACGTCTTGTGGTGTATGAGGAAGACGATCCAATCTACCGGAGCGTCGTCACAAGCGGGACACTCAATGAAGTTCCACGGGATGCCTTGACCGTCGACCACATCGAGCAATACGGCGAGGCAAAACGCCCGCTCTTCGAGATCTGGGGTGAATCTCGCCGAGACCTAGATATCCAACTGTACCAACTCGAACCGGACGAGTTGAGTGGTCGCCGTATCGAAATCGAGCGTGACGATACCGACTCCTAATCTGTCTCGGCCACGCTCGAATCGACCATCCGGTACTCGATTGAATTGAATGGTTGTCGAATCACTCATCAGTTGGTAGACTAGTTTCCGGGATATAGAGACGGGATTGTCAGAGAAATCGGTCATCGGCCCGCTTTGATTGAATTGTGGATTTCGATGCATCGAGCCACCCAGTCTCAGCAGCATCTGGAACGTCGAACTGTGGGACAAACGGCTTGATGTCCAGAAGCGGTGTCCCGTCGACCACGTCGATTCCCTCAACAGTCACTTCGTGATCTGTGACGGAATTGATCTCGACAACCGAGAGGCCAATTGGATTCGGACGCTGTGGTGCCCGTGTCGCAAAGAGCCCTCTATTGGTGTCATCAAGAAACGGCTCAACCTGTAGCGAGACGGTGTCATCTGTCACATGAAAGTGATACAACAAAATACAGTGCGTAAACCCGTCCAGATCCTCTAATCCCTCCGCATACGACGGATCAACCTCGACAGTCCCCACTGCATCATCAGCACCGATTGGTTGAATCGGCATCTCTTCCGGGGATTCGAAGGGAGTGCGGATTGATCCGATTGCATCGTACTGGAACCGGGGTTCCGTCATATCCGTCGTACGGTTCTTGAACGAGAAATCAGTGTCGTGAGGGACACACAGCTACGCACTACGACAGCCCGGACTACTTAATGCTTGATGCGATATGACAGCTGTTCTAACGGGGCTGCTGTCGTTGACGAGACTCCGAAGCTCCGCGGAAGCACCGATATACTAAGTGCCCTCGTAATGTATCTTGAATTCCTTCATGTCGCCAGGGATTCAAGCCGAGCTGGAGTTCGCCACTCCAAGTATCTGTCCAATCGTTGAACTCTCGGCGGCGGCAGAGACGAGGATTGATTCGGTGTCGACGAACGTCTGCCCATCCGATTGTACGGAGAGTGTGACCGAGTTTTCGATGGAGTCAGATGGTGAATTCGAGGTAGATATGAGCCCGATTTTCTCACATGGGTCCTCAGATCGCTATCGGCTTACCCACGATGACGGTGTCGACTGTCCGTGCGAATACCTCGGTCAATTCGGGTGCCCCGTTGCCCGGTACGTTGCTCGGGATGGCACATTGACGATCGTGTTTCACGCGGCCGATTACGACCAGCTACAAGAGGTAATTGGCGAACTGCGTGACCAGTTTCCCGATGTAGATATCAAACGATTTGTCCAGTCTCCGGCCGGAGAGCAAACCCAAGATAGTGTGTTCATAGACCGAAGCAAACTCACTCACCGACAGCTCGAAATATTGGAAACCGCCTACGAGAAGGGATACTTCGATCGTCCACGGCAGTCCAACGCGACGGAAATCGCGGCGGAACTCGATATCAATCCCTCCACGTTCAGGGAACATCTCACGGCGGCGGAATCGAAAATCCTGGAAGACCTCCTCTAGAGGGTGTGTGCCCTGTCCTCGTTCCGTTCGCTCAGGTGTCGCCGGGTTTCCCCTGGTCCAAGCCGGAAGAATCCGAAGGTGTTCGTCTCCTTGTTATAAACCTGCCCGGGTAGTGTGGCTCTGCGTTACTCCGTGTGGCTGCTGTCATAATTTTATATGAGCCAGTCATCGATGGCGTCTGCGACTGTCCGTACATCCGAAGAGCCCGCGAATGACGTGCAAACCATCGTTGCTGAAAGTACTATTCAACAGCTCCTCGATGTGCTTGACGATGCTGACTGCCGTGCTATTCTCGATGCGACACGTGAAGAGGCATTAACGGCGAACGAGGTCTCCGAAGCTCACCACCTTCCGCTGTCGACGACGTATCGCAAACTCGATCTCCTCACCGAGGCCGGTCTGCTCGAAGAACGGACCCGCATTCGTCAGTCCGGGAAACACGCCAGTGAGTATATTCGATTGGTCGACGACGTCGTCATTTCACTCGGCCGCAGGGGAGAGACGGAAGTGCGGGTGTCACAGCACAAGAGCCCTGGGCAGACCCGATCGTCCGTTTCGCTGATGGGAGATTAAGGAACATGGCAGATCAGCCTGATCGGAGCACGCATTTCGCGACGCTGTTCGAAACCATCACTGGCCAGTCGACGCTCACCGAACAGCAGCAGATCGAAATTCCGGTACGATACGACGAACACAGCGAAGAGACAGACATCGCGGACTATCTCGATACGACAGCGACAGCTCAGGGATTCGATGACGTTATCGAGGAGCCAGAGATGTCCTAATTCGCTCGGGGAGAGATTGAGCCGCTAAGCAAGTTCCTCATCTCCAACAGTGATCTACGCGTTCTAGTCGAATTATTATCACATCACCTTCTCGGATTGTAGGAATGGATGACGTATTACTTGTCTATTGACAGACTAGTTATCATATGACGCTCGTTGTCCCATTTGACGGCTCGGAATTGGCCGAGGCAGCGCTCGTTCGTGCGACGGAATTCGGCACCGTATTCGAAGAGGGCGTGTTGGCCGTCAGTGTCATCCCGAAAGACAATAGCACGTACGCCCGGGAACACGGCTGGATCCGACCGGATGAAGAATTCGATCTGAAGGCAGTCGTCACTACACTACACGAACAGGTAACGAACCTGTGTCCGAGTGCGGATTTCCGACATACAGTCGTGGATCGATACGCGCCATCGGGGTCCATATCGAAGGCCGTCCGGAAGATGGCTGAAAGAGAAGACGCCTCGATGGTATTCATCGGAAGCGAGAACGCCGGACACATCGTTACGGCCGTCAGTAGTGTTGGAGGATCCATTGCCTCGGATGAAGCCTACGACGTCGTCATTGTTCGACACCGGAGCCCCGCCAAGATCGCCAAGCTCAGGAACACGTCCCCGCATAGACAACCGAAATCCGATTTCTACCTTCCAGAATAACCTCTCCACTACCCATTTTCAGAATCTCACCGCTTGGTCTCCCACATTCTCCATCGCGTCCTTATATAAGAAGATCAATTGAGATCCGGAGTGGATTTCACGCCTATTTGTCTGTGTATGATCGACTTCCTACTCACTCGTCAGCCGATGTGTCGTCGATACTTGACGCGCAGTCGGTACATAAGCCGGTATCTTCGTCGTAGTGGGCACTACACACAAGCGCTCCGCACCGCCGACACTGGTAATCGGCAGGTGCCGATTCGCAGATCTGACAAAGAGTTTCTACGCTCATAGAAATCACGCGGTCGTTAGCACTGGGACGTCGGCTTGCCTGACGACGCGGGCAGTCGCACTCCCGAGAAGGCGGTCTGTGTCCGCAGTTCGACCGCGAGTCCCCATCGCAATCACGTCGGCGTCAACACCTGACGCGTACTCGAGGATCTCCTCGTAGGGAACACCACGGAGAATGTCAGTTGTCACCGGAAGATTCAGCACGCGAGCATCGGTCGCGATCTCCTCGACCGCGTTCTGCCCGCCCTGTTTGAGGAGGCCGACGATACTCCGGGGAGCGTCCTCGAACCCGTAGGTTATCGTGTCGACGACATAGATCACGTGGATATCGGCGCCGTACCGTTCGGCGATGCCCAGCGCGTGGTCGGCCGCACGTTCGGCGGCACCGCTCCCGTCAATGGGGATCACAACGTGGTCGTACATCCCGTATCCCGATTTGGGAACGACCCCGTCCTCTGCTAGACGAACTGCCATGACCGGTACGTTCGCGAACGTAATCACCCGTTCCGTGGTACTGCCGAGTCGCGCTAGTTCGCCGACGGTCCGGCCATGCGTTCCCATCACTACCAGATCAATATCATTTTCGTCGATGTACTCGAGTATCCCCCGATACGGGATTCCCTCGTGGACGGCCCGGACGGCATCAAGCCCGAGATCCGTTGCCCGTTCTTGGATCTGGACGGTCGCCTCGCGTCCACGCTTTTCGGACTGTCGTCGGAATTCCTCAGTCTCTGTTGAATCCAGATCGATTGAGGTCAGGTCGGGGCCGATGGCGTGAAGGACGTGGATCGTCGCATCACCGGTTTGAGCGTGGTCGAAGGCACGGGCGGTCGCGTTTTCAGTCTCTGGACTACCATCGGTCGGGACGAGGATATTGTCATACATACGGATGTCTCCATACGACGTCGAGGGGTACGTAGACTATCCGTGAGAACATCATACACTTTTCATACGTCCAAGCAACGGCAGATCGCAGTCGCTCAATACGGGGGTGCCGAGTGTCGGATATTATGCCTTGTCGTCGATATCGGGGTCGAAGGGACTGCGCTCCAAGTAGAGGAATTCGAGCAGAAAGAGCGTGAGAAAGATACCGACGATCCACAGCAGGATCTCAATATCGGTACGATAGAGGTGATAGAGAACGATCGGAATCGCCACGGCCGTTCCGATAAGACCGAGTGCAGGGAACAAACGGTTCGACCCCGTTTCGTCCGCGAGTCGGAGGTTCACGAAATTGGTCACAGCATCCGCAATTAGAAACGCGACTGACCCGAATTCGGTGATCTGCTTGAGCGTCCCGAGCGCGGCGAAGGTGGCGGTCAGACCGCCCATGAGTAGGAGCGAGTAGAGAGGAATGCCCTCTCGGTTCCGAAACGAGAAAAGTCGCGGGATAGCGCCTTCGGTTGCAATCTTGTGGGCGAGTCGTGAGGCACCGAAGAGCGTCGCGTTGATCCCCGACGAAGTGCTTTTCATCGCAGAGAGGATCACGAGCACGAACCCAGCAGCACCCAGGATCGGAATGTTCGAGACGGCTGCTGCAAGCGCCGTCTCCTCGTGTGCAATAAGCTGTTCTGGCGTCAGTTGGAGGGTCGCCATGAACGACACCGAGACGTAAATCAAAATCGCGATCACGATGGCGAGGTACATCCCGATCGGAAGGGTTCGTTCGACGTCTGCGATTTCTTCATAGTCGTAGATTAGTAGCTGAAACCCCTCATAAGAGACGAAGATGATCGCAAACCCGGTGATCGGGCTGATATGTCCCTGGTTGAAAAAATCGACCGCGGTGGGGTCGCCCTGAAAGAAAGCGATTCCGAGCCCGGCGAGTGAGAGCAGAATCGCGATCTTGATGTAGACGGCAATATCCTCGAACAGGCCGGTTTCGCGGACGCCCGAGAGGTTCAACCCCACGAGGAGCGCGACAATCACGACCGAGATAACGGGACGAAGGATCTGTGGAAGTTCGATCCCGACGATGGCCCGTGCGGCGGTGAGGGTGTACGCGCCGAACGCGAAGGCGTACATCGCCATGACGCCGATGTAGCCGACGACTAACACCCACCCAGTATATGCTGCAATGCTCGGGTGGTCAACGAGGTGTTCGACGAACGTGAACGCCCCGGCGTGTTCGCCGAAGTAAAACGTCAGTTTGAGATACGAGTACGCGGTGAGCAACGTGATAACACCAGCGATGAGATACGACAGCGGGACGGCGTTGCCGGCCTGCTGCATCGCGACACCGAGGACGGCGTAGATGCCGCCCGAAACCATCCCGCCGACGCCCATGGCAACGACTTCTACCAGACCGAGTTTTCCGTCGCGAGTACGCGTCACCAAGGATTTGAGCGAGTTCACATCCATGATTGCTGGTTTGGTTAATTCTCTGCCGCACGGATTCGATTATACAGCCACGCAAGCGTATATGCGCCGACAAAGGCATCTGCGAACGCCCAGAGGGAACCAACTACCAGCCCCTTGATCGTCGAGTCGTAGCCCAGATACACGTCCGCTAGCAGATCCCGCCACTCGTCGCCCCATCCCCATCGCGCCGTCACCCCCAGGACGACGACAGCACCGGTCCAAAGCAATCCCATCGCTTTACCCAGTGCCCTCGCATCTACTTGCCCGGGACTCTGATTCGACATATGTAGATGTTGCCATACTACTAATTAATTGGCCATCCGAGTTCCCAATCTCTGATACCGTCTACGTACCCCTCGTCGCTGATCGTCCTTGAGTTCATACACTGGTCTGCACTACAGCGCTGTCAGAGTTCCGAACAGGTAGCACAGATGCTCATCTGCCCAAAGCATACGAAATAAACATCCCTGAGAACTGTTGTGTGATAGAGGGAGACTCCATGATGTACCTCACGCTCCAGGGATTTCAGAGGGGTTCTCATGGAGTCTCTCTCATCCGTGGCTAAAAACAAGCCCCTTGAGTACCCTCCTAACTCTACTCTGGCTAGCGTATCTTGTCGGGAACACACAGAAGAAGCGCAGGATACAGATCCACTCAACAGTCCACGCTTGGGACGGTACAGAGTGTAGCTCCAACTGTGAACTGGGGGAGAGTACATCATCCCGTCCCGGGACTAGCAAATCCACTCATATATTTAAAACAGTACAAGATGAAGGACGCGTACCACTACTGTAGTGGTACGCAGCACGATGTCGGCTTGGAGAGGGTCGGGCGGGTCATGGTTTGACATCCCCGGTTCCGCGTCCATCGAATCGAACGATTCGCTGTCAAGCCATCTCGTACCGGGCGATTTGTGCGGATCCACACGCCGGACACTCATCCGTGGTTCCGTCGACGGTGTTGCCACACCTGCGGCATTCCCAGTAGACCTCCTTTTGATCCCTCCACGGGAGCAACGTCCGCAAAGTTTGAGTCATTCGGTAGTTCCTCCACGAGACTGCCCTAGCGCGAGTTACGATTGCTATGGCAATATAGCCCATGCCCGGTTCTCACATATTTGGAGTGCTATTCCTCGAACAGGAGCGGAGACTTCTCCGTTCGAGATGCTCTCTCGTCAACTCCCAGGCCGAATCCCAAGTCGAAGCAGATCCACCACCGGTTAGCCGATGGGAACGCGGATGTCATGCTGGATATACCCTCTATCTCTCCCACGCCGTTTCTGTCAGGTGTTGGTGCTATCTGTCCGCCGATGAAGTAATGAACTCTCAAGAAGACATGTGACGCACCACGGACCCCCTCATGGCAGAGTGTCGACCATAAGAATTTCTCGGAGGATGGGAAGTATAGAGGGTAGTTTTTCGATTATCGGTCGTAGTCCTTCACAGAGGCTTCCCCACGGAGGTTCAACACGATGAACGAACGCGCGACGGACGACGATAACGACCAACTCCCAATCAAAGCGATGCCCGAAGATTCGACCCCGATGTTAGCTGCCGAAATCATCGTCTCTCAGAACAGCCCCGCCCAATGTACGATCTTTCCCCCGGACGCAACTTGTTTCGAACGCCTGACCACCTGGATCACCGCGAAAGAAGGCTCGTTCATCAGCCTCGAAGACATGCGCTAAACTCACATTTATCGAGGACACTCCCTCTGCGAAGCCAGATGAAGAGCCTCAAGATTCTCATCTGCTGGTAGAAGCAGGTCGGCTATTTGTAAACGACCAACATACTTCTATGTGGATCATGCCAGTCAAGAATCTCGCGGTAGACGTCATCACGGCCAACACGGACGCGTCAGTCAACTCGCCCAGACGATGCTAGACGAAGAACTCGGCGACCTCGTGATCGCCGAGGATGACAAGCTGGTCGGCATCGTCACCGACCGCGACATCGCCCTTGCGGTGGCTCGATATGACGACCTGTCCGAACTGACTGCCGAAGACGTCATGACGCCGGATCCGGTGACAACCCACGAAGACGCCACGGCAGTCGACCTCCCCGCGACGATGGCCGAAGGTCGGGTTCGGCGGATTCCAGTCGTCGACGATGAGGGAACGCTTGTCGGGATCGCCACGCTTGACGACGTCGTTGCCACGGCCGGGAAAATGCTGCTGACGCCGCAACGGTGATCGAGGGTCAATCCCGAAAATTCGAACCGGATGAGTAATCCTGGGTCCGTCCCAGCGGGATTGATGTATCAATAGTTTCTCCAGCTATTCAATCTCTCTTGGTTATTTTCACAGTCCAAGAACAGCCGTAAGTGCTTGGCTGGTCCAAAGAGGTGGATGGTTATACGAGGCGACACAACTACTCCTTCACTTATATATGCCGTTCGTTCGAAAACGAGGTTTGTGTTGCCAGTTGACTACACCTGATCATTACTTACCCCCATAAAATGAATGGATTGTTCCGACGGTATCTGGTCGTACTCTCCCGATTTCTGCCCTTCGCGCTGGCGTTTATCCGTGATAGGCGGCGGTTCATTCTGTTCGGATCACGAAGGCAAGTCGCTGACGAGAAACATCGCCAACGAGCCGAGCAGATCTGCGATACGATGCTCGAACTCGGCCCGGCATTCATCAAAGTCGGGCAGGTTCTCTCGACACGCCCCGATATCGTCCCACCGGTCTATGCCGACGTTTTCGGAACCCTCCAAGATGAAGTTCCCGAAGATGCGGGGGAGATCCGAAGCAGGTCGTTGACGAAGAACTTGGCGACGAACTCGATCGGTCGACGCTCGAACCGATCGCGGGTGGATCCCTTGCGTACGTGTACACTGCCGACTATCGGGATGAGCGAATCGCACTGAAAGTGCGACGTCCTGGCCTGAAACCCGTGATCGAGCGTGATCTTCGGGTCGTCCGCGGACTGGTTCCGCTGGTGAGCCTCTTCGCGAGTGAACGTCAGCAATATTCGATCGAAAACGCCGCCGACGACTTCGAGGACATCATCTTGAACGAGCTGGATTTCGACCGAGAAGGGGCGATCATGGCTGACATCAGAGAGAACTTCGTCGACGACGATCGAGTCGTCATCCCTGACGTCTATGAACACCTGTCATCAGAGCGGGTACTGGCGATGGAGTACCTGACCGGCCGGAAAATAACCGACGACGACGCGTTCGACGATGTCGACGTGACGCCACACGAGATGGCGACACGGATCATTGAGGTGTATCTGGAGATGGGCCTCGTCGACGGGGTGTTCCACGCTGATCCCCATCCGGGTAACCTCGCTGTCACAGACGACGGCTGTCTGCTACTCTTCGACTTTGGGATGAGCGAACGCCTTCCAGCCACCGTTCAGGAGGACATCATCGGGCTCTATCGGGCGCTCGTCCGTCGCGATGTCGACGACCTGGTCGACGCGCTCATCGCACTCGACGTCCTCGAGCCACACGTCAATCGTGCCGAGGTCAGCCGGGTTCTCGAACTCGTCATCGAGAATCTCGAAGGCCGATCGGAGATCACCTGGCGGATGATCATCACGGAGTTAACAACGATGCTCCGAGATTTTCCGTTTCGCATTCCGCCGGACGTGATGCTACTCATTCGGGTCGGGACCGTCGGTGAAGGCGTCTGTCGACAGCTTGATCCCGAGTTCGACTTCCTCGCGGTCGTGCGTTCCTTCCTCGTCGAGCAGGGACTCATCGAAAGCGAACTCGATGCAATTATCGAAGAGACGTGGACGGACATTCGCCGATCGCTTCCCGCTCTGGCACGAATCCCGGCCCGATTCGATCGAACCTTGTACCGGCTCGAACGGGGCGAACTGGTCGTCCGTACGGAACCCGTTGATGGACACAGGCTGGGTGATCATGATCTTGGATACGCGGTGCTTGCCGGAGCGCTCGTCGTGGCAGCAGCGATTCTGACGTTCCACGATCGTCCGTACGAGCTTCCTGTCCTTGCCGTCGCAGCCGGGTTTCTCCTCGTCTATCTCGTTCGACGTCGGCTATCATGACACTTTGATTCGGCGGTTTCTCAGACGAACAGGCTTCGGACTCAGCTCTATGTGGACGGGATTGCGAATCTGCATGTATTACTGTATCGTGGGAACTGACCTTCTACACTATACCAGCTCCCACCGTTGGTAGACGGGAGGCACTTCACAATGGACGCATTTGTCATGAAAGAGGTCGGTGAAACCGGATTCGCGGATAAAGACGTACCGGAAGCCGGTCCAATGGACGCCGTCATTCGCCCGACAAAAGGACTCGTGTGCACGTCAGACGTGCATACGCTTCACGGTGCCATCGGCGAGCGGGAGAATCTGACGCTCGGGCACGAAGTGGTCGGGGTCGTGGACGCAGTCGGAGACGACGTGGAGGAGTTTGAGACGGGCGACCGAGTCGCCGTCGGCGCGATCACCCCAGATTGGGGTTCGCTTGCTGCCCAAGATGGTCATCCCTCGCAGTCGAAACAGGCCCTCGGCGGGTGGAAGTACGCCAACGTGAAGGATGGGACCTTCGCCGAATACGCCCACGTGAACGAGGCCGACGCGAACATGGCCCGAATCCCCGAGAACGTGACCGACGAGGAAGCGGTCTACGTTACCGACATGATGAGTACGGGGTTCATGGGCGCAGAACATGCCGATATTCCACTCGGTGGAACCGTCGCAGTGTTCGCACAGGGACCAGTCGGCCTGATGGCCACGAAAGGAGCGGCCCTCCAGGGAGCCGGACGTATTATCGCCGTGGAGACGGTTCAAAACAGACAAGAACTCGCCCGGACGTACGGTGCCGACGATATCGTCGACTTCGCAGAGGGAGACCCCGTCGAACAGATCATGGACCTCACCGACGGCGAAGGCGTTGACGCTGCTATCGAAGCACTTGGGACGAGCGGGACATTCGAACAGTGTATCAAGGTCACCAAGGCAGGAGGAACGATCTCGAACGTGGGCTACCACGGCGAGGGCGAACACGTCAATATCCCACGTGAAGACTGGGGCGTCGGTATGGCCGAGAAGGATATCGCTACCGGCCTCTGCCCCGGTGGTCGCCTCCGCCTGCAACGGTTACTCCGCTTGCTCGAACGGGACCGCGTTGACCCAACTCACATGACGACTCATGAATTCACGTTTGAAGATATTGATGACGCCTTCCAGTTGATGGAGTCGAAAGAAGACAACATCATCAAACCGCTCATCGATTTCGAGTAAAAACTGGAACGACGATGTCGTTTTCATCTGTTTTGGATTGAGGCGCAAGGACGGCTCTTCCTGATGAATCGATCTTATATTCGGATTAGTTAATGAGATATTTGTGCTCTGATCAATCCGTTTGGGAATCAGGGACGAGAGTGACGGGAATATCGGTGAATCGTGTCACTCGATCAGCTGTGCTTCCGAACACGACATCTGGAAGTAACGATGCGCCCCGTCGACTCAGGACGATGAGATCGGCATCGATCTCGTTGGCGTAGTCCAAAATCACCTCGTAGGCCGGTTGTCCCCGTCTCACGTCACTCTGAATCGAGACGTCGATCCAACTGTTGCTGTCCACAATCGTATCGACGAGATCGGTGATCGCTCGATTGACATCTTCAACCTCGTCGTGCCAAATGTGAGTGAACTCCGCGACGGTTCCACGACAGTAAAGACGTGGACTGTCGCGTTCACCTCGTCTGCGAGGCCAACTGCGTGATCGAGGGCCGTCCGCGAGGGATCGCTCCCGTCGACAGGGACGAGAATTGTTCCGTACATGTGATGTCGGACTAGCTCACCCGGAGTGCGTCAATAAAGTCCACCGCTATGTTGTGAAACAGCGATCGACGAGACCAGGCCTACCCGGTGTTTCCAGTTCCCGGGAATCGCCCTGTGAGGTAATGCCAATACGCCCCAATCGCAAGTGAACATGTCCAGCAAGCAAATCTTGATGATCGTCGGCGACTTCGGCGAGGACTACGAAATTATGGTGCCGTTCCAGGCGCTCCAGGCCGTCGGCCACGACGTTCATGCCGTCTGTCCCGAGAAGGAGGGTGGCGAGACAGTCAAAACCGCGATTCACGACTTCCGCGGGGATCAGACCTACCTCGAAGAGCGTGGCCACGACTTCGAATTGACCCACGGATTCGACGGTGTTGATCCGACGGACTTCGACGCCTTGGTCGTCCCCGGCGGACGCGCACCTGAGTATCTCCGGGGCTACGATACCGTGCTTGACGCTGTTCGGCACTTCTTCGACGCCGAGAAGCCGGTCGCAACCCTCTGTCACGGGCCGCAAATCCTCGCCGCTGCGGGCGTTCTCGACGGATACGAGATGACGTCCTACCCGGCCGTCCGGCCCGAGGTCGAAGCCGCCGGATGTACGTGGGTCGATGAGGTCACGACCGACGGCAATCTCGTGACGGCACAGGCCTGGCCGGATCATCCGGAGTGGCTCGCCCAGTTCCTCGATCTCCTCGGGACACAAATCGAACACGGATCCGTAGCCACCGCTGCAGGGGACTGAGTTCGTTCATTCCCGATCTCAGACTCAGACAAGTATCAGACGGATCCTGTAGCGATCTAGAAGGCACTCGAAGGACGATCCTGACGGCAGAGGGCTACTTGTGGGCTTTTTCGCCTGCTTTGATGGCTACACCAAGCCAATTCTCCGTCGGCGGAAGCGGGCATTCGTAATGGTCTGAATACGTACAGGTGGGATTGTACGCCTCGGTGAAATCGAGAATCCATATGTCGTCGTCTGTCTGATGGGTGTCTGCTTCGAGATCGAGATTCCGGCCTGTACCGTAGGTTTCCTCACCACTAGTTACATCCCGAAATGGCACCCACAATCGATCGTCTTCTGGATCACTCTTGTACGCTTGGAGCGTAACAGTCTCTCCGTCGATCTCGAATCGAAACTTTCCCAATCGAAGATAGTCCTGCTTTCCTCCGGTACTCGTTCCGACTGGTACCGTTGCATTGTCCTCGTGCTCGTGTAGCGGCAGCTCGAATTGATACTCCTTTCGTAGCGGATAATACTCCAGACCATCGAACGACTCCCGGTCCTCCGGCGGGATCGGAGAAGAGAGGTTCGTTCCGAAGTAGTCGGCTGTGTTGAAACCGTCAGAGGGTGACAGTGACGTCCTGTAAATCCACGAGATGAAGGCCCCTCTGAAGTCACAGATTATCGGTTTTTACTGAGAAGGCGACCCATCAGACACGCTGAGCAGTCTCTCGATACTCCTCGAAATTCTCCAAACATCGGTATAAACTCCCGCAGCACGGTATTCTGCTCTCTCAAAGTTCGGAAGAACATAACCTACCGTGGACTACGTGACGAACTGATCGATATGCCACGCATCCGCCAATCTCTTGGATTAGCTGAACTTCTTGCGCCGTCAACGTTCTATAAGGCATTCAACCGGCTAGATATGGCTGTGTGGCGTGGTTAATTGACACTCTCATCGACGCCACTGCCGACAAATGGCGTCATTGGAGTCGATCCGTCAGGCTTCGACCGTGAGCGTGACATCATCGTTAGCGAGCACGTCTCCATAATCCTTGGTCAACCCGTCAAGGTCGAGTACTCCCATAACCCCATTCCTTGCATCCATTGGATTTTGTTGTATCGGAGGTCACATTTGACCTCAGGCTTCCTCTCTCGTTGGTCAGAGATCTCTCTGGACAAACCACAGCTGGCTAACGATAATGAGGATCGACATCATCCCAATAAGAATAGCTGCGCCAACGAGATCGTACGTCCCATTAATCAGAACCTCGTTCGGATTGAAGTATCGCATTGGTGCAATCGCTCCCAGTCCCTCGTAGTCTGTCCCCGTTAACAACGATTCAACGAGGTAAATTCCGAACGTCACGCCGAGCGCGACGCGTTGAGCGATACTCGCACGGTCGAAAAGAACCGACGCAACCAATCCGATCCCCCCACAGGCAAACAAGTACGGAATCGACAAGAGATGGAGAGCGACGACATCAACGACGGCCAGTGACTCGCCGATGAGGTCAGCGCTGACTAGCACCACGACTGGCGTGACGACGTTCACCGCCAATATTGGTACGCCGAGGGCGGCGAATCGTTCGAGCGCGAGTCGCGGCCGAGAAACCGGCATCGACAGTAAGGTGTCCATCCGTCCGCGGTCGATGTCGTCGGCAATGATGCTCGCCGCACTGTACGCGATGTACAACCCCAAAAGAATGACCCAGCCGAACATATACAGCTCAACCGCCAGAAATCCTTCGAGGGAAGCCATCGTCTGGATATTGAACGCTTGGATCATCGGTTCAGGGAACGCTTCGCGGAGCTGCTCCATGTCCATCGCTTCACTGTAGGAGGGGTACGCCCACACGGCGAAGGTAGCCAGCAACGACATCCCGACAGCGAGGTACACGCTCCCCTTGATTCGCTTGGCGGCGTCGTACCGAGCAAACTCAAGCATCCTCGTCACCCCCGTAGAACCGCAAGAAAACATCTTCAAGCGGAGCTTCTTCGATCGACACATCCACCATCTCGTGGTCAGGGAGTCTGGCAAGTAACGCGTTGATATCCCCGGTGAAGGTGAACGTACACTCAGTGAATTCGGTGTCAGGATCGGCTACGTGACCGTCCGGAACGCTCGTTTCGAGGTCATGTACGCCGTCGATATCGACGAACTCAGTGGGGATCGGGCCGGCACTGTTGATGCGGACAACTTTTCCGCTCCGGCTCAGGAGCGTTTCAATCGGATCCACAGTGACGAGCCGGCCGTCGCGGATGATACCAACGCGGTCACAGAGCCGCCGGACCTCGCTCAAGATGTGCGAAGAGAAGAACACGGTAACACCTCGTTCACGCTCTGCCCGAAGAAACTCGGCGAACCGATGTTTCACAAGTGGGTCGAGTCCGCCTGTCGGCTCGTCAAGGATGACGAGGTCTGGATCGTGCATGAACGTGGTCACCAACCCCAACTTCTGCACGTTCCCACTGGAATAGTCCCGAACCTGCCGGTCGAGTGGCGGGTCAAACAGATCCAGAAGTTCCGCCCGTCGCTCGTCGCCTTTCACGGCGGCGTGGAGGTCGAGAATTTCAGTACCTGTCGCTTGTTCGTCGAATGCCTGATCGTCCGAGAGGTGACCGATCCGGTGTTTCGCTTCGATGAGGGCCTTACGGTCCCGAATATCATTACCGAGTACCCGTGCCGTCCCTGCGGTCGGATTAATGAACCCGAGGAGCATCCGAATTGTCGTCGTCTTCCCTGCACCGTTCGGGCCAAGATATCCGAAGATCTCGCCAGTTTCGACGGAAAACGAGACATCGTCGTTAGCGAGAACGTCTCCATAATCCTTGGTCAACCCGTCAAGTTCGATTGCTCCCATAACCCCATCCCTTGTACCCACTCCTTTTTGTTGTATCGGAGGTTACAGTCGACGTACATAGAAGGAACCGTCACGAGACAGATGAGATCTGACTACTGGGCCGGGGCTGCTGCCAATCACGGGACGAAGAACGTGGACTCAACGGAGACATACCGTTATTGTCTCCCCCGACGTACTGTCGGTTATGGCCAGATTTGGGTTCGTCATAGTGGGACTCGTTATGGCCCTAGTTCCAGCACGAGTCCGGGAAGCCTTCGAGGAACTCGCCCTTAAAACGTCTGATGAGGTAAGCCCCCGTCCCTCCTTTACGCCAGCCATTAGAGCGGAAGGCGTAATGTTCGTGGTCGTGAGTGTACTGGGAGGAGCGGTGTATCGTGTGTCGATGTACGTTCTTGGACTGGCCGGTGCTATTGCACTCTTCGTTCCGAAGCAGGCACTCCGGTTCAGTATGAACATCGCGTACGAAAACCCAGAGACAGTCGAATGGAAGGACCGACTCGTTCCAGTAATCCGCGGGTTCGGCGTGCTGTATTTACTGATTGCGTTGAACGAGGTCAAAAACCGCAGTCGGGAGACGTAACCGGAATTCCGGGCCAGTGACTTACAGATCCGACCCCGAGGCCGAATTCGATTCCCGTTCGATTTGCTCGTACAGGTAGTACGAGTACACAGCAGTAACTCCGGCCGTCAGGAGCAGCGGGACGAGAAGAAAATAAATCGCTATGTCGCCGAAGAAGAGCCCGACCAGTGTGAGGACGGCAGTGAGTTTGAACAGGCGACTGCCGAGGGAATGGGTCCGATCCCAGACCTCGTCGCTGCTAAGCGTCCACGGTGTCCGGATACCGGCGAACCAGTTCGGCTCAGCGTGCGGGAGGAGGATACCGACGTAGTAGAACAGGCCAGCTGCGCCGACCAAGATGAGGGCCGTGAAGTCGAACTCGTAGCCGAGGTTGAACGCGACGATCCCGGCGTGGACGAGGAACAGATATCCCATGAAGATGACGACGAACCAGTCGTAGTAGGCCCGGAACTCCGCGATGTTCTCACGGAGTGGACCGATCCGAGGAATCGCGGCGAACAGAACGAACAGCCCTGCCGTCAGAGCAGGGAACAGCCAGAGTGCGAGTAGCTTAGACATAGTGCCATCCGGTTCTCCGGAAGCGTTCCAATGCGTGACGAGGTCGGCAGGGAGCGACGGAGCAGCGAGCAGGCTCACGAGGCCCGATAATACCACGAAGCCAACCGCCAACCCGAACCGGTGAATTGTCTTCATACACGACGATACGGTCTGTTTCTTGATGAATCAGTAGGAAAGCGACGGTGAACCGATTGTAGACGATACTGACGACTGTGTTGACCGATCTGACCTGATCGAATTTAGAGATAATTCTGTGCGAGATACTCGCTTTCTATCTTGAATACCAGCACAGATACTAGTCTAAATCATAGTTACCTCACCGAACAGTTCACAGTCTTTAGCGAACACCTGTTTTGGGAGAGTATATCTGAAGAAGAGGATTTCAACAGAGCGAAGTAGTCGTCTTTCGCCTCGAGATCCTCTCAAATAGCAGTCTTGCAGTCCGCTACCATAGTACTATTTTTGTTGCCGCTGGTTTCTGTGGTCTTGGCAATTCCACGTTGCTGAGAATAATATCCCGCCTCTTAGCGGATCGGTCACGTAATCCGAGTTATGACGGGAACGTTCGTCGTAATCGGCGGGGACGCTGCCGGGATGAGTGCCGCAAGCAAAGCCAGACGCGAGAATCCTGATCTCGAAATTATTGCCTTCGAGAAGGGAGACTGGGTGTCGTACGCCGCGTGTGGGATGCCCTATTACGTGAAAGGCGACGTCGACTCGCTAGACGACCTCGTCCAGGTCACTCCCGACGCATTCCGAACAGAGCGGGACATCGATCTGCGGACGAATCACGAAGTCGTCGGTATCGATGCCCGGGGAAGACGGTGACGGTTTCGACAGATAACGGCCGATTCGAGCAGCCGTACGACCAGCTACTCGTCGCAACAGGGGCTCGGGCGATCGAACCGCCGTTCGCCGGCATGGATCTCGAAGGCGTCTTTACCATCCACGACATGGACGAGGCCGATGCGATTCACACGTACGTAACAGAGACCGACCCCGAGACGGCAGCCATCGTCGGCGGCGGCTACGTGGGAATCGAAATGGCCGAAGCACTCGCCGGCCGCGGACTGGACGTCAACCTATTCGAGATGCTTCCGCACGTTCTCCAACCATTCGGCGAGTCAGTCGCTACAGTGGTCGAAGACCATCTTCGGGAACAAGACATCGAACTCCACCTGGACACGCCGGTGGAAGGATTCGGAGGTGAGGAGTCCGTCGACTCGGTCGAACTCGATCCGGGGACGGTACCGGCAGATATCGTCATCGTCGGTGTCGGCGTCGAACCGAACGTCGAACTCGCCGAAGACGCTGGCATCGAAATCGGCGAGACCGGTGCTATCGCCACTGACGCGTACGGTCGGACGAACTACGAGACCGTCTTCGCAGCGGGGGATTGTGCCGAGGCGACGAACGTCGTCACCGGCGAAGCCGACCATGTCCCGTTAGCACTGACTGCGAACCGCTCAGGACGTGCGATCGGCCAGACGGTCACGGGAACGCCGACGGAAGTCGGTGAAATCGCCGGCACGGCGATCGTGAAAGCGTTCGACCTCGGGACAGCACGTACGGGCATTATCGACGAGGCGCGTGCTCGTGACGCAGGATTCGATCCGGTTTCCGTCGAGATTACGGCGCCGTCGCGTGCCCATTACTATCCCGGTGCGGAAGAGCTGACGGTCACACTCGTTGCCGACCGCGAGTCGGAGCGTGTACTCGGAGCAAGCGTGGTCGGACGCGAAGGCGTGAAGCGGATCGACATGGTCGCAACCGCACTCCATGCCGGTCTGACCGTGACAGAGGTTGAGAATCTCGATTTAGCGTATGCGCCCCCATTCAGTCCCGTCTGGGATCCAATCACGACCGCAGCGAAGGTTCTCGCAGGCTCATTGGAGGATGCAGCGTGACACCACTCGATCTCCGTGCCGACATTCCCGCCCTCGAAGATGCTGTCTATCTCAATACCGGAGCGAGTGGTCCGAGTCCGCGCCGAGTCGTCACGGCCGCCGAGACGTTCCTCGAACACCACGAATTCGAAGCGCCGACCGCCGAAGGCATGTACACGGCAGCATTCGATGCCTACGACGATGTCCGAGCAACCGTCGCTGAATTTCTCGGTGCCGAACCCAGCGAAATCGCGCTGACACAAAGTACGACGGACGGGATCAACCGTGTTGCCTGCGCGCTTGAGTGGACGACGGACGATGTAGTCGTCCGGACAGACCTCGAGCACCCCGCCGGAATCCTCCCCTGGCAACGACTCGAGCGCACTCGTGGGATCGACGTTCGGGTTGTCGGGAGCGACGCGGGACGGCTGGATATCGACGCCTATCGGGCGGCAGTCGAGGATGCGAAACTCGTCTGCGTCAGTTCGCTCACGTGGAACTACGGGACTCGATTGCCGATCGAGACGTTGGTCGACATCGCACACGATGCCGGTGCGCTCGTGTTGGTTGACGCGGTCCAGAGCGTGGGACAGACGTCGGTCGATGTGCACGAGTGGGGCGCAGACATCGTCGCAGCCGCGGGTCATAAATGGCTTCTCGGGACCTGGGGTGCTGGTTTTCTGTACGTGTCCGATGACGTGATCGACACACTCAATCCGCGAACCATCGGGTACCGAGGCGTCGTAACGCCGACTGACGAAACCTACGAATTCGAACCCGGCGCACGACGATTCGAAATCGGTACGACGAATCCAGCTCCCTACGTCGCATTACAAACAGCTATCGAAACGCTCGATGAAATTGGTCTCGGAACAGTCGAATCCCGAATCCAGCAACTGACAACTCGTCTCGTCAACGGTGTCCCGGATGACCGGCTTTTGAGCCCGACGAGCCCGGAATCCGGCCTCGTCACTATTGATGTCGACGATCCGTCGACGACTGTCGACCTTCTCAAAGAGGCCAACATCGTTATCAGATCGCTTCCTGATCCAGACGCAATTAGAGCGTCCATCCACGTGTTCAACACCCAAGAGGACATCGAGACGCTCCTGCCGAGCTCGAGAACACGTGGTGATTCAGCCCCTTAGGCCATTCTGGTATCGTTATTCGCTTAATCGCCAGAGTCCACTGATGTACCTGATTAACGGCTCACGATGAGTGGTCGGGAGATTCCAGACCTATGGGAATGTTCCTCTCGGTATATGTGACCGCTCGTCGATGAATTAGACGGAGACAACAGCAATGCCAATCGAAGACCTTGCCCGAAAAGACATCGTTAGTGCCAGTCCCGAAACATTGGTCCCCGAACTCGCCCAACAAATGCGAGACGAAAACGTGGGGAGCGTCGTTGTCACGAACGACAATAGCCCGACCGGGATCGTCACGGATCGGGATCTGACGACGCGTGTGCTCGCCGAAGAGACCGTTCCGGCCGACCAGACTGCCGACGACGTTATGTCGAGGGACCTGTGTGCAGTCGGTCCCGACGCAGGGTTCTACGAGGCCGCCCAGGTGATGAGCGAGAACGGCGTGCGCCGCCTACCCGTCTGCGACGAGAACGACGAACTCGTGGGAATCATCACCGCCGACGACCTGACCGAACTCCTCGCCGACGAAAACCAGCAGCTGGCGTCGGTCATCCAGGCGCAACGTCCCGAATACTAAATCAGCCTCTGAACAGAAATCGGGCTACAAATCTACTTTTCAAAGGAATGCTGAGACTAGTAGGATCCCAATAAAGGCGTGCCAGACGATGGCTGCGGCTTTGGCTTGTGGAGATGGGGTCGGACGGGGTGGATTCCGGAACATGGCATGGTAGACAAACGTCGTCGCGACGAGGGCCCCCGCGAGCAGTCCGACGCGCAGACGAAGGTTAGTAATCGTGCCAGCCAGAGCACCCCCACTGAGGCTCACTGCAATAGCAGCCAGGATCTTGTCATAATAGTCAAGCGAAACATCCAGCTCCATATCGGAAGTGCGAGCCGAGGAGGGGAAAGCATTCAACTGATTCTCGATAACTGAAAAGAGTTGATCAGATGAACGGTCACTCCAACTCCCCCAAATAGGAAGCTCTCTACTTCACGGTGAGTACGGGAACGTCACTCGTTCGGACGGTTCGTTCGGTCACGCTACCGATGAGATAGCGTTCGAGACCGGTCCGGCCATGCGTCCCCATCGTGACGAGATCGATATTCTCGTCGTCGACATACTCTTGGATCCCACGATACGGAGTTCCCCGTGTTACTTCTGTCACGATATTAACGTCGCGGTTCTCACATTCGTCTTCGACTGCCGCGACGGCCCGCTCGCAGCCCTCCTCTAGACTATCGAACAGATCTGGACCGGGTCCGACATCGTAGGCGCCTGCCACGGCACTGACGTCAACGACCGAGAGCGCGTGGACAGTCGCATCGAATCGATCGGCGATAGCGATCCCGTGGTCAATCGCTGCGGTCGCAGACTCACTGCCGTCCGTCGGGATCAGGATTTGATCGTAGCTCAAGCTGTCGTCTGGCTCAAGTCGGGCCGTGAGAACGGGCACGTCACTCGTCCGAACGACGCGTTCTGTCACGCTCCCGAGTAGCAATCGGTCGAGACCGGTTCGTCCGTGGGTTCCCATCGAAATGAGATCGATATCGTGTTCTGCGGCATAGGAACGAATTGCCTCGTGGGCGATCCCGTGTTCGACCGCCGTGTGGCACGTGAGAGACGGGTCAGTGGCAAGTTCTTCGAGACGCTCGACGGCCCCGGTGGCCTGTTGTTCGAACACCTCTCGTTGCTCTCCAACCGTCGGGTCAAGGTCCGCCAGAGCGCTGCTGTACGACCGTTCGTCGACGACACTCAGGAAATGAATCTGACTGTCGAACGCCGCCGCGAGATTCAGCCCGTGTCGCGCCGCGGCTTCGGCCCCTTCACTACCGTCGGTTGGAACAAGGATGGTGTCGTACATTCAGGATTGTCCTCTTGTGATATTCGAGCACGGTTCCGATAAAGCAATATCAAATCGTTCGAGAAACATTACTGAAAACTGCTCACGGTTCCGTCTGTTCGATGTTCAGGGCTCCTTCTTCGGCAGTCTGTGCTTCCCGCCACCACACCAACTCGAATTCGATGCTCTGTTTGGCCTCCGTATCGCCCTCGGTCCAATCCGACTCGCCTTCGAGTTTGAACGTGATCGGATCGACAGGATCAAGATTCACTCGCTGGTTTCCGAGTTCGAGCGTTACAGCGTCGCCTCCGTCGAGCTGATCGGCTAATTGGCGGAGATACGAGGCAACTTCGGCTCGGGTTTTCTGCTCTTCGGTTTCGAGTTCTCCCATGAAGGAATATAGATCGAGAAGTTGGATAAACCGAGCCGTCAATCCCACCAGTTGAGAACTCCTCGAATCCCTCCTCCAACCGAGGTTCTCATGCCTCGGAAATATCGAGGAATGAATGCGACAGGCATTGTATTCCCGTATGCGAGTGTACCTGGCCGATCCGTCTCGAACTATCCAGAAGGATTGACACTCCGACGAAGACAGTCAGCAGATTGCGTTCCTCAAAGATGACACTCCTGAACAGGAGGTTTCCCTCGTTCGTGAGAATCAAGCACTATGGGAACACTTCGGAAGTGTGTCACGGACGAACTGGCTTGAGTTAATTTAGGGTCCACATAGCAGGTGTGTGGAATGTTCTGTGACACCCTCAACATAGCGGTAGATCGATGTGATGCGTGCAAGACACAACACACATATTCAGCAAATTGGTAGTGCGATTTGATATGCCCTCTAAATAGAGGAGTTCGGCCGGACTACGAGCGTCGACTTTTGAACCACCGAGTTACACGTGACGTAACCCCGAGATCCCGCTTCGCCATGATGACGGTACTCTGAGCTCGCTGGCCGACCTCTTCGGGAATGGCCCCGAACACGACCTGCTGGAGGAGCCCTTCACGAGACGCTCCGATGACAGTGAGATCGTGGTCGGCCGATTCCTCGACGATAGCATCAGCGATATCCGTGTCATCTGTGATTTCCGTCATCGTCTCGAGATCTTCTAGTTCAGCAGCGGTCGAATCAAGAATCGATTGCGCGTCGTCATCACGGTCCGATTCGTCGGAACGGACGTACATCACCTTGATGAGAGCATCGTTGGGCCGGGCAATGGCACGGGCAATCTCCGTTGCGAATTCGGCGTGCGGACCGCCAGCAGTCGGCAGGAGAATCGAGTCCACGCTCCCGACGGACTCGCTGTCGGCAGCGGGACCAACACGTTCGACCAGTACGTCACAGCGGGCTTTGGTCACTACCTCGTCAACGTTACTACCCAGGATGAAATCACGACGGCGGGGACGAGTCCGCCAGCCCATCAGCACGAGGTCTATGTCGTCCTGTTCGATCGTATTCAGGATCGCCTGGGACACGTCGTGTCCGATGCGGATTTTGCCACTCACCGGTACGTCCGGGTGCTCTTTGCCCGCAAATTCGAGTGCTTGGTCGATGACAGCCCGTTCCTCATCGACGAACCTACGCCCCTCCGAAACCGGCGTCTGTTGTGGAACCGTGGCGACGCTCACCACTTCTATTTCGGCGTCTCGCTCTTCGGCAAGGTCGAGAGCCGTCCGCATCAACTGCTCGACAGTATTCGGATTTGCCACCGGGACGAGAATCCGTTGTTCGTGTTCCCGCCGTTCTTCGGCGGGCGCTTTCTCGGCTGCGACGGTCGGCGTTTCCTCTTCGATCTTTTCCTCCTCCTTCCGCTGCGAGTATCCGTAGTAGAGGAGGAGTCCCAGCCCCATCCAGATTGCAGTTGTCACAAGCGCGATGAACCCATGGGAGTCGTGTCCCAACCCGATCTCCATGCCCAGCGCCGAGAGGAGAAACGGCGTGAGCATGAACTGGAGGACGATCCCGATGAGCGGGGGCCACGGCATATAGGGGACTTCGTACGTGCGTGGCAGGTCGGGGTGGGTCTTGCGCATCTTGATAACCGTCCAGTTGACCTGCACGAACAGGAGGATGAACATGATGTCCGCTGACGCGGCAACCGATTCGATAGGCAGTGCGACCGCCATCAGCGCGATGAGCACCGCCGAGAGGAAAATCGCCAAGTGGGGCGTGCGCTTCTCGGGGTGGACCTTGCTGAAGAGTCCAGGGAGGGCTCTGTCACGCCCCATTGCAAACGAGACGCGTGACGAGGAGTAGACGGTCGCGTTCAGCGCACTCATCGTCGCCGTCAGTCCAGCGACCAAAAGTAACGGGATGCCGTACGGGACAAACTGGCCGGCCGCCTCGATAATGCCGAGTTCACCGAGGTTCCCGAGCAACTGCCACGTGGGCGCACCAGCGGGGACACCCGCCTGTTCGGCCAATTCGGGAATCGTCTCGATGCCCCCAAGAGAGGCGAACGCAACGAGCACATATATCGGCACGACGATAGCTAACGAGTAGAAGACGGCTTTCGGGATATTCTTGCCCGGATCGACGACCTCCTCGCCGGACTGGACAATGATCTCGTAGCCCTCGAAGGCGATGTACGTGAAGCCCATCGCGCCGAGAATGCCGACGATGCCGTTGGGCGCAAACCGGGGACTATTGATGAATTTCGAGGGCCAGTTCGGGGTCTGAATCGTCGCCAGAATGCCGAATGCGACGAAGACGCCGAGGATAGCGACCTTGATGAACGTCACGATAACGCCCGCCTTGCCCGTCTCCTCAGCTCCGCGATAGTTGATGTACGCGAACAGAGAAACCATGAGGACTGCCAGGATTTTATCCAGAAGTCCACGGCCGATGAACCCCAAGAGCTGGAATCCTTCAGCGAGAACACCGCCGTAGATCAGAAATTCGGAGAGGAAGACGCCGAACGTCACCGCGTACAGCGAACAGGCGACCGCGTGGGCGAACCAGGACATCCAGCCCGCGTAGAAGCCGTTCGGATCGACGAGCGCTTCTTTCACCCAGAGATACCCCCCACCTGCCTCCGGGAACGCCGCTCCGAGCTCGGCATAGGAGACAGCTGTGAACAGCGCAACGAAGCCATTGAGAGCGAACGCAAGAATAAGCGCGGGTCCAGCGAGCCCCGCAGCGAAGCCCGTGAGCGCGAAGACACCGGCGCCGATCATCGCACCGACGCCGATGAACGTGATGTCGAAAAGACTCATGTCCCGCGAGAGTTCAGTCTCGACCTCGCCGGATCCCTCCTGAGTAGCCTCACTCTCCGTCTCTTGGGTTACACGATCCGGAGATTCATCGCCCATACCGAATACAATCAGACGCGATATAAAAAAAGCGGGCGGCTTGAACGTGATTCACTCCGACTCCTCATCTACGACTGGGCCGAGATACCTCCAGTGAATGTCGTCTGTTCCATCAGGTCTCCGGTTCATATTGAATCCGATAGAGACCCCCTCGTGAACCACCATCCTCCATTGTTTCGGCGACCTTGACGAGAACGTGTTCGGGAGTTGATTCGGTTATTTCGTAGTCTTTGACACCGTCACGTGCTTCCAACTCTTCGTTCACGGCCCTCTTTAAATCGAAATCGTTCCCGTTACCGCCGGCCGGGGAGGGAGTCATACTGACCAGTTTCTCCCGAATGGTATTGAATCCCGGTCTCTCAAACGGTAAGTGGTAGTCCTAGAAATTGTTTTGCCATCACTGGCCTCGAAGTTCGCCGATAGCGATAAGCACGTAAAGCAGACCGATCAAGCGCGTCCCGATATACACCCATGGCTTCCATTCACATGTCGAGGCGTCTGTGTACGCGAATTTGGTTCCGTAGTCCACGTAGGTGCGTGGGTAGAGGAGTGCGAGGAGGCCGATGATCCCCAGGAATTTCTTGAACGATGAATACGACGCGTCGCTTCGCCACATCAGCCCAAGAAAGAGTAGCCCCTCGAGTCTGGCACCGGGAGCGACCCAGAACTTGAGGTCGCAGTCATCGGGGTTGTCCAGTGCGATTCGCTCTGCCGCGTTAATGAGGGCTTCCGGTGCGAGGACCTCAACGGTACAAACCGACGTGAGTAACTTTCGAAGCATATCTTCGCAGTTGTACCCCCGAAGAGATGAAACTTCGTCGCCGAATCATCTACTGAATTTCGGAAAGCATCCCTGGCCCGTATCGTTAAGTCCAGATCAGGAGAAGTTCGGAGTATAGAGGCTTGATTCCGAATGTCGTCATCAACTCAGTTCGATACGACGATGATCTTGCTCCTGATCCTCGGTGCAATCGTACTGCTCCCGCTGCTTACGATGGGGATGGGTTTCGGCGGGATGATGGGTTATGGGGGAATGATGGGCGACTTCGGTGGATATGGGATGGCTCCAATCTGGGGTCTCATCATGATGGTTGTGTGGCTCCTCGTGCTCACCGGTGGAACTATTCTCATCTATCGCCTGATGGCCAAAAATCAGGGTGTCGGGTCTGACCAAGCGCTTGAGGAACTTCGCGTCGAATACGCAAGAGGGAACATAACTGAGGAAGAGTTCGAGGAGCGTCGTGAAAAGCTCCGGCGGGACTGAGTACCGAAATCGACACGCCCGATTCTCATTCTCGGATATCTGGCACAGGTATAATACTCCATCCGCCGAAATTGCCAGTAATGAACCCATTCGGGGCGATCCGCGAGTTCGAAGCCGGCGGAACGACCTACAAGATGGCCGATCTCACAGTCCTCGAAGAGCAGGGCCTCTGTGACCTCGACGACCTCCCGGTCAGCATCCGTGTCCTCCTCGAATCCGTCCTCCGAAATGCAGACGGGGAGGACATCACTGAGGACGACATCCGGGACATCGCTGGCTGGCAACCGGACGTGCCAAACGCCGACATTCCGTTCCAGCCGTCACGGGTCATCCTTCAGGACCTCACCGGCGTCCCCGCCGTCGTGGACCTCGCCGCACTCCGGTCGGCCGTCGAACGCAAGGGACAAAACCCGAGTCTCGTTGAACCCGAAGTCCCCATCGACCTGGTCATCGACCACAGCGTCCAGGTGGACTACTTCGGGAACGAGGACGCCTACGAGAAGAACGTCGAACTCGAATACGAGCGCAACAGCGAACGGTATCGGGCGCTGAAGTGGGCGCAGCAGGCCTTCGACGACTTCAGCGTCGTGCCGCCCGGAACGGGTATCGTCCACCAGGTGAACCTGGAGCACCTCGGACGGGTCGTCCACGAACGCGAACAGAACGGCGAGAACTGGCTACTGCCGGACACGCTCGTGGGAACCGACAGCCACACGCCGATGATTGGCGGTATCGGTGTCGTCGGCTGGGGCGTCGGCGGCATCGAAGCCGAGGCCGCGATGCTCGGCCAGCCAATCACGATGAACCTCCCCGAGGTCGTCGGGGTCAAACTCACCGGCGAACTCCCCGAGGGCGCGACGGCGACCGACCTCGTGCTCCATGTAACCGAATTGCTCCGGGATGTCGGTGTCGTCGATCGATTCGTCGAGTTCTATGGGCCCGCGGTAGAGACGCTGACCGTCCCCGACCGGGCGACCATCGCAAACATGGCGCCCGAACAGGGCTCGACCATCAGCATGTTCCCCGTTGATGAGGCCACTCTTGACTACCTCGAACTGACGGGACGCGACGAAGACCACATCGAACTCGTCCGGGAGTACCTGGGCGCCCAGGGACTATTCGGCGAGCAGAATCCCGAGTACACCGAGACGGTCGAACTGAACCTCTCGACCGTGACGCCGAGTCTCGCCGGTCCCAAGAAGCCCCAGTCACGCGTCGAGATGGGCGACATGCGGAGTCACTTCCGGAAGCTGCTCCACGGCGAGTTCGAGGAGGACCTCGACGACGCCGACGAGGAAGCGCTGGCCCGGTGGCTCGACGAGAGCGACCAGTCGATGGGGCAGACCGACGGCGGCGAGGCGGTCGTGGACACCAACCGGGGAGCCCCGACCTCGGACCCCTCACTAAGCGCGCTACTGTGGATCTCGACGGCACCGAGGTTGAGATCGGCCACGGGAGCGTCGTCGTCAGTGCCATCACCAGCTGTACGAACACGTCGAATCCATCCGTGATGCTGGCGGCTGGGCTGCTGGCGAAAAACGCCGTCGAGCGCGGGCTCGATGTCCCGGACTACGTCAAGACGAGCCTCGCGCCCGGCAGTCGCGTCGTGACCCAGTACCTCGAAGCATCGGGCCTGCTGCCATACCTCGAAGACCTGGGCTACAACGTCGTTGGCTACGGGTGTACGACCTGTATCGGGAATGCGGGCCCGCTCCCGGAGCCCATTGAGACAGCCATCGACGAGCACGATCTGTGGACGACGAGCGTGCTCTCCGGGAACCGGAACTTCGAGGCGCGCATCCATCCGAAAGTGCGCGCGAACTACCTCGCCAGTCCGCCGCTCGTGGTCGCGTACGGGCTCGCTGGCCGGATGGATATCGACCTGGAGCACGACCCGCTCGGGTACGACGAGAACGGCAACCCGGTCTATCTCGCGGATCTGTGGCCGGACAGCGACGAGATTCACGAGGCGGTCCACGACTTCGTCGATCCGTCGATGTTCGAGGAGAAGTACGCCGAAGTGTTCGAGGGCGACGAACGGTGGGACGCGCTGGATGCACCGACAGGCGAGGTGTACGAGTGGGACGAGGATTCGACGTACATCCGGGAGCCGCCGTTCTTCAGGGACTTTCCGCTAGAGAAACCGGGAGTCTCCAACGTCGAGGATGCACGAGGTCTGTTGACGCTGGGTGATACGGTCACGACCGACCACATCAGCCCTGCGGGACCGTTCGGCTCGGACCTACCGGCCGGTCAGTGGCTGATGGATCACGGCGTTGAGCCCCACGAGTTCAACACGTACGGTGCTCGTCGGGGCAACCACGAGGTGATGATGCGGGGCACGTTCGCCAACGTGCGCATCGAGAATCAGATGCTCGACGATGTCGAAGGCGGCTACACGATTCATCATCCGACGGACGAGCAGACGACCGTGTTCGAGGCCAGCCAGCGCTACCGCGAAGCGGGAACTCCCCTCGTTGTGATGGCGGGCGAGGAGTTCGGGACTGGGTCGAGTCGTGGCTGGGCGGCGAAGGGGACCGACCTCCTTGGCGTTCGCGCGACTATCGCCGAGAGCTACGAGCGCATTTACCGGGACAATCTTGTCGGGATGGGTGTACTACCGTTGCAGTTCCAGGACGGCGACTCCTGGGAGTCGCTCGGATTAGACGGGTCAGAAGTCTACACGATCTACGGGTTGGACGACGGACTGGAACCGATGGCCGAACTGACGGTGACTGCGGAGCGATCAGACGGGTCGTCGGTCGAGTTCCCGGTGACGGCCCAGGTGGGGACACCCGCCGGGGTTCGATACATCGAGCATGGCGGTATCCTGCATTACGTGCTTCGACAGCTTCTGACCAATTCGTAACTCATTCCGAGAGACTCCTCAACGAATGAATGCCCTCGGGTTGTCGATTCTGTCGTTCGAACTCACCAAGGCTCCGAGACGGCAAGAGATTTTATTTCGTAGTTGACGGCGTGGCGAATCCTCGTGGAGGAACGTGGTTATGTGTTCGAGAACGCATATTCGATCTCGCCAGAAGGTACCGGGGTTTGGATCGTCAATAGTTGAGGAAATGGCCTCCACAGATGCCTGGGAGAGCAAGGTGACCAATAGCAACAACGGCAGAGCAGGATGCGAAATCATCGGTGTTGAGTCGGTTTCGTGATCGATACACGCGCTGTATGTGGCACGGAGATCCGAACTAGACAGATGTGAGTACTCCCGGCAGACCTCATGCCAGGATCGTCGTCATCGACTATTTCTAAAAATCAGGTGGGTGGGAGCAGCCACTACGGAAGCACCGTTCTTAATCTGTGAGATGGGTTCGATGACGTCTGCTTGAATGGTCAAAATTCACTGCATTAGTAGACTTCAGAGTAGTGCCCTTATCGTCGCCGACAGACATTCCAAGCGAGTACGTAGCGTCCGTCGTGGGTTTGGCTACTGGACCTCCCCCAACCCTGAGAATCGAGCCACTATTCGCACTCGTGTTGGATCATGTGCGGCATCACACTCCTCGAACCGCTACTCTCGTGATTCGGCCGATTCACCCCAATCCTGGGCGGTGATGGGGAGCGTCACCTGCGTTCGTGACCACCAAGCACTGCTGTTTCCCGTAGAAGACGGGGTCTCCGGAGTGGCCGTTCGAATCGAGAGTCACGCTACCACGTAAGTACGTAGAACGCGATCAGCCCGAGAGACGAAAGAAGCCCTGCAACCGCTGTGACCGACAGTTGGCCGACGTTAAGCGGCGTTCGAAACCCGCGTTCTAAATCTGGCCGAGAATACCGGAGTTTCAACAACGCGGCATTCACCAGCACGAAGACGATCAACAACATGAGATTGGCCAATCCGGCCACGATTCCGATATCGCCGAGAAAAACGAAGGGAATCGTGATGAGTCCGACTACCACCACGGCATAGTGGGGCGTTTGCCGGGTTGAGTGAACGCGAGAGAAGACCTCGGGAAACACCTGGTACTCCGATTTCGACACGCCGTAGAACAGGCGCGAGGTCGAAATCTGGAGAATGAGGACAGTGTTTGTGGTCGAGAAGAGAGCGATTGCGCCGAGTACTGTCGACCCAAGTGGTCCCCAACCGACCCGGGCAACCTCTGCCAGCGGCGACGCCGAACGGCCAGGACGCGCCAGTCAACTAGCGCAACCGCCGATAATCCAACCAGTACGTACAGGAACGTCGTAATACCGATAGAGAGGAGGATCGCACGCGGGATCGTCACGGTCGCATCCTCCGTCTCTTCGGAGAGGTTGACGATCGATCCGAAGCCGAGATAGGCGAAGAAGATCAGAAACCCCGCGTGGATGACGCCGAACGCGCCGTTCGGGGCGTGGAGGATATCGGCGTTACCCCAGGAGCCACCCGCGATCCAGATGATTATCACCAAGCCGGCGACCTCGATGCCGGTAAAGAGGATGTTTATTTTGGTGGATAGTTCGATCCCCCAGTAGTTGACGCCGGTCATGACGACGATGAGAAGAACGGCGATCGGGATCGACGGCACGTCGACGAAGGAAGAGAGATAGCCCGAGAAGGCTAATGCCACCGCTGCGGACGAGATGACGCCCATGAATAGCCGGCCGAGTGCCGTCACATCTGAGACGAGTTCTCGGTCGAACGCCTCACGAACGTAGATGTAATCACCTTCTGCTTTGGGGAAGAGCGAAGCGAGTTCGGCATAGCTCAAGCCCGTCAATGACGCGATCAGGGCGGCCAGCAGAAACGAGATCACGATCGAGCCGCCGGTCACGCCGGTCGCCTCGCCGAGAATCGCGTAAATACCGGCGCCGAGAATCAGGCCAACGCCGTAGACGACGGCTTCGAGGAGGCCGAGTTCGCGGCGTAACTCCGGCATCACTCGGTTCGTCTCGGAGTCGACATAAAAACACACTGTTCGGGCGCTTGATGCGTAGCAAGGTCGGTTACTGTGCAGGAGTGACGTCACCGGACACTTCTCGTTGCGGAAGTGCCAGTTAGTAGTCCTCTATGACTGTTCTTTGACCGACGGGGATTGTCTGTAAGGAGCGGTGGACCGGGCCAATATCTACTCGGTTTGAGGCGCCGACGCTTTTCTCGAAGCGCGAACGCCAAATCGTATCTGCCGTCCTGATTTGGAGTATCACTCAAAAAATGCCAGCAAATCGTCGAGCGAATGCGTATTCAGCACCTTGCTCGCTTCACACCACCCGCGACGGGCCTGCGCGACCCCAGGTGCATGAAATCCAGTTCGCCCGTTGTATGAGCGTCCGTACTGACGACGTACGAAACCGTATCGCGATACTCTTTCACCGACGCCCAATCGAGATCGAGCCGCTGGGGTTGAGCGTTGATCTCGACCGCCACGTTCTCCTCGGCGGCCGTTTCCATCACGGTCTCCGTATCGACATCCAGCGGTTCTCGCTCGTTGATCAACCGATTGGATGGATGAGCGAAGATATCGATCGGAAATTCCGCGAGCGCATCCACGATCTGTTCGGTGGGATCGGACGGGGTGCTGTGCATCCCCGCGACGATCAGATCACAGCGGTCGTACCAGGACTCGGGAATCTCCAGTCCGTCTTCGGTGATCTCGGCCTCGATCCCTTGGAGGACCGTGATGTTCAGGTCTTCATCGACCGCTTCGACATCTGCCACCTGTTCCTCGAACGTCTCCTCGTCCAGGGTGCTCGGAATCGGCGCGTGTGGCCCGTGGTCGGTGACGAGGACGTACTCCAGCTCCCGTTCGGCCGCAGCTTCGGCCATTTCGCGGACGCTGTGGGATCCATCGGAGTAGTCGGTGTGCAGTTGTAAGTCGCCGCGAACGTCGTCGATTTCAACCAGGTCGGGGAGTTCTCCTGCAGCCGCTGCGTCGATTTCCCCGGTATCCTCGCGGAGTTCTGGGGGATCCACGCGAGGTCCAGTGTGTCGTAGACATCCGCCTCGGTTTCACTGGCGAGACGCTCGCCGGCACGTTGGCTGTCCTCCTCAGCGTCGACCCCACTGACGTCGAAGAGACCGTATTCGTTGAGCTTCCAGTCGCGGTCAATCGCCCAATTCCGGAGAGTAATATTGTGGTCTTTAGAACCTGTGAAATAGACGAGGGCAGAGCCATATTCTGTCCCGTCGACGATCCGAAGGTCCATCTGTAGGTCGCCCGAGACGACGACCGACGACTTCGTCTCGCCTCGAGACAGGACCTCCTTCACGTCGCCGTGCGTGCAGAAGCGCTCCATCGCTGTCTTCGGATCGGATGCGGTCGCCAGGATATCAATGTCGCCGACGGTCGGTCGACGCCGTCGGAACGAACCGACGATGTCCACCTGGTCGAACGCATCGTCGTCGTGAAGTCGGGTTTCGATGTCCTGTGCGATCGGGAAGGCCCGGCCGAGAAGCATCCGCTCTTGGCTTTCTTTCGCTCGTTCGATGTGGTCGAGGATGTTCTGCTGTGACCTCTCACCGAATCCCTCAAGGTCGGCGATCTCTCCTTCTCGGCCGCGCTCTCGAGATCGTCGAGCGTCTTGATACCGAGTTCGAGGTACAGTTTCTTGGCCGTCTTTGGACCGACGCCCTCGACGCTTGTTATCGCCTCGATATCCACGGGAAGGTCCGCATTGAGGTCCTCGTAGTACTCCAGCTCCCCGGTCTCGAGATACTCCGCAATCTTCTCGCCGATCGACTCCCCGACGCCCTCGATCTCGTCGAGTTCCCCCAGCGTGTATGTCTTCGATGTCTTCCGAGAGCGACTCGATATTCCGTGCGGCCGTCCGATAGGCACGTGGCTTGTACTCCACCTCCTGGATTTCGAGGAAATCTGCGATCTCCCGGAGCATGATGGCGATTTCCTGGTTCTTCATCCCGTTTCGTCCTCCTGTGTGCTAGCATCTTCGGCAGCGCGTAAGTAATCGAGTTGAAAATCTGCTCCCTTCGTTATAGGCGAGCGAAACCAAACTCCACTATATGCCACCTTACTGCCACTGTCCCTGGTGTCAGATGTATCGTCACGGAAACCAGCACCCGAACGGACAAGCCCAATCGAATGAACGACCTGCTGATGCGGAGATCGCTGAACTGGCGGCAGCTATCGACAGGTTGAACGAGCGTATCGACCAATTAGAACAGGCTGAAGAGTAATCCAGTCATAGAACGTTCTCTAAATAAAGCCGCTATTTCTCTGGATACGCAAGTTCCCCATCCCCATTCCACCGGTGGGAGTGACAACTGTTCTAAATTTCGAAAGTATTTACCTATCGATCGCACGACAGCAGTGCGATCGAATGTGCAGTGTCTTCCGGTCTCTACCATAGTGCCACCTCGGGTCTGAACTGCTAGAATTAATCAATAGACGTCACATCCTGTGATTCAGCGATTCACGGCTGAAGCGGCACAGTCAGATACTCAGTAAGAGCAGCGTATAACCGGTAGCACCGGCTAAGAACGGTTTGAATCGGTTATCGTAGTGTTCAGGCAGTTCTTCCTTCATGACATTGAGGATAACACCACCAGCCAGCAGAGCGAATAGTATGCGGAGTTGTGTCTCGGAAACCGGGACCATTTGACCGATCGCCCATCCGACGAGGACAGCTGTCGAGAGAAGCCACCGACCGACATCATGATAGAGCTCCTGAAAGTGCTTGTGAAGCCCATGGTCAGTTACCAGAAAGTGTAGACCCATCGCCCCGGCGAACAGAACCAGTACTACGGGTCTCTGTACGTCACGGTGAACCAAAAGATAGCCGATCAACGCGTTATATGCCCCAAACGAACCGATATGTACCCAGAACACCCACGTATTGATTGTCGCCGTTTCCCGTGAGATACCTCGCTGTGCCAGGTGTTCGAGCCCGTAGAAGAGAATAAACCCGATTAGAGCAACGAGGTAGACGTATCTTTCGAGGATCCCGCCAATCATCGCAGATTCGCCTACAACACGGTGGCCCCGCCCAAGTTCGGGAAGGATATGAACAAACACGTAGGCAACGGCAGCACCCCCACCGGCTGACAGCCAGACTCGCCCCGGGAGAATACCGAGTGAGTGTACCCGGCTGGCCAGAAGATGTACCATTGCAGGGCGGTAGCAGCAACCAAAGTTCCGATAAGACTGACTAATTCACTCACAGCTTATAGCTCTAGATTATCGATATTAGTGATGGGTCCCTGAACTGCTCTGTCCGGCCTTTCAAGCCTCTGCCTATCCTTCCGGCAGTCCCTGTTATCACGTCCATGTCTTTAGGTACTCGTCTAAGGAGGTATAACAATCATTGGCAATACATCCGCATACTTGCCAGCTGCTTCAGCTGATTCGGCGTGAGCGAAGTATCTCTGTCGTGCTGACTACATTCTCTGTATCACTGCAGTAGTGATAGAACAGTTCACAAGGTGGTTGATTCAGAGGATTTGGGGGCGAACCGCCTGCTCAGTGTGTCTACGAATCGACCCCTTTTCATGGATTCACAGTTCCGCAGGAGGTACGTGATGAGTTCGATGGCGATCCTGGCTGGGAGAAGAAGCATCAGCATGCCTGCGAAGATCCCGATCGATCCTGCAACTGGCTGTCACCAGTTCCTGATGATGTCTGGATGAAAATCAGTACTACGAACCAGAGAGTGAGGAGTTAGACCAATTCGTTCAAATCTATCGTCACCTGATAGATTGGCCGTTTCTTGAGTGCGATTTATATTAATAAATATCTGTCCTGAGCGAACCAGGTGAGCGAAGGACGGGTATGAGAATCGTTGTATGATGCCCTCGTAGTAGGCTACGTAGGTAATGTCGATCGCGAGCGTCACTGGTCGGGCGAACGCCAGATACGCCAGATTTAGGCAGTAGTCGGGGAAACCAGTCATTTGATGGCTATCTCGCTGGTAACGTGGATCCGTCTGTTCGGTGGTGTCGGCCTTCTTCTGGGAAACAGCTTTTTCGTCACGACCGAGTTCGCGATGACCCGCGTCAGGCAGTTCGAGGAGGAGAGTTTCTCGGTCATGGACGTGGACTCGAACGCGCCTGGAACATGACGGAACGATTGGAGATATTCCTCACGGGCTGTCAGGTGGGAATTACCATCTGTAGTGTCGGTCTGGGAGTCGTCGCTGAACCGGCCGTCACAGCAGTGATGGGGCCACTGCTGGGTGCAGTTGGCGCCACCGGCGGAGGGCACACGACACTGTCTGTGCTCCTCGCGTTGGCGGTGGTCAACCTCCTGCACGTCATCGTCGGCGAGCAGGCACCGACGTATCTGGGAATCGAGCGTGCCAAATTTGTCGCCGGATACGGTTCGGGACCGCTGTACGCCTGGACAAAGCTCATGTACCCGGTAATCATCGCAGCGGACTGGTTTGCCAAAGCGTTGCTAGGCCTCTTCGGCGTCGAAATCTCTCGTTCGTGGACTGAATCGGAAGGCGAAAGCAGTCTCATAACCACTCGTGCCGAACTGCGCAGCGAAATGGGTGAGTCGCTCAGCCGACTCAATATCTCCGAAGAGCGACGGAGTGAAGTGATCAACGCCCTTGACATCGGCGAGACGCCAGTCAGTGAGATTATGGTTGATCGCAGTGACATCGTCGCGCTCTCGACGACTGACGACTTCGAGACGAACATGAACCGAATCGACGGAACGCCATACGTCCGCTTTCCGTTGGTGGAAGGCTCACTGGAATCGTTCGTGGGTATTGTCTACGCGCCGACGGTGTTGCACAACTACGAAGCGCTGGATTCGGGGGCAACCACGCTCGAAGAACTGGCCACCCCGCCGCTGTCCGTCGCTTCCGATATAACTATCAGTGACTTCATCGACCGGTGTCAGGCCGAAAACCAGGAACTCGCCCTGTGGATGTGGATGACGATGTCGTTGGTCTCCTCACCGCGACAGACGCCTTCGAGGCGATCACCGGTGAACTCGAAGATCCGATGGATCGGGCGGTTCAGTGACTGTCGGCTCCCCCTGTATAATCTGGTTGAATCGCTCGGTATAGATAGGAGTAAATCACAGAAACTGGTTATAAATGAGAGTGTCATAGAAGGACTCTCACACCAGAATGGGATTCGCTCAATACCAGTCGGTGCAGTCAGCAAATTCACCGCCCTGTACGATGAGATTTAATACACTTTTGACGGTCCATTACTCCCCGCCCCGGACAACGTGGCCGTATTTCAACAGGGCAACGAACACAACCCCGCCGACTGCGTTTCCCATCGTGGCTACCGCGAGGAACGATACGTAGTCAATCACTGATACCAGAGGCGAGAGAAAGACGCCGAATAGCACCTCAACGTTACCCGCAATTGAGTGCGGGAGGTGGAGGATACCGATTACACCCGTGACGATCCAGATGATAATGAGACGGCTCGTCGTTTCTTGCGCAGCGGTAACCAGCCACGCGAGCAGTCCCATCAGCCACCCCGCGAGCATGCCAGCGGCGAATAGCCATGTGAAACCATTGGCAACGAGTGAGAGCGCGATGGTTTCGAAGGCCTCCGGCGAGGCGACCCCAGATCTGGCAGCAGTGTGACGATGAGTGCGACGAACGCCACACCACCGGCGAGATTACTGACGTAGATCAAGCCCCCAGAGACGGCCGAGTTCCGCGAGTGACGCTCGTCCGTCGAGAACCGGCATCACGGCCACGGTCGTATGTTCGGTAAACAGTTCTAACCGTCCGAGGATGACGAACATGAATCCGACGGAGTAGACACTCGCAAGGAGCAACTCCGTCCCGAGATCACCATATCCACCCGGTGAGAGGGTGAGTATCACGGCCATCAATAAAGGTCCGAATCCAATATCCAGCCCAGCAGAGAATCCAGACAGTACCAATCCGTTCGTCTCGCGGTTGATTTCGTGGAACCCGCTTTCGATCAACGAATCGAGGACCTCTGTCACTCGCGTTGGATCACCCGTGTCCTTGCTTTCCGGCCCTGATTCCGTCACATACGTTTTCTGTGTCCGTCGCTGCAAAAGCATAGTGACCGACATCGTCGGTGGCTTTCTGCTCATCAGCCTGATGGCGTTCGGGATAACCTACGTCGTCCCGGACGAGGCCGACAATTGGAACGAGCGGGGCCGAGACGGCGACCGACCGGGGCTTCGTGCTGGAAGACAGGGAATGGAAAGTTATCGGAGGTGCCACCGTCCAGATGACCCTGAACGTGGTGCTGATGTGCGCATTCGTGGTGACCCCGATTGCTATCGCCAACCGCTACCTGTTCGTCCATCCAATCGTCGGCATTCTCGTGTATGGTGCCGCGATTACGGGCGGCTAAATCTCGGCGGATAATACGCTGTCTGCATTTAGAAACCTCATTGAAAGCTAATTAATGCCGTCAGAATTCTATCGAACCTATCTCTTCAAGAACTTCAGTAGCTACATCACCAAGTTCACCGGCCTCGATATGGGAGTACCGCTCTCGCACCATCTCCTCTGAGTTGTCGAGATATCGAGCTGCGACCGTGTACCCGAAGGCCCGGACAAGGACCTCGCCCATCCCGTGTCGACCGCCGTGCGGAGCAAGGTACTTGTGTTTCAGATGGTCGATATCGATCCCTGCAGCCTCGGAGAGTCGCTGGAGAATCAATTAGGTAGTAGGCCGCTCAGTGCGGGTGAACACTGCTTTGCCGAGTGGCAACACCGGTAGCAGTCTCACTGGATCACCATAGAAGCTATTCCCCGGGGCACGTCGTATCGAGTATGTGCGAGAATATTCTTCTCCCGGTCGATGGGAGCGAAGAAAGTTCTGACATCCTTCATCATACGAGCGAAATCGCACGCCAGATGGACGCTACTATCCAGGTTCTCTTCGTGGCTGACACCACCCGTGATAGCGTCACTGTCGTCGAAAACACGGTGGTTGACGCACTCGCTCAAGAGGGCGAGGATATCGTCGCCGACGCCGGGGAAACGCTGACCATACTCGGTGCGGAGTATGAGACTGACGTCGTTCAAGGGTCTCCAGCCCCAACAATCGTCGAGTACGCGAAGCGATACGATCACGATCTGGTCGTGATGTCCACCCACGGCCGGGAGGGGCTATCGCGAGATCTCCGTGGAAGTGTGAGTGAGAAGGTCGTCCGCCTATCGTTCGTGCCGGTCCTCACGGCACGGATGCAACCCGACGAGCAGCTGGTGTTCCCCTACGAGAATATTCTCATTCCCACGGATGGGAGTGCCGGGGCAACGGACGCCGCCCAGCACGGGCTCGCGCTGGCGGCGTCCCTCGACGCGACTGTCCATGCCCTGTCGATCGTGGACGAGTCGTCACTCGGCCTCGACGTTCGTTCTGCGATGTCGGGGGATGAACTCGAAGAGGTAGCCACTGCAGCAGTTGATGACATCGTGACTGACGCCACTGCTCGCGGGCTTGACGCTATCGGACACGTCGAACGGGGATCACCTGCGGACGTCATCCTCGATAGCATCAAGCAAAACGATATCCACGCTACCGTCATGGGGACGACGGGCCGCAGTGGCATTGATCGGATTATCCTCGGGAGCGTCGCCAAACAAACCGTGCGAACTGCGCCCGTCCCCGTGATTACCGTCGCTCGCGAGACCTAACACGTTCACTGCGGACGAGTAACTCGAACGAGCGACCCGCCGTTTTATTCGGCCCCACGTCCGTAGTTATTGCATGCTCTCACGAATTCTCGTTCCGATGGACAACTCGGAGATGGCCCAGCGAGCGCTCGAGTACGCCCTCGAGAACCATCCCGACGCGGAGATTACCGTCTTGCACGTCGTGGGCGGACCGTCACCGTGGGGGACAGAAGCCACGTCACTTGCTCTCGAGGAAGACCTCGAAGAGGCCGCCGAGGAGCGCTCGAAGGAGGTATTCGATGACGCCAGGGAGCTCGCTGCCGAGTACGACGTCGAAATCACCACCGATGTTCAACTGGGCCACCCGGCTCGGGCGATTCTGAATAGAGCCGACGATTTCGATGCGGTCGTCATCGGGAGCCACGGCGGCTCGTTGGTCGATCGGCTGGTCGTCGGGGACGTCGCCCAGAAAGTGTTCCGCAACTCGCCCGTCCCTGTAATCGTCGCTCGGTAAGTGACGTTCATTGAGACCGCCGGAAAAACGGGCTCAGGCACAGATAACGGTGTATGACCGGTCAGTACTACTACTATCTGTACCAACTCGATCCAATTCTGTTCCGGCGGTTGGGGTACTCTCTTAGACGAGAAGTGAAACCAGGAGGAGGGGGTTCCCAGGACCGATATCGTCGGCGTGATCACCCGGAGCGCCACGATGTAAACTACCCTCCCCTGCTTCGCTCGGGGCAATGGCCCCACTCGCTCGTTGAGGAGAGGGCTTTCACGTAGACTCCCGTTCCACGCCTCGGATGAGGCGGAAAAGTAGTACTCTCCACTCACGTTCAACGTCCCGCGATTCAAGCGCACGTCTACGGGTGCGCCGTCATCTGCGGTAGTCTCACGCTGTCCTCCCCACCCGACTCGCTTGTGCTTCCGCCGGGCCGAAATCCCGGCGCTCTCTTCTCACGGGCGCGAAGCGCCGTTCGATGGTCAGAGGGCCTTCCGGTTCCTCACGACTTGAGGGAGGGGCCTTCGCCTCGAAAACGGACAGATTTCAGATATCGCCATCACACCACATCGACGGTCTCCATTCGCTCGCGGATTACGTCCTTGGGCGGCGGGGATTTCTCGTGTTGTTCTTCCGAATGTCGTTGGACCTGTACGATGACCCCCTCCTCGTCCGCGGCCCGGATCAGGAACACGCAGTCCGGGGCCGCACACTCGAATTGATACGCCATGTGTGCGATGTGCGCTCCCACACTCGTTAATCCACCTCCAAATACTGTCCCCGACCTCCTGTATCGCAACTACTGAGGGGTTCGACAGAACTGACAGTGCTTCAATCAGGGACCGCGTGCTCTTTCAGTGCGTTTCGGGGGAACAGGAATCAGCGACGGGTATATCGGCGTCTGGATGGAAGTATAACTCGTATGACCTCAGACCGCGTCATCGACCTGCTCCAGAAGGCCTACGGCGACGAGATGGAGACCGTGATGAACTACCAGACGAACGCAATTGTCCTCGACGGCGTCCGCGCCGAAGAGATCAAGCAGAGCCTCCAGCAAGACATCCAGGAGGAACTGACCCACGCCCAGCAACTCGGGAACCGGCTCAAGCAACTGGACGCCCGACCGCCCAGCTCGGCGGAGTTCACTCCACGACAGGACTCGCTACAACCGCCCGAGGATTCGACCAACGTGCTTTCGGTTATCCGAGGCGTTCTCGACGCTGAAGAGGGCGCTATCGAGACGTATCGATCGCTCATAAACGCTGCCGAGGATGCCGACGATCCGGTCACCGAAGACCTCGCAGTGACGATCCTCGCCGACGAGGAAGCCCACCGAACCGAATTCCGGGGCTTCGAAAAGGAGTATCAAGACGACTAAGAGGACGCGAGTGGAATCACTGCAGGAAGATCCTGCCGAGATCCGCGTCTCGGTCGTAAACCTCGACGACCCCGCCGAAGGGGTGGTCGAGGTGGCATTCGACGACGACGGGACGGTACTCCGGGATACGACAGCGGCCATCGCGCTCGATTCGGACGAGGAACAAACGGTGACGCTGGACGTGGTGGTACCAGCCGAGGCGGTTTACCACACGACGGTCGCCCGCAGGACACCACGTGAACGGGCATCATAATCGGATCTGTCCGGCCGGGGAGACGTACCTCGAGGCCGTCGAACATACTATCCACGTGGACCTCGCTCCCGCCTCGGTAGTACCGGATTTCGTCGAACATGACCTCCTCCAGCGGCGTCCCGTCGATGGTCTCCTCACGAAGAATCTCTTCCAGCGGGCCGTACACGTCGCCGTCGTTGATGATCTCCCTGGGCTTGTGATCGGTTTTCCCCTTTGACCAGTAGTCGGTAGTACCCTCGTGGATGACCTCAGTCCATCCCTCTCGAAGCGATTTGGGTGGGTTTCAGTCTGCAGTTCGAGCGTCAGTCGGTGGTGTCCCTCCCGGAAGCTCGGGGATGGACAGATCCACCCGTCGGAGCAACTGTGCGTTGACGGCGACGATGACCGTACTCAGCGACATCAGGAGCGCACCGACGGCCGGTGACAGGAGAATTCCGATCGGCGCAAGGACCCCCGCTGCGAGCGGCAGTGCGAATACGTTGTAACCGGCCGCCCAGACGATGTTCTCCTGCATCTTTCGGTAGCTCGCCTTACTCAGTTTGACGAGCCGAACCACGTCCATCGGGTTGTTCTGGACGAGGATGACGTCGGCCGATTGGACCGCGACATCGGTACCGCTCCCGATGGCGATCCCGACGTCGGCCCGCGTCAGTGCCGGCGCGTCGTTGACGCCGTCGCCGACCATCCCTACGAGCTTCCCCTGGTCCTGGAGTTCCTGGACTTTCTCGTCCTTGTCTTCGGGGAGGACCTCCGCGAAGACCGTATCGATGCCCAGTTCGTCGGCGACAGCGTCAGCGACGTCCTGGGAGTCGCCGGTCAGCATCGCCACCTCGATGTCGAGGTCGTGCAGGGCGTCGACGACACGATAACTCTCTTCGCGGATCACGTCGGCCATCGCGAAGGCGGCGATCAACTCACCCTCGCGGACGAGATACACCACAGTCTGTGCGTTCTGGCCGGCTTCGTCAGCGAAACGCTGGAGGTGACCTGGGACGTCTCTATCGAGTTGAGTCAGCAGATTCGGGCCGCCGACGTACACCTCGTTTCCGTCGACGTTCGCTCGGACGCCCCTGCCCTTGATCGCCTCGAAGTTGGTTGCGTCAGGAGTTGTCAGATCTCGTTCTTTGGCGGCCTCGCGGATGGCTCGTGCAATCATGTGTTCGGAATCACTCTCGACAGCTGCGGCCAGCGCGAGCGCGTCGTCTTCGGCGACGCCGTCGACGGTCGCCATGTCGACGACGCCGTGCTCGCCTTCAGTGAGCGTTCCCGTCTTGTCGAAGATAATGGCGTCCAGATTCCGTCCCTCCTCCATTGCAATCCGGTCGCGGACCAGCATCCCGTTCCGAGCGGCGAGCGACGTATTGATCGCGACGACCAAGGGGATCGCGAGTCCGAGTGCGTGCGGGCAGGCAATGACGAGCACCGTGACGACACGCTCGATGACCGTTGCGTTGAACGACACCGCGAGTGTCCACGCGTTGCTGTCACGACTGCCGCCCCGAGCGCGACGTAGAACAGCCAGCCGGCCGCGCGGTCGGCCAGCACCTGTGTCTTGGACTTGCTCTGCTGGGCTTCCTCGACGAGTCGCATGATGCCCGCGAGCGTCGTCTCCTCACCCGTTGCACCGACGCGCACGCGGAGACTCCCGTCGCCGTTGATGGTGCCGCCGATGACCTCGTCGCCGGGTTCTTTCGAGACCGGTTTCGACTCGCCCGTGATCATCGACTCGTTGACGTCCGAGTCGCCCTCCTCGACGACGCCGTCGGCGGGCACGCTCGCGCCCGGCCGGACGAGTACGAGGTCGCCCTCGGAGAGCTCACTCACCGGGACTTCCTCGGTCTCGCCGTCGTCGGTGATCCGCTCGGCGGTATCGGGCATCAGCTTCGCCAGCTCATCCACAGCACTCGAGGCCCGTCGTACGGATCGCATCTCGATCCAGTGGCCCAGGAGCATGATATCGATCAGCGTGACGAGCTCCCAGAAGAACGCCGACTGCGTCGGGAACACCACGCTCGCGAGGCTGTAGACGAACGCGACGGTGATCGCCATCGAGATCAGCGTCATCATCCCCGGCGACCGGTCTTTCAGCTCTGGTATCGCCATCCGGAGGAACGGGACCCCCGTACGCGAAGACGATGACCGCGAAGACGGGATTGATCCACTCGCTCCCCGGGAACGTTGGGACAGAGAACCCGAGCCACCCCTGCAGCATTTCGCTGTACAGGAGAACGGGAATCGACAGGAGTGTTGAGACGAAGAAGCGCCGCCGAAACATCTGCTCGTGGCCCTCGTGCATCCCGCCATGTCCCTCGCCATGCCCCTCGCCGCATCAGGGTGAGCCTTGTCCTCCAGTAGCTCCTGTTCTACCCCTTCCTCGTCAGATTCAGCGACCGCTTCATCGTGGTCGCCGTGTTCGTGCTGGTCCTCCCCTCCCGGGGAATTCTCAGCTGTATCTTTGTGGTCGTCCATAGGTCATATGCTCTTTAGAGGTGGATTCGCCGGCTTCCTGAATCTTCGCCCCTGAAATCGTATGGCAGGGCCAGCATAGACAAACTTCGAAGACAACAGTTAGCCGTCGTCTCGAACCGGCCCGTGCTATCCGCAGCTCACGATACTCAGGCGTGAGCGGTGTACCCTGCGTCTTCGACGGCCTCTACAAGGGCCGTGACCCCTGCCTCACCATCGACACTCGCCTGTTCGCTCTCCCTGTCAACGGTCACGGCAGTCACGCCGGAGACCTCTTCGAGGGCCTCTTCGACCGTCTGCTCACAGTGACCGCACGACATTCCTTCCACAGTGATGGTTGTCGTCATACGATACTACATACGGTCCCCTCTCTTTAGCGGATTTCCCTTTTGATCATACTGGTATCGTGGGGGCTCAAACTTCAAATTCAAAGTGTATCTGCGGCCGAAACGAACTAAACCTCGGATTCTCCAGCGGTCGATGTCGAGCAACCTCAGGTATCGTTGTGGCGCTCCCTGTACGTCTTCACCGCTAAAAAGACGTATAGTGCGTCGATAGCCCGAATGCACGAACTGAATCCCTCGTTCCATTCTATCGACTCCGGACGCTCGTACAGGAACGCGGTGGCAAATTTCCGATACAGGTCGGGAAACAGGAGCACGATCGCGCCGAACACGCCGGTAAGATTCATCAGCCACGCATACGCCCGGCCGTCGAAGAAGGAGATCACAGCGATCAGAACGCCCTCCGACCGGATTGCTGGATGGACCCACCCGCTCACCGTTCCCTCGCTCGGATTCGCAATCGCGAGTTTCTCGAAAAGCTCGACAATTTCGTCCGGGAACAGCGCTGAGAGAGCGCCGAGGACACCAACGAGTGTTCGAATCATACGGTATGGTACGATCGATACGGATATAATTCTCGCTAGGGTCCTACACTATCGAGAACGAGGGAAGGCTGAATAGTACTAGCTTCGAACCGGGCACGACGCGCAGAAAGGAGTAACTGCGTGTGTACCTTAGCGGATGGTCACTCTGATTGTTCGAGCTTGTTTTGGCGGGCTTCGAACTCTTCGTCCGTGAGATCGCCACGGGCGTACGCCAGACGTAATTCTTCCATCGCGGGATTGTGGGACGTTTGTGTTTCGCTCACCCGTCTGAAGAGGAGATAGCCACCGCCGAGAAGCGCAACGAAGAAAACGAGTGGCACAAGCATTCCGATGACGGGCCACCAGCCGCCGGTACTACCGTACTGGCCCATCATTCCTCCGTATCCCATCATCCCGCCGAACCCCATCCCCATGGTGAGCAACGGAAGGAGGATGAACGCCCCGAGGATCAGGATCAGTATCGTCGTTGTGTCCAGTTGATTCGATGAAGCCATCGACGATCAGGCCTCCGACGCGGGGTCGAACTCGTCTCTAACGGCTGCCAGAACACGATCAAATCGCTCCGTAACCTCGGTTGCGATGGAATCAAGCGCGTCGTTATCAGCAATCCCGACCAACTGCTCCGGATCGACCGCACTTACCACGATGTCGCCGTCATCAGTCTCATAGACGATGACGTTACAGGGCAAGAGCGCACCAAGCTCGATTTCCTCGGTCAACCCTTCGTATGCTAGCGGAGGATTACACGCACCGAGGATGCGATACTGACGGAACTCTTCGCCAAGCTTCTCCTTGAGTGTCGCCTGAATGTCAATATCACAGAGGACACCGAATCCCTCGTCCGTGAGTGCAGCGTTCGTTGCCTCAACGATGTCGTCGAATTCGCCAGTAACTGTGGTCTGTATTGTGTATTCCATGGAATATCATACCCCCTCCGCGGGGTTAACGGTTGGGTGCCCAACAGCGATCGTTAGGGAGTGCGGTGTCTCTGCTGGAACAGTAGCCGTTTCGATCATCCGGTACGTTCGAGCTGTTTGCGCCGCCGTTCGAATTCATCGTCCGAGAGCTCACCGCGAGCGTATCGCTCCCGGAGAACCGACAACGACTGCTCTTCGTTCCCGCCGGATCCTCGGTTGAGGAGCGCATAGACGAGGTAGAGCGGAACGGCGATGAGGAGCCCCATCCAGAGGAGTCCCCAGAGCCCCATCGCTCCGCCGAAAAGGCCCCAGCCGCTCCCGCCCATCATCCCGCCGCCATAGCTCCCGCCGCCGTGGGCGGCAGCCGTTCCAGTCACCGCGACCAGCAGCGGGATAGCGAGGATCGCGAGGCGACGAGCAGTGCGTCCGAGATGAATGGTGAGTTGCGTCATTATCTTGTGGTGGTAAACCGTGGTGTTCGGTTGAAGCGATCGAAACGGTCAGGGCAGTCAGCAGTGGCCCTGCCCGTACATTCCACCGTTGTAGTCGTTGTCAGCCATGTCTTGGCCCATCTCGTCGACGGTCACACCCATGTGCGACTCCATCCATTCGACGCTACCAGGTCCCATGTGTTCGGTCATCTGCGCTTCCATCCAGGCCGCCCAGTCATCAGCGGTAGCGTTGTCAGCGGGCGCGTCGTCTGCAGTTGTGTCGTTGCCGTGTGCGCTGACCACGGGAGCGGCGAACGCGAGTCCGACGATCGCGAGCGCCACGAGCAGCCAGCCGCCAAGTTTGAAGTTGGTCATTGTCTTTCTCCTCGGTTACTCGTAGGACCGCTCGGGAGTTATCACGATGGGTGTGAACGCACGCAGGAGAACGTTCGAGAATGTGTATAGGGGGTTTTAATCGTTTCTCAGAAACACAACCGTTCACGAAGGTCGAATTCGGCTGGGCCGAGTGGAGCGACCCAACGGGGCCGCTGTAGCCGTGCGCCTGTCCCCTCACGGACGAGCTCCCAGCGATACGAAGATCGCACGACTCAGGCGGGAGAGTCCCCACGCGAGGAGGACGAGGAAGCCGAGCGCGATGACGTGCGCTCGGAGGCGAGGAGTGAAGGACGTGTGGACGACAACGACGCCGAGCCCGGGGACGCGTTCGGTGAAGTGAGCGCTTCCGAGAAGCGTCTCGAAAACGCCCATCACCACCAGCCCGAGGAGGACGAGACCGAGACCGGTGGCGAGCGCTGCGTCGTCGAGCCAGCCGTAGTCCGAGTGTGGTGGTGTCGTGTCCATTATCCCCTCAGCCGAGCAGGTACCGTAGCCACGGCCTGTTTCGCACGAGATCGGTCGTCTCTAGGTACGAGTCGACGCCCCAGACACGTCCGGCACCGAAGACGATGATCGTCACGAACAGGACGAGCCCCATCAACTCGCCGTTGACGAGCCCGCGGCGCCAATGTTCGGACCCGAAGTAGAAGAAGAAGAGCATGAACGCGCCGAAGAACGCGGCCGTTCGGGTCAGGACACCGAGAATCAGCCCAAGACCGATCAACACCTCTCCAGCTGGGACGACGAGTTCGATAGCCGCTTCCGTCGCGCCGCCTGCGAATGCGTTGAGAACGGGCGAAACCACCGTGCCCGTCTTCTCCAGAAACCAGCCAGCCCGGAACCGACCCGGACCGACGTACTTGTTCAACCCCTCGTGGAGGAACCACCAGCCTACGAGCAACCGGAGAAAGACGAGCCAGTAGCCCGTCAGCGTCCCCGAGAGCTCGAGCGTGTACTCTCGACCAAGAATCGTCGTCTGAAGCTGTTGTATCACAGGTGAGAGGGTTGCTGTGGAAGCGCACCCCGAGTAGGTGGGTGGTCTCGCTCCGAGCCTCCGCGAGTTCCGTCGTTCCTACGCTTCGGTGTGCGTCTCTTCTTCGTGCCCGTGGCCGTCGTCGGTATGAGTCTCCTCTTCAGTGTGCGTCTCTTCTTCGTGCCCGTGGCCGTCTTCGGTATGGGTCTCCTCTTCGGTGTGGGTCTCCTCCTCGTGCCCGTGCCCGTCCTCAGTGTGGGCCTCTTCCTCCTCGTGCCCCTCACCCATGATCTCCCGAACCATGGTGTTGAGTTCCTCGAGTTTCCCATGCACTTCTTCGGGTTTGTTCTCCGGCATCGTCTGGAGTGCCCGCTGATCTTCGAGGTGCGGCTCCCCGACGATGACGGTGGCCATCATTCCGAACTGCTCGTGGGGCGTACAGAGGTAGTGGTAGACGCCCGCGGTCTCGAAGGTGTGTTCGAACGTCTCACCTTCCTCTGACATCGTTCCGCTGTCCCAGGCGTCCGTCCCCTCGGGAACGAGTCGCGGTTGGTCGTTGCCAGGGTGGTACGCGGTCGCGGTGTGCGTGCCGCTCTCGAGTCGCCACGTGACCGTTCCGCCGGGCTCGACCCAGGTAACGTGGGGGTCGAAGTGATACTCGGTCGACCCCCGGTTCGCGCCGTGTTCACCGCCACCTCGCGGGATGCCTTGGGTTCGCTCACCGTGTCGTGACCGTGGGCCTCTTGTCCGTGGCCAGGTTGATCGTCTCCTCCGGATTCTCCTTCCCCTGTGGGGGTTCCCCCGCTGCTTGTTCCCCCGACCCGCTCGGAGCGCCAGTACAGCCGGCTAGCCCAGCAACAGCTAAACCGGCGGTTCCTTCGAGCAGTCGCCGTCGAGTGAGTCGTTGATGGCTCATAGCACCGGTCACCTTACAGTTCGAGATAGGAGGACTGGGGACATAGGGGAGGTTCCTGTTTTGCACGCGACGCAAAACTGTTCCTCATTTAAGCACCTCCGAGTAAGTACTTGGTATTGCGAGGAACAGCTGTGTCCACTGACGACCGCTCCGACGAGCTTTTGGAACTACTTGGTCAGGAGCGCGTCCGACAAATTCTGGCGGCGACGAGCCGCGACCCAGGTCGGCAAAAGAACTCAGCGAGGAGTGTGACGTCGCCCTTTCGACCATCTATCGCCGGGTCGAGGACATGGTCGCCAGCGACCTGCTCGTCGAGCGGACACGGATCGAATCAGATGGGAGTCATCACAGCGTCTACGAGGCGAACATCGACCACCTCGACGTCGATATCGAGGACGGAACCATCGACGTCAGCGTCCACGTTCGTGAGGACGCCGCCCAGCGGTTCTCGCGCATCTGGAGCGACATCCGGGAGAGTTGAACAAACCATGCACATCGAACTCGTCATCGCGAAGCTCATCACGGTCGGCCTGGGACTGCTGATAACGTACCAGGCGTACAAGGGGTATCGAACGTACGGCAGTGAACCGATGCTCTACGTCGCCATCGGTTTCCTGTTCATCAGTATCGGATCCGTCATCGAGGGCGTTCTCTTCGATGTCATCGGCCTATCGATCTTTATGTCGGGGACGATCCAGACAGCCATCGTCGCAGTCGGGATGCTTGTCATTCTCTACTCGCTGTATGGTCGAATCCCACAGCAAGCGAAGGGTGAGGAAGACCCATGACCACTCACTGGGACCTCGCGTTAGTTGGCGTTCGTGTCCTCTTGCTCCTGATGGGTCTCGCGACGACAGCGATCAGCTTCCGCGCCTACCGCCGAGACAGAACCCGATACCTCCGTGACGCGACAATCGGATTCGGCTTCATCACGCTCGGTGTCCTCATCGAAGGATTCCTTTACCAGTTCACTGGATTGACGCTCACGCAAGTGCATATCGCTGAATCCGTGGCGCTCGTCATCGGTCTCGGTGTGCTTCTCCGCTCGTTTCTCGATTAGTCGGCAGCCAGCAGTCGGGTTTGCCCGTGTAGAACTGACGAATGTGTGATAGAAGTGGAGACAACCATCGTCAAGAAGGCTGTGGAGAAAGACGAGTTGGTCGAATAGCTGAACTATCTCACTCCGACTCCGACCGTCCACCGGGCCTGACTACCATCCCTGTGGTTAGTGCGCTTGATTCTGTTGCAGGTCCTCGCTCGGATAAATCCGATACGTTCGCCCTTGGCGCTCGCGGTACAACAGCCCACGTTTCTCGAGGGCGCTAACCGTCTGGCTCACCTTGCTCTTCGAAAAGTCCGAGCGATCCCGTAATTCGATTTGTGTGATGCCGGGCGAGGAAAGGATCGGTTCGAGGATGCGACGTTCATCATCTGGCAAGAGGTCCAACACGCGAGCCTGCGGCTGAGACTCTGGATTGATGGCCCCCGTTGGCTGGGTAGCCACTGCTGATGGTTCTGCGCTTTCAGAGTCGGTCGGATCCGTCATCTCCTCCAGTGAGCGATCGTTTGCGCCTGTGCTCGTGAGGTCGTCCCGCACCGCGAGATACCCCCACCGAGGACAGCCGAGACGAGGAGTGTTCCGAAGACGTACCAGAGCGGATTCGTTCCGTGAACCGCCCCCATCGACGTGCCCATCATCGATCCCATCTGATCGAATGCCTGCTGCCGCTGGTACGCTTGCCAGCTGAGTGCCCCGCCGACGATGAGGACGGCAGCGACCAAGGTACCGGCTACTGTATCGGCTCGCCGTCGGTTCATCTTCTCCACCTCGATCCTCCGAGACCCTGGCTCATACGTGAGAGTTCGTGAGACATTGCTGTACCAGTTTTGATTGGCCAATGCAATCACGGGGCAGGCAGCCCCACAAATTCGATATCTCAAATCGGTGTTCAATGGTGGTCATGTTCCTGAGACGCTCCCGCCTCTGGGTGTTGATGGGCGAATTCATCTGGGTCCTTTTCGAACGTCTCCTTGCAGGTCTGCGAGCAGAAGTAGTACGTCTCGCCGTCGTGCGTCGCCGATGGCTCGCTATCGTCGGTCCGCATCCCACAGACGGGGTCGCGGTACTGTCCGGGTGCACCGAGTCCGCGCCGATAGACGTACAGCAGGAACCCGGAGAGCGCGAAGGCGATGAGGTTGAGGTAGAACGTGTAATTGAGCTCGAAGTACGTCTGCTCGGTCGCCGTCTCGCCGCCCGCCAGATCTGGAACGATACCCAGCGCGTCGAACAGCAACTCCATGAGGAATCCGGTGAACGCCATCGTCACGAAAAAGACGCCGAGGATGTACAGCATGATCTTCCAGCCGTAGTACTTCCGGTAGACGTTCAGCACGGGAATCGTGATGAGGTCGGCGTAGACGAATGCGATGATCCCGGCGAAGCTGACGCCACCGCCCCAGAGCGCGACGGCGAACGGGACGTTGCCCATATGCCGACGAAACTGAGCACGGCGATGATGACGCCCATGACGGCGTTCTCGGCAGTCACGAGCAGGCCGTCGCCCTGAATGAACAGGGTGTTCCACACCCACTGGGGGACGAAGACGATAACGAACCCAGAAATAAGGAAGCCGGCGACGATGTCTTTCCAGATCATCGACCACTCCTTGCGGTACTGATTCCCGACCTTGTACCAGCCACCCCACGACAGCAACTCGTCACGCCACCCGCCGCTACTCGACGTCTCCTGGCGATAGGTCTCCATACAGCCCTCCGAGCAGAATTTGAGCGTCTCACCGCCGTCGGTCGTGAGCGTGTACTCGTCTTTCCCCTCCATCCCGCAGGTGGGATCTTCCGTGACGCCCGATGCGTGATCACGTTCGTTGAGCGTTTCTCGGACTTCGTTAAACAGGTTCTCGGGGAGCGTCAGGTGAACGATGACCGCCATGACGGCGATGAGGATGAGGCCGCCGAGTAACTCCGCGAGAAGGAATTCCCACCCGAGCAGGATCAGGATCATCAACCCGAGTTCAACGATGAGGTTGGTCGACGCGAACATGAACGCGAGGAAGTTCACCGCGTGCGCCCCTTCTTGAACAGGCCCTTCCCGATGGCGACGGCGCCGAAACTACAGCCACTGCTTGCTGCTCCGAACACAGTCGCCTTGGTAAGTCCAGTTAGATCGCCCTCACCCAGCACCTGTGCCATCCGCTCCTTCGAGACGTAGACCTGGACCAGACTCGTGATCGTGAGGCCCATGATGATCGCCCACGCTGCCGTCCAGAGAAATCCGACACCGATACGGAGAGACTCGAGAACACCATCAATTATCGTCGCCTGCATAGGTGTATCATTGTAGGGATCATCTATTGCGATTTTGATTAGAATATGCTGCCTATGAGGGTATCAGTACTATGGTATCGTAACCGTCGACCATAGATGATCTATCGTGAAGAGGGGAAAACCTTGCAAACCTCCACAAGCTCCGCGGAATCGGACTTCAGATTCAAAAGGGGAATCTGATTAAATCACGCCGACGTATTAGAGGCTAATGGGACCAGTAGAGACCGATGATATCCCAAATGAGGGGAACACCACCTGGAGGAACAGTGTTCGCCGGCCTGCTCGGTTGTCCAGTACGGTAACTGTCACATCCACTTCCTAATTTACGATGGCTGTCGATCTGGCAATCCATGATGCACTCGTTCTCACAGCCGACGAGCGGAACCGCCTGTACGAGCGCGGCACAGTATGCATCACCGATGGCTGTATCGAAGAAGTCCGGCCGTCACGTGCAGGAGACGGAGAATTAGAAGCGTTCACCGTTATCGACGGGAACGGGAAACTGGTGATGCCGGGGTTGGTGAACGCCCACACGCACCTGGAGATGACACCGCTCATCGGTGCGTTTAGCGAACTCGATCTGACGGAGATGCTTGGGAGTGGGACGGCCCTGTTCAACAGATTAGGGAACGGCGAATTCGAGTACCTTGTCGAGGCAGGCGTCGAACTCGCAGCGCTCAATTTCCTCCTGGGCGGTGTCACGACCGTGAACTCCATGGACGCACGGCCGGCCGCAGGTGCGGAGGCATTCGGGTAAGCAGGGCTCCGCGGATTTTTCGGCCCGGCGATCTCGGACCTCTTCTGGGACCAACCAGTCGAGCAGCAGTTCGCCCGTGCTCGCGAGTTCGTCGAAACGCACCACGACACGTACGACGGCCGTATCAGGGCGACGATCTGCCCGCACGACGACTGGTCGTGTACCAGGCCGCTGTGGGAACGGACCGCGTCCCTCGCCGCAGAGTATCCGGACCTGCTCGTCCACACGCACTTGCTCGAACTCGAAGCGAGTAACACGATGGCACGAGCGAACGGCGGCGAGGACTCGGTGGGACTGCTCGACGACGTTGGACTCCTGGACGACCGACTGGTCGCTGTTCACTTCCGCCTCGCCGACGAAGAGGACATCCAGCGAACCGCCGAGGCGGACGCAGCCGTTGCTCACTGCCCGTCCGTCTTCTGTTACTGGAATCCGGACGGGGAGACCCAGTGGACGCCCGTTCCCGAGCTCGAGCCGCTGGCGTCGACATCGGGGTAGGGATTGACGACCACTACTGGCACGACTCATACAGCATGTTCGGAGAAGCACGGCAAGCCCGTCTGGCGGCAAATCTCAAGCGTTCGGCCGGACAGTTCGACTCGATGGAACTGATACGAATGCTCACGATCGAGGGCGCACGCGCGCTGGGGATGGGCGACGAGATCGGCAGTATCGAAGCGGGAAAGCGCGCGGATATTATCCTCCTCGACATCGACAAACCGAAGTTCACGCCACGGACCAATATTCCTGCACAGGTCGTGAACAACGCGGTGCCGGCCGACGTCGAGACAGTGATCGTCGACGGCGACGTCGTTCTCCGGAATGGTGTGCCCGAGACAATGGACTCGGACGACGTGCGACAGCGAGTAAATCAGGCTGTCGAACGCTTCGAGGACGAGACGGACTGGGAGTTACACGTTGGTGGTAGCGAACCGCCAACCAACATCGAGACCGTCCGGGACCTTCCAAAGCGTGGCCCTGCACGACTCCTGACCCGTCTTGCGATTCAATCGGCGCGTGATCGGTTCCCCTTCTAAGCGGGTGGCAAAGAACAGTCCACACACCCTTCAGCGCGATAGACGGCGCAGCCGGTCTCGCAGTACACTCTTCAAGGAGACGCCGGCTATGTACATCTATGCCCGGTAAACGGAGTGATTCCCCACTCGGTCGGGTGATTGGTCTCGTTGTCGCCGGCCTCGCTGTAGTGTTGCTGGTGTTGGATCAGACCACCGACCTGCCGGTTCCCTACGGATATGATGGACGTGGCGTTAGCTTCCTAATCGGGGGTGTAGTGGCACTTCTGGTCGTGATTGTCCTGGGTGGCAGTATCGTGATGTCCTTTTTAGGTAATTCGCCCGGGGAGCAACTCGATTTTGCGCAATCAGTCGCGTGACTCGCACAGCTGTTGTCTCAGTTAGTTCTGAGTCGTTTCGCAATCGTCGCAATCTGATCCAGGAAAAATCCGAGATCGGCGTTCTCTTGGCTGGTGACTATCGGCGTCTCTCGAACGTGTAGGTCCTCTTGAACGATTTGAAGCAGAAAATCGGCGACATCAGCCCGTGAAATCGGCCGGGCACTGGCATCAATATCGACACCGTGGACGTATTCTCCGGTTCGCGGTCCGTCCGTCAATCCACCGGGCCGTACGATCGTCCAGTCGTGGTCGCTTTGCATGACCAGTTCTTCTTGCCGTGCCTTGTCTGCTATCAGATCGTGGAGAGCGGTTGCGTTTGCAATTCGGACATACCACGGAACGGTTTCAGAGCTCGAGCCGAGACCCATCGACGTTAGCACGAGTAATCGGCTGACTGGCCGGTCATCCATCGCCTCGATAATGTTCTGAGTCCCCCGCGACACGACATCTGGTGGGTTGTTCGGCGTCCGCCCGAGGAGACAAACCACGGCGTCTGTATGCTCGACTGTTTCAGAGACTGCCTCTGGATCTAAGACATTTCCCTCGATAGCTGTGACCTGCTCACCTGGCGGGAGTTTAGCTTGGGATCTGGTGAGGGCCCGAACGTCATAATCGGCAGCGAGCGCCTGCGTTATCAACCGTCGTCCTGTCCCACCAGTCGCCCCGAACACAGCGAGTTTCATGAGAGTGAACCGGTAAAGCGGTTGTACAACTCAGCAAACAGGTAGGTGAATACACCTGTAATGATCACTGCTTCAAGGATTCCAGCGATAGTCCCAGCGGGTGTCGGCGTGAAGAACAAATGCCACTGCTCCATCATCTCAACCCCGCCTTCGTAGACTCCGATCACCCCGAAGAGACCGAGTAAAAGCATGATCACAGCTGCGACCGTAGCTGCTGCCGCAGCAAATGGAAGCGGATCGAGACGCGGTGATTCCTGACTGGATTCCAGGGTCTCAACGTCGGTTTGCTCGGGTGGAGTGCTCATATGAGATACTACGAGCGGGTAATTCACTGAGTTTGTGGATACGATTCGAAACCGGCTACATCGAACTGCTACCCGCCAAAATATGATGACAGAAAAGCACCACTGCACGGGGTTTGACCCATTACTGAACCCTTCTCTTAGCACGATCCAGCCCGATGAGTCAGCGTGACAGCGCGAAGGCTCCCAGAATGAGATAGGATTCGAACGCAGAACCGGTGCAAAGCTGGGATGTCAAAAGTATTTCCGAGGTAGACCACAAGAAGGGAAGACACAATCGCATTGAATAGGGAACCCGTATTAGGTACTGGAGATGGATCTCACGGAGGGAAAACTATGCCTGACAAAACAGACGATACACGACTCATCACGATTGTTCTCATTATCATCGGTGCGTTCGTCCTCTTCCCGATGTTCTTCATGGGCTTCGGGATGATGGGAGTTGGCCCGATGATGGGAGGCACATGGGGCGGCCATATGTGGGGAGACGGGACGATACCAACCTGGATGTTTATCGCCGGTATCATCATGCAGCTCCTCTTCTTAGCTGCCCTCCTCGGCGGTTCCTACCTCCTCTACCAGGCAATTACGGGAAGTGAGAGCGACCCAGACCAGGCACTCGAAGAACTCCGACTCGCGTACGCTCGTGGCGAATTGACTGACGATGAATATGAACAGCGACGGGAAGCACTCGAACGCGATACCTGACACCGTCAGCTGACGGAGAAAGTCATGCTTCGGACCACACTTTATAAATCTGTACCACTCACCGCTCCGTATCAATCGCTGCTCAATATGAGCTACAAGTAGTAGAGCACCATCTACCGATGTCGAATCAGAATATTGGACAAGTGGATGGCTGTGAGAGGGGTCTTGGGATAGTGACGGGTGTGCTTTGGGCCATTGCTGTCGTGATTCTGGGGGAGACAGCACAACGGGGATGTGGCGACGAGTGGCAGGATCTGTTACCGGATGAGTATCTGGGCTATGACTCGATGATGAAGGAGCCAATAATGGGTTTTTTCGAGGCGTGCGTGGACGCCTTTGTTGGCGCATATACGCTTACGGGATCATATAATCGGATTCGACCGTCAGAGAATCAATCAGACCAGCAATCATGGATGTGAACTTGCTCAGATCCTTGGTGAGGCGCACTCGTGAAGGAAAGCTCGGTCTGCATTCGTCTTTAGCTAATACTCTCGGCTCTGAACGTTTAAGTGGGAAAACGATGTAGACGGTACTGATGGCCAATGCTGCCGATTACGGACTTCGGGAGTTTATGAACGTGCAGAGCCGAGTTGTCCACTATATAAATGTTCGAAGTTCGCACGTGGACTTCCTAACCAGTCATGCCGAATTCGCCTCTGAATACCAGAGAGAACATATGCCACCCCTCAAAAATAGGGAACAGACAGATGCACGATCTAACTGGGTTCCAACGGGACATCTTGTACGTAACTGTCGGGCTTGAGGAACCTCACGGGCTCGCAATCAAGGACGAACTCGACGACTATTACGAGCAGGAGATCAACCACGGCCGCCTTATCCGAATCTCGACGATCTCGTCAACAAAGGACTGCTCGAGAAGGGTGAACACGACAAGCGGACGAACGTATACACAGTCACACAGCGTGGTCAGCGTGAAATAGAGGCCCGACGTGAGTGGGAAAACCAGTATTTGGAGAGCAAAGAATCAGTTCCTGCGTAGTACCCATCAGACTGTCCGAGGCAACGGTCAACAAGACGAACTCACTACTTGCGTCGCTGTTCCCGGAGATTCTCGGCTCGAAGTTCGCCTTTCGCATGCCACGTCCGCGGCCGACACGCGATGATAATCGAGCTGAGATAGAAAAGTCCGACAGTCACGAGGATCACGGGACCTGAAATCATGCCGATTGCTGCACTCTCTACCCACGGCTCGGGTGAGAATGCTGTAATACGGACGAGCCACGCAGCAAGCAGCACTCCAAATAGTGGCAGGTACACGCGTCGGAGGCGGTGAGCGATTGCCTCTTCGGCGCTGATTTTGATGGTCGGCGTACGATAATCTTCGCTGAGCTTTGCTCGCCAGTCTGGATCCACGACGCCGGCTGAAGGGTCGAGTCCGTACGCCCAGACGTTCTCCTGGAGAATCCGAACCCGAGTTCGCCAGATTTCGTACCCACGATAGCGACGCGCCTCGATCACAAGGAAAACCGAGAGCGTCGCCACCCCGATGAGAAGAATGTAATGCGGGTTGTTCGGGCTGGAAAACGCCCACGTGACGATCGCGGCCATGACGATGACCGCCCAGTTTGTCGTCCGGTCGAGGCGCTCGCGCCAGTGCTTCATCCGATGAATCTCGCCGCGATACAGGTGCGCCATCGCGGAGCTGGGCCCCATCTCCTCGTCCAGTAATCCTTCCCCGACATCCCGATACTCGGGGTCAGTCGGGTCGACATCCTTCGCGGTAGATCCAGTCATTGGGACCAGCTAAAAGTGTGCATAGTGGCTGTTCGTCTGTCGTGCGATTAGGCGTCCGGCAGTTCGTCGAGGACGCGTTCGAATCGCTCCCGGACCTCTGCTGCGATCGAGTCCAGCTCGGGATTGTCGACAACGGAGAGCATAACCTCGGGATCAACTGCACTCACGCCGGTTTCACCCTCGTCTGTCTCGTACACGACGACGTTACAGGGCAGAAGCGTCCCTAACTGGAGTTCTTCTTCGAGGGCCTGCTGCGCAAGCGGGGATTGCAGGCGCCAAGAATTCGATACTGGCGGAAGTCTTCGTCTAGTTTCTTCTTGAGCGTCTGTTGGACGTCGATATCACAGAGAACCCCGAACCCCTCCTCTGACAGTGCATTCGTCGTCCGCTCGACGACGTCATCGAATTCACCGTCGACACGCTTGTCCAGAGTATAGGACATACTACTCAATTTAGCCACCTCGCTATTAGGTATTGTGTCCGGGGTTCACCAGAAACGGACCGTACTCGGGGAGGTGGCTCAACCGGAAGCTGGCCAAAAACGAGTTCCAGCCACGTTCACCAACAGTTGAGCCGGATTTGCATTAGATGAGAAGCTGGATGTCCGCGTCAGCCATGTCCTGGATGGCGGTGGCGGCACCGACGCCGGTCGTCACGCCGTCGTAGAAGTCGTCCTCGTCGTAGTCCATGAGGTCGATGGTCATTTGGCAGGCTTGGAACTCTACGCCCATGTCGAGAGACGTGTCAATGAGTTCTTTGATGGTGGCTGTGTCGTTGTCGTCGATCTTCTTCTCCATCATCTTCGTCGTCACGCGGTCCATCCCGGGAAGCGCAGCGACGGCATTCGGGACCGGCATGTTGGGGTTGCCGACCGAACTCAGCTGCAGGTTCTTGGAGCGTTCCTCGTGGAGGATGTCGAGTCCCCAGAACGTGTGGAAGACCGTGACCTCGTAGCCGAACGCGGCCGCCGTACTCGCGAGGATGAGTGGCGGGTACGCCATGTCCAGCGTGCCCTTCGTAGCGATGATGGACATCTTCGGGTTACTATCGTCCTCCGTCGCCGCGGCGAGTTCAGTCTCCAACTCGTCGATGCGGGCGGCGAGTTCCGCACGGGAGGGTACGTCCTCACCTTGTGCTTGTGACGTATTCGTACTCATCGTTAGAATGTGAACACCTGATCGGCGTTCTCGACTTCATCGAGGAACGTGGCAGCGCCCGCGAACTTGGTCGTGACCGTCTCGTCGATGGCGTCCTGGTCCCATTCGAGCATGTCGAGGGTCGTCGTACACGCGACCGTAGTGACGAGCTCGCCACCGTCTGCCACCAGTGCGTCGAGGAGGTCGTACGGATTGGGCATCCCCTCCTCGAGCAGTGGCTCAATCTCCGAGAGATCCGTCTCACCTTCGAGGAGATGGGTGAGTCCATCGAAGGTGAAGTAGACGAGAACCTCAGTGTCGGAGGCGAGCGCCGTGTGGCCGAGGTTCATCGCCATCGCGAGGCTCTTCGGGCTGTCGTTGTCGACGATGATTCCGATTTTCTCCATTGTGTTACTCGGTCTTGCGCACGTAGTGCGTGTACACGTCGTCGCCCTCCTGCTGGTCAACGAGTTCGACGCCGTCGGTCGTGTCCGCCCAGCCGCCGAGGTCGCTCATGCTCCCGGGGTCGGTCGCGAGAACTTCGAGAATCTCGCCTTCGGCGAGCTGGTCGATGTTTTGCTTCGTCTTGACGACGGGCATCGGACAGTTTTCGCCTTTCACGTCGAGAGTTTCAGTGACTTCGTACTGTGTCATGGTAGTGACTTCACTCCCCAATATTGGGTGGGATTAAAAAAGACTGTCGGTAGTAATTCTACCAATCCACAATACACTACTCTCAGTCTAGGTATATCTTCCCTAATCGCCTCTAATAGTGGTTTTTGAGCAATATAGTGTTGTGCTATTGTTGAACTACTATACAAAGCCTTATTTGCGAGCAGTAGATAGAGGGGAGTGACGATGACCGACGCGGAAGATCCCGAATCGGACGAAACGGTCGCATCAACCACGCCCACCGAACTGAAACAGCGCATCGATACCGGCGAGAGCGTGTTCATCCTCGACGCACGCTCCGAAAGCGACTTCGAGGAATGGCACATCGACGGCGAGAACGTCGACGTCGTGAACTACCCGTACTTCGAGCTGCTCGACGAGATTCCTGAGGATCTCCACGACCAACTCCCCGATGACCGCCGGATCACCGCGCTCTGTGGAAAAGGCGGGTCGAGCGAGCTCGTTGCGGACAACCTCGAAGACGCCGGGTACGACGTCGACCACCTCGAACGCGGCATGAAGGGCTGGGCGCGCATCTACGAGTACCAGGAACTCGACGTGGATGTCGACGCCACGGTCGCCCAGTACCGCCGTCTCTCCAGCGGCTGTCTCGCCTACCTCGTCGCCTCGGACGGCGAAGCGGCGGTCGTCGACCCGCTCCGTGCATTCACCGACGAGTACAAACAGGACGCGCGAGCCCTGGGCGCAGACCTCGTGTACGCCCTCGATACCCACATCCACGCTGACCACATCTCCGGGGTCCGCGATCAGCCGCTGAGACGGACGCTACGGCCGTCCTCCCCGAGGCCGCCGCTGAGCGCGGTGTCGACTACGACCTGTCGTACGAGACAGTTACGGATGGCGACACGCTCTCCGTCGGCGACGTCGAGATCGAGACCATCGCGACGCCCGGACACACGACCGGGATGACCGCATACAAGGTCGGCGACGTGCTGTTCACGGGCGACGGCCTGTTCACAGAGAGCGTCGCCCGCCCCGACCTCGAAGACCCCGAGGCGGCCAGGGACGCGGCCCGCACGCTCTACGAGAGCCTCCAGAAACAAATCCTATCCCTCCCAGATGAAACGGTCGTCGCACCGGCGCACTTCAGCGACGCGGCGACGCCGAACGACGACGGCACCTACACCGCGGAACTCGGCGACCTGGTCGAGCGGATGGAGGCGCTCACGATGGACGAAGCGGAGTTCGTCGAGTTCATCGTCTCGGATATACCGCCGCAGCCGGCGAACTATGAGGACATTATCGCGACGAACCTCGGCCAGCAGTCCCCCGACGACGAGGAAGCCTTCGAGTTGGAGCTCGGCCCGAACAACTGCGCCGCGAGCGAAGAGGCGATGACTAACTAACGATGGCCCCACTCCTCGCACCGCTCGTGCTCGAGACGCCCTTCCCCCGCGGGATACTTCCGTACCTCGTCGGCGGCCTGCTGGTCGGCCTCGGCGCGGCAGTCATCTACCTCGCGACCGGGATCATCGCGGGCGCGAGCACGTTCCTCGAATCCACGCTGTCGTACGTCTCGGACGTCGACCGGTTCAACCGCTTCAAATACGTCCAGTCGCGCGGCTGGCGGGTCGTGTTCACACTCGGTATCGTCAGTGGTGCAGCCCTCTGGGGCTCGTCCTCGCGCCCGACCCGACAATCTGGACGACTGACGTCCAGTGGTGGCGGCTACTCGCCGGCGGCGTCCTCGTCGGCGTCGGCACTCGGCTCGGGAAGGGGTGTACGTCCGGACACGGCGTCTGTGGCGTCGGCTCCCTCTCGAACACCTCGCTCGTCAACGTCGCGACGTTCATGGCATTCGCCATCGGCACCGCCCAACTCGTCCAAGCACTGGGGGTGACACCATGAGCGACGAGACGCGAAGCCCGTGGTTCCTCCCCGTCATCTACGTCGGGGGCTGATATTCGGCCTGGGCCTCGCCGTCAGCGGCATGGCTCGTCCCGAAGTCGTGCTGGACTTCCTCCAGTTCGACGACTTCGGACTCGTCTTCGTGATGGGCGGGGCCGCCGTCGTCACCGGGATCACGTTCGCCGTCGCAACGCGCTACCTCGATCGTGCGCCGCTCACCGCGAGCGAGTACACGCGCCGCGTGAAGGAGTTCGACCGCAACGTCGTCGTCGGGGGCGTGATCTTCGGCGTCGGCTGGGGGCTCTCCGGCATCTGTCCTGGCTCCGCCTACGCGAGCTTCGGCGTCGGGAACTATCCGATCCTCTGGGCCATCGGCGGGATGTTCCTCGGCGCGTACGCACAGGGATACGTCCGCTCGCTGACGGGCAGCGAGGAGGGAACCTAATCATGCCATCACAGCTCACAGACACCGCCATCCGGCAACAGTATTGTACGGTAACTGGGTTTAGAAACAAGAACATGGGGGTCGCGTGAGATGTTCGGACTCGAGAACTTGAGTGGTTTCGCGCAGGCTGTCGCCACCGTCGGGGTCGTCCTCGCGGAAGCCTTCGCGCTGTACTTGGCGTACGGCCTGCTCAGTAACACGGTTGGAGCGACCGTCATCGATGCCCTCGGAGGTGACTAACCGTGGCGATCCTCGGTCTGAGCCTTACGATGGTCGCGGTATTCGTCGGATTCGGCCTACTCATCGGAACCCTGTTCGGGTTCTTCGGGATGGGCGGGTCGTTCCTCGTCACACCTGCACTACTCGTGATGGGTTATCCATCGACAGTCGCCGTCGGAAGCGGGCTCGCGTTCGTCTTCGGGACGAGCGTCATTGGCGCGCTCCGCCACCACGATCACGGACAGGTCGACTACAAGCTCGCAGCGATCATGACCGTCGCGATGACCATCGGCATCGAAGCCGGGAAGAGCGTCGTGTTCTTCCTCGAAGCCACCGGGATGGCCGACCTCATCATCAACGTCGCCTACGTCGGCCTGCTCGCCGCTGTGGGGCTGCTCACGCTCCGAGACGCGTGGTCCGACGACGATACCGAGACGAGTAGCGATCTCGCGGACCGCGTCCAATCGGTCCACATCCCGCCGATGGTGACGTTACGCGGCGGCGTTCGTGTCTCGGGGACGATTATCTTCGCCGTCGGGCTCGTCATCGGCGTCCTCTCGGGCTTCCTCGGTGTCGGCGGCGGGTTCCTCCTCATGCCCGCGATGATGTACGGGCTCGGGGTTCCTGCTGCAATCGCCGTGGGAACGGACATCCTCCAGATCACGATCTCGGGCGCGTTCGGCGCGTTCACCTATGCCCAGTCGGGCTCGGTCGCGCTACCCGTCGTCGCGTTCCTGCTCGTGGGGAGCGCGCTCGGCGCGCGCGTCGGTGCGGGTGCGACGAACCTCGTCGACGAGGACGAGATCAAGGGCTACTTTGCGGCGATGCTGCTCGCGGGGAGTCTCGCTGTCGCGTCGAACAAACTCGGGACGGTTTACGGAATCGACCTGCTCAACACGCTGAGCACGGTGCTCATCTTCGGGGCGGCGCTGCTCGTCAGTGGCGCCGTCGTCCTCGCCGCCGTCTGCCGGCTCCGGAATGACCGGACCGGAACGTGGTGCCGTCTCACCACGTCATAGGTCGGTACAGTATTGTGCCGACTATGCAAATACTTTTGAGGCTCTATCACCTACACTCTGTTAGTAATGGCTGAATCAATGAGTGAGATGCTCCGACGGGATATGCAGTGTGAGGGGCTGCTGGAGTGTTTCCACGACCTTAAGGCGATTGACAAGGACATCTTCCAGCTGCTTCAGGACCGCCAGGAGCCACTCACCGTCGACGAAATCGCAGAACAGGTCGACCGCGAGCGGTCGACCGCGTACCGGAGCGTCCAGCGACTGCTTCAGGCTGGCTTCATCCAGAAGGAACAGGTGAACTACGAGCAGGGTGGCTACTACCACGTCTACCATCCGCGTGACGCCGACGAGATCACGAACGAGATGCAGCGGACGCTCAACGACTGGTACGCGAAGATGGGGCAGCTCATCGGTGAGTTCGAAGAGAAGTACGGAAACGAATCGCAACCCGCAGCACCCGCTGAGAGTTAACACAGCGTTCCTCAGCAGAGTATCGCCATAAATCGGCAACAGTCCGTGACGGCGTGCAAACCGATCTCGCCACCGGAGCGTCTCACTCTCCCGGCTATCGGACGATTTTTCGGAGAACTGAGATAATTCGATACAGCACTGTATTTCGCTCGTACTGTCGCCACCCAGTATATCCGCCGGTAAGAGTCGTGGCTGTGTAGCCTGCGTCTTCGAGGTGCTCGGTCGCTTTCCGAGCGACGATACCCGCCTTACACACTGTGACGACTTCCGTGTCGTCTGGAATCCTGGCCAGATGCGAGTCGAGCGCTTCGATACGCCCTTGTTGCAGGTCGCGGTAGACCGGTGCGTTGATGCTTCCCGAAATGTGGTTCTCCCGGTATTCCAGTTCGGGGCGAATATCGAGAACGAAAACATCGTCGTCGGATCGACGGTCGTCCAATCGCGAGGGTCCAATACTACTCATCGACGACACCCACGACAAGGAACGTCTCCGGCCGAGTTGCGTGGAACTCGATCTCGAAGCCGGCATCGCGAAGTGCTGACGTCACTTCACCGGCAGCAAAGCGTTCTTCCAGCGGCGGGCCATCTTCGCCGGCGCCGTCCGCTGACCAATCGCCGATGACGAGGCGACCGCCAGGAGCGAGAACGCGTGCGAGTTCGGAACGTGCCTGTGCACTTGCGAACTCGTGATACGTCATCGTCGAGACTGCCGTATCTAGTTCGTCGGACTCGAACGGGAGACTATCCACACCAGACGTCACGAGCTCGGTGTTCTCCGGAACACCCTTGTCGCGGTAGTACTCGTGCATCGCCTCTTGGATATCAATTGCATAGACCTGACCAACGTGCGGCGCGATTGTATCTGTGTAGAAGCCGGTTCCGCTACCCAGATCAGCGACTGTCTCGGATTCATTCGGATCAAGGGCCCAGAGAAGCTCCTCTCGAGAGAGATACCGATACCGTGTCGCCGCGTCCTCGAGTTTCGTCGCTTTGGCAGCGTCGAATGTGTGATGACCCATATCTAAACAGTTGTGGGCGAATTATGAAATAGTTGGCGACCCAGACATCAGCCACAGCCGGTCTGTTTCAAGCCACTAATTATATTTTGGGCCGATATACCGGCATTATCGTAGGAATAGGCGAACCCTCCAATCACCCGCTCCCAACACATTCATATCCGCCCGACTGTGTAGTATTGTCTGTAATGAGCAATACTGATATCGAGGCGTCCGAGGTCGCACGCCGCATCGCCGAAGACGACGCCGAGGACCTATTCGTCCTCGACGTGCGCAACGAAGAGGACTACGAGGAGTGGCAAATCCCGGGGAGCACAAACGTCCCCATCTACGACGAACTCCTCCAGTACGACTATTCGGGACTGGAAGACAATCTCGATGACCTTCCCGAAGATGAAGAGATCGCCGTCGTCTGTGTCGCTGGCGTCACGTCCTCTCGTGCTACTGACTTCCTCCGCGAACACGGCTTCGACGCCAAATCCATCCCCGACGGCATGAACGCCTGGGGCCGCGTCCACCGCGAATACGACGTGGATAGCGCCGACGGTATCACACAGATCGTCCGCCCCGGAACGGGCTGTGTGTCCTACCTCGCACACGACGGCGACGAAGCCGTCGTCGTCGACCCAATCCAGTACATCGACCAGTATCTGAACGTCGCGGACGACAACGGCCTCGACATCATCGGGATTGCTGACACGCACGCGCACGCCGACCACGTCTCCGGCGCCCGCCGTCTCGCCGGCGAACTCGACGTGCCCTACTATCTCGACGCGAACCTACCGTTCGTCGAGGTACTGAAGCGTGCGACCTACGGCGACAAGACGCTGTTCGCCGCTGCCCAAGCGGGCCACATCGAGAAGTTCGTCGACACGCTGTTCTGGCTTGCCGTCCCGCTGTATCTCACCAGTCAGGGACTCGGCATCGCGGCGGTCGGGTTCGTCGTCGCCGTCCACAGCGCGATGTACTTCCTCCAGATCGCGACCGGCGGCCTCGCCGACCGGATCGGACGCCGACCGCCGGTCCTCGCCGGGATGTTCCTCGCCGGCGCAGGCGTCCTCGGGATGGTTCTCGTCGACGGGTACTTCCCGTGGGTTGTGCTCTCTGGGGTGTCGGGTCTCGGGATGGCGTTGCTCTACCCGAACCTGATGACGGTTCCGGGGACGCCGCACATCCGACGTGGCGTGCGACCGGCATGGGCGTCTACCGGATGTGGCGCGACACCGGCTATGGCGTCGGCGCGATTCTCATCGGTCTCTCGATGGAACTACTGAACATCGAGGCCGCATTCTACGTGATCGCGCTGCTGATGTTCGTCTCGGGAGCGATCGTGTACATCTGGATGCAGGAAACCCATCCCGAATTCGGGACGCACGAACCGCCCGCTCCGGAGTAACCGGTCCAGCCGTTTCACGGACTACCGCGTCGAATCCGAGTACTGTTTAGACTAGCTGATTTCACGTGAGGCGAACGCCTCCACGCAATTTTCGACAGTCCAAGCTTCGGCGTGACTGAAACAGTTTGAGAATGATTGGTGCGTTTTTACGTCTCGGGAGACGCGTTCGACGTGATTCCGATTTTATGGTTCATACTGGAATCAGAGGCCGTATCGGTCAAGCGTCGCCCGCAACCAGGGCGGAAAATCCGAGAATGAATTACCTGTATCGTCTCGTCTAAAGTAGTGGTATTGTGCTGTTCGGGAACAGCTTTAATCTTCTCTGTCACCCTATTTTTCGCTATGAGGGCCACCTCAGTGCGTGAGGACCTTGAGCGCGACTTGGGGTGTCTCGACCTCCTAGGATGCGTTTACGGACTCAACGAGCGGGATCAGATGGCCTTTCAGCTGCTCCAACAGACGGAAGGTGGACTTACCGTTGACGACATAGCAGACCGACTGGAGTGTGACCGATCTACGGCATATCGCTCGGTATCCAGGCTTTACGAGGCTGACATTATCGTACAGGAACAGATAAACTACGATCACGGTGGGTACTACTATGTGTATCGTCCGCGGAAACCCGAGGAGGTCGCCCACGAAATGCAACGATTGCTCAACGACTGGTATGCGACCATTGGACAGCTCATTCAGGAGTTCGAAAATCGGTATCGTTGGGACTCGGACAACCGAGAGAAGCAGCCGCTGCAGTCCTGTTCTTGACTCTCGTTAGCCCAGACCGCTACTGACACAGTATTGTGCTGATTATACAAAAATATAAGGCGGCGTGGGTCGAACGGATATCTATGGCTGAAGATCTCAAGGAGATCCGGCGACAGAAATTAGCGGAGCTTCGAAATCGGACTGAAACTGGCGGTTCTGAGGACACTGTCTCAAGAAGTCCGTCTGAGCCACTCCACATTACTGGCGAGACTGAGCTATCCAAAACTGTCGGTGGGTACGATGTCGTGCTCGTCGATTTCTATGCGGACTGGTGTGGGCCGTGTCAGATGCTCGAACCGGTTGTCGAGACCATCGCCGCCGAGACGAACGCATCCGTTGCGAAGGTCGATATCGATGCGAACCAACAGGTCGCCGCCGAGTACGGTGTCCGAAGCGTCCCCACACTCGTCCTGTTCGCAGACGGGCAGCCAGTCGAGCGGCTGGTAGGGATGCAGGATGAATCCCGGCTTCGCACCGTCATCGAGAACCACACGTAACCGCTCCACCAATGGCTGAGAACTCCTCGTCAGCAGACCGGCAGACCGCTAGTGACCAGTCACTCGCCACCGTTGCGCGAGGACTCGAATCGACGTTGATGGACACGGTCGGTGAGACACTGGTTGGGATTGCCGCCTATGAGAGCGGTGAGTACAGTGTTCAGTACCGGGACGACGCTGCGTCCGCACAGTATACGACGTCGGATATCACCGCGATTCTGGAGAACATTCAGTTGGAGGGAATCGGCATTCGAGCGTACGAGGAGTACCACGGACAGTCGTTACGCGCAACTGTTCGCGTCTTCGAGGAGATCATTACCGTCGTGGTGCCAGTCACAGAAACCTCAGGCCTCGTCGTCGTACTGCGGAACGACGAGGTACACGACCCGTACGAAGTAATCCAGGCGGTCGAAGACGCGGTTTCCGAGCGATGAACGGCTTCTCGTTCCCGTACCACCGGCTGGTTCGAAGCGTCAGTGTACGCATCGTGATCTTCGATATATGGGAAATTAGCGACGTATGAGCGAGGGTATACTCTCCGAGTACATACGAGCGCACCGTGAGGAACTAGTCACGGTCTCTACGGATCTCCTTGCTGTCGACACCTCCAACCCACCCGGAGACACTCGCGAAATCGTCTCCGAGATCGAACAATTCCTCGACCCGCTTCCGGTCGATGTTGAGCAGTTCGCAGTCGACCCGGCGAAGCCGAACCTGATCGTTCGAATTCCGGGGAGTCGGACCGCACGCTCCTGTACAACGGCCACCTCGATACGGTACCGTTCGACGCCGAAGCGTGGACACACGATCCTTTGGGCGAACGCGTCGACGAACGCGTCTACGGCCGCGGCGCAACCGACATGAAAGGAGCTATGGCGTCAATGCTGTTCACGATTCAGGCGTTCGCAGCCACCGACACTGAGCCGTCCGTCGACCTCCTGTTTGCGTTCGTGAGCGACGAGGAAGTAGGCGGAGACGCGGGCTTGCCCGCGCTACTAGAGAACGGAGAGCTCAAGGCGGATGCCTGCGTCATCGGGGAACCGACCTGCGAGGAAAGACGGCACTCCGTCACAGTCGCGGACCGGGGCAGCATCTGGCTGACGCTCGAAGCCAGCGGCGAGGGCGCCCATGGTTCCCGGCCAGTACTCGGCGTCAACGCAATTGACCGACTCTACGATGCCGTCGAGACCCTGCGCGATCGGTTCGGTTCCAGCCGACTCGAGATCGACCCCGACGTTGAGCCGATCATTGAGGAGTCCGTCGAATACTATGGCCCGTCGATGGGCGAAGACGTCGCTCGTGAGCTGTTCCAGTATCCTTCGATCAATCTTGGTGTCATCGAGGGGGCGACACAATAAACAGCGTCCCGCAGTCCGCTCGCGCCGAGATTGACGTGCGGTTGGCAGCGGGTGTCCGCACGCCCCACGTACTCGCGGGAATTCGGGACTGTGTCGCCGACTGCGAAGGCATCACGATAGCCGATGTCTCTTGGAGTATTGGCACCGCTGAAGCCCCTGACAGTCCGCTCGTCGAAGCTGTCGCGTCGACGGCAGCGACCGTCACAGGGGAGCGTATCTTTCGGCGGAGTGCCACGGGTGGCGGCGACGCCAAGACACTCCGGAATGCGGGTATCCCGACTGTCGAGTTCGCGCTCGGGACTGACACCGTCCACGCACCCAATGAGTACGTTCCCGTCGACGTACTCGTCGACAACGCGGTCGTCTACGCGCAGCTGCCAGCAGCGTGGCAGTCCCAGATAACCCAGTAACAATCTGTCGACGTGGGATTGTATCGGATTGGCTGATCCGGAACCGGGACAGTTGCCGGAAAGACTTAGGTGGGTGTATGGTGTATTTGTGGGTGTAAAGAACAATATTGGTGCGACAGACAGGCGGACTCGCATCGTCGTCGGGTTGGGCCTCGTAGTCGTCGGACTGTCGGCAGCCAGCGGCTTGCTGGGGCTGGGGACAACGGTCGGCGTAGTCCTGACGCTTCTGGGACTGGTCCTCGTCGGAACCGGACTCGTCCGGGTCTGTCTCCTGTATCGTCTGCTGGGCATCGACACGTCGGGTTCCAGATAGAGATGGAGCGGTTCCAGAACACCGGCCAGCCGGACTGGGACTGGTGGAGCAAGCTCTGGCCAACACCCGGAGCGACACTACGAGACCTCGGTCTCGAGTGGGGAGTCGGTCGCCGAGGTTGGCTGTGGGAGTGGCTACTTTGCGCTTCCGGCCGCGCAGATCGTCGAGCCCTATCCAGTGTACGCGATCGACCTGAACGAAGCGCTTCTCGACGAACTCGAGTATCTCGCCGACCAGCAAAACATCGAGAACGTCAACCCTGTTCACGGTGACGCCCGAAATCTGACCGCAGTGCTCCCCGAACGTGTCGATACACTCGTGGTAGCGAACACGTTCCACGGGGTCGACAACCAGTCTGGACTTGTCGAGCAGGCGTTGGACGCGATCGAAGCCGACGGGAGCCTGATCGTCGTCAACTGGCACGATTACTCACGTGAGACGACGATTGTGGCGAACGAACCCCGGGGCCCACCGACAGAGCTGCGGATGACGCCAGAGGAAACCAAAGATGCCGTACTCTCGGCGTCAGCTGCTGCGTTCGATCGACAGGCCGACCTGCCACCGTACCATTACGCGCTCGTATTCGAACGGTCGTGAACATGCCCTCAGTGAGTCACACGAACGGAGTGATCTCTGGGCTGTAGCTTTCCACCGTTCGTTCTCAACGGGAGTGTTCTGAGTAGACACAATTAGTATTGTGTAGAAAGCCCAAGACTATTAACCACTCGGTGCATAGAAGCTGGTAATGGCAACACAAGCAACAAAGACGAACAGCGTGGGATCACTCGGCGATGGCGACCTCAAGACAGTCCTCGAGGACAGTGGAACCACTCTCGTCGAATTCTACACGGAGTGGTGTGGCACCTGCCAGCGAATGAAGCCGGTTCTCGATACCCTCGCCGAAGACACCGATGCAACGGTTCTGACAATTGACATCGAATCGCATCTCGAAACTGCAATCGAGTTCGGTGCCCAGAGCACACCTACGTTCGTCCTGTTCGTCGACGGCCAGCCCGTGAAACAGCTCCGCGGCGGCCAAACCGAACAGTCACTCCGCGACCTGCTCGCACAATTCAGTGACTAACCCCGACAGACGACCGATGACTCCCACAGAACTTCGCGCTGACACGCCCGCCCTGCACGAGGACATCTACCTGAACTTCGGTGCGCACGGCCCGAGCCCGCGGTACGTCGTTGAAGCCGCCAACGAATTCGTGCAGTCACACGAGTATAAGACGAGTACTCAAAACGATCCCTACGACGTGGCGTTCGATGCCTACGACCAAGCGCGGGATCGCGTCGCGGACTTCGTCAACGCGGACGCCACCGAGATCGCGCTCACGGAGAGTACGACTGCCGGTATCAACGCGATTGCGAACGCGATCGACTGGCAACCCGGTGATACTGTCGTTCGAACAGACCTCGCACAATTCAGTGACTAACCCCGACAGACGACCGATGACTCCCACAGAACTTCGCGCTGACACGCCCGCCCTGCACGAGGACATCTACCTGAACTTCGGTGCGCACGGCCCGAGCCCGCGGTACGTCGTTGAAGCCGCCAACGAATTCGTGCAGTCACACGAGTATAAGACGAGTACTCAAAACGATCCCTACGACGTGGCGTTCGATGCCTACGACCAAGCGCGGGATCGCGTCGCGGACTTCGTCAACGCGGACGCCACCGAGATCGCGCTCACGGAGAGTACGACTGCCGGTATCAACGCGATTGCGAACGCGATCGACTGGCAACCCGGTGATACTGTCGTTCGAACAGACCTCGAACACCCCGCTGGAACGCTCCCGTGGCAACGCCTGGAACAGGAGGGCGTCGACGTTCGCGTCGTCGAGACGGAGAACGGTCGCGTCGATCTCGACGTCTTCGCCGAAGCCGTTGAGGATGCACGGCTTGCGTGCTTCAGTGCAGTGACGTGGACACATGGCACCCGGTTACCCGTTTCCGACCTTGTCGACATCGCCCACGAAGCCGGCGCGTTTGCGCTCGTCGACGCGGTCCAGGTTCCCGGACAGCTCCCGATGGACGTCGACGAATGGGGTGCTGACGCGGTCGCAGCAGCCGGTCACAAGTGGCTCCTGGGACTCTGGGGAGGTGGCTTCCTCTACGTCGACGATGACATCGCCAACTCTCTCACGCCCAGCACAGTCGGCTACCGAAGCGTCGAAACGCCAACTGCAGATCCCTACGAGTTCGCGATCGGTGCCCGACGATTCGAGGTCGGGTCGTCGAACCCCGCACCCCACGTCGCCCTGGCCGAGGCGATCGACGCGATCGACGAGATCGGAATCGATCGCATCGCGGAACGAATCCAGACCTTGACCGGACAGCTCGTGGACGGCATCCCAGACGGTCAGCTCTACAGTCCTGATCCGCCCGAGTCGGGGCTCGTCACAATCGATGTCGATGACCCCAAATCGACGGTCGAACGACTGGCGACAGAGGGCATCGTCGTGCGCTCACTCCCGAGCCCGAACGCTGTCCGTATGTCCGTCCATGCAGTCAACACGACAGGCGAGGTCGACAGATTACTCGACGCGCTCGAACCAGAGTGGAACTGATCTCGAAGTCGGAGATGTCCCCCGTCTTATAGTGTACTATTCTCACAATAGTGAACGCAAGAGATGCTTGAGTTAGAACGCCATCTAGTGTTTGAAAGGATTTTAGAGAGGACTTCCGCCATAACCTCTCCATAGCACATCTGACTGTCGCATAGGTAGTGTGTAGTATTGTGGATATAGGACAAGTCTTAATGGCTGGCAGTCCCTAGAGACAGGTGATGGCAACTGATACTGCAAACGACGGTCGCACTGATCCCGCGAACGAACCAACCCACGTCGACGGTGCCGACGACCTTGATGCCCTTGTCAGCCAAGACGATGTCGTCCTGACGGACTTCTACGCCGACTGGTGTGGGCCCTGCCAGATGCTCGAACCGATCGTCGAGACCATCGCCGCCGAGACCGACGCGACGGTCGCAAAGGTCGACGTCGACGCAAACCAGCAACTTGCGAGCGCCTACGGCGTCCGCGGCGTCCCAACACTCGTCCTCTTCGCCGATGGTGAGCAGGTCGAGGAAGTCGTTGGCCTCCAGAGCGAAGAGCAGCTTCGAACGCTCGTCGACTCCTACACGAACTAAATGAGTACAGACGTACACGGCCTCGTCATCGCCGGCTCAGGAATCGCCGGCCTCTCGGCAGCGGTCTATGCGGCTCGCGCCGATCTCGACCCCCTGGTGCTTGAGGGTGACGAGCCGGGCGGCCAGCTCACGCTGACAACCGACGTCGAGAACTATCTCGGCTTCCCCGACGGCGTCGGCGGCATGGACCTCGTCCAGCGCGGCAAAGAGCAGGCCGAGAAGTTCGGCGCACAGTTCGAACACGGTCGCATCGAGGACGCGGACCTGGACGGCCAGCCGCTGGAGCTATCGCTGTCGACTGGCGACACGCTCTACACGCGGGCGCTGATTGTCGCGACTGGCGCGAGCGCACGCTGGGTCGGCGCCGAGAACGAGGACGAACTGATGGGGCAGGGACTGTCGACGTGTGCGACCTGTGACGGCGCGTTCCACCGCGGCGACGACGTCCTCGTCGTCGGCGGCGGCGACAGCGCCATGGAGGAGGCGTTGTTCCTCGCGAAGTTCGCCGACTCCGTGACGGTCGTCCACCGCCGCGAGGAGCTGCGAGCGTCGGAGATCATGGCCGACCGTGCTCGCGATCACGAAAAAGTACAGTTCCGCTGGAACACGGAACTCGAAGCCATTCACGGCTCACAGGAAGAGGGCGTCACCGGTGCCACGCTCGTCTCCCACCCCGATGGCTACCCTACGGAGAAGGTCGAGTCCGGGATCGACGTCGAGCGGGAGACCGTCGATGTTGGCGGCGTATTCTACGCGGTGGGCCACACGCCGAACACGCGGTTCCTGGATGAGACTGCCGTAGAACGAGACGAAAATGGCTACATCTTCACGCAAGCGGACGACGCAGGCCGCCCTACGGCCCGGACGACCGTCGATGGCGTGTTCGCTGCCGGTGACGTCGCTGATCCCCGGTACCGCCAGGCGATCACGTCTGCCGGAACTGGAAGCATGGCCGCGCTCGACGCCGAGGAGTTTCTCGAGACGCTACGCAGTGCAGCGGAGTTGACGACTACCGCGACCGCGTGAACTATCCCTGTCTACTCGCCGCCTCCTTGAATAAAGGCTTCCTGTTTCCACGCCGCATTTGCGTCTCTGTCTGCCTCGAAACCACAGGCGGGACAGGAGTGTTCACGCACCCGAGCGGTTTCCCGGTTGCGACGCCACACTGAGTGCATTCTTTGGTCGTGCCACCTGGTTGGATCTCCACGAAGTGCGTGCCTTCGCGCTTGCAATTGTATTCAGCAGAAGGTTCTCACACTTCGTGAGCATGGGAGTTGAGATGGGTATGCCGATCATCGTACGCAGGACAGAGTTCAACCGTCGCGTGATCGACGCCGTGATCTGCCAACACGTGATGGATCTGCTGTGTCACGGTTTCAGCCTCCGTCATCGTCTCAACGGATGTTTCGACATGAGCGGTGGCGACAGTGATTTGACTGCAAATCTGCCACGCATGCCAGTCCTCAACCTGGTCAACGCCATCAACGGCCTCCATGTCGGTTCGGACGCCCTCAGGTTCGAACGGTGTTTTCAGGAAGAAGATAGCCCCGCTGCCACGGAGGACTTTCCCAGCCGACCACAGGACAACGCCGGCGATAAGTGCCGCCGTGACCGGGTCAATTATCCGGATGCCGGTGACTTCAATCGTGAGGACGGAGACGATAACTGCGATCGACCCGCCGGCGTCTCCGATCAGGTGATAGAACGCTCCTTTCTCGTTGAGGCTCATCTCCCCGCCTTGTAGAATATAGACACTGCCTGCATTGATCGCTAACCCCCAATTGCGATCAGGAGTGTTGGGACGGTCCCGATGGCAATCGGATTGAGGAATCGCTGGTAGGTCTCCCAGAGGATGTACCCGACCATCGGGATGAGTAAGACTCCATTGAGAAAGGCAGCCATCGGTTCCAGCCGGTGCAGACCGTACGACCATTGGTTCGACCCCTCATACCGGTCGGCAACATAGGTGGCGGCAAAGGCCATCACATACGCTAGCGCGTCGAACAGCATATGCACGGCATCGCTGATGAGTGCCACCGAGCCAAACAGCACCCCACCAGTGAGTTCACCGAAGAATCCCAAGAGGTTGAGGCCGGCAACCAGCGCTAACTCCCGACTACTTGACGATGTCTCGTGGCCATGATCGTGAGAGTGATCGTCGTGAGTGGGGTCAGCTTGAGTCGCATCACTGTCTCCAGACATTCTTGAGTCGCGATAACCGTCCTTTGATTATCAAGGCCACTGCTATTAATCGGATCTATTTATGGAATTTATAATAATATATTTGAATAGATTTAATATCATATAGTTGATGGGATTATAAGAGGTACGTGCTGTATCTTATACGCGAATCCTGACAAGAATTGGATGGACAGTGCGTGCAACGTGTTCTGTGACACGCTAAGTCAATCGTCAAAATCTATCTTCTCTACCGACAAAGGTAAATTGTGTATACCCATCACTAATAGTGAGAGCCCACCATCATCTATAGAGGCCCCCTCGTAATCACTTCCCTGTCTTCCCGGCACCAACGAGACGTGAAATAACCGAATCTTCCCGTCGGCGTTCGAGCGTCCCACGGACGATTGGAACGATCCGCGGGATGTCCTCCAGCCGTGTGTAATCTACGAGTTCGAATCGATCGTCATCTCGAAATATGTCGTCCGTCTCGCGATTCAGATGACACCCGCCAGCAAGGGTGTGCCATGCGGGCGCGAGTACGTCGTGGGCGATACCCACGGCGCCCTCTCCGCGGACGTGCTCGAGAAACCGGAACTCGCCACCTGGCTTCAGTACCCGGGCCACCTCGGAGAGTGCGACGTCAAAATCAGGGATGGTACAGAACACGAGTGATGCGATGACGATGTCGAAGGAGTCGTCTGCGAATGGAAGTGCTTCTGCACCGGCGTTTTCTATCTCGATCTCGAGGCCGAGGTCGCGTGCTCGTTCAAGCGCTTTCCGGCGCATGTGTGGGTCTGGCTCAATCGCGAACAGTGTGACAGTTCCGCTGTCAGCAGCTGCTTCTCTAAAGTACGGAAACATCGCACCTGTCCCCGCGCCGAGGTCCAGAACCATCCCGGAGAGATTATCCACGAGATAGCGGCGGTGTTCGGTGAGCACGGTTCGCTCTGCCGGTTTCATCACCGGATCGTACAATTTCGCGAATATCGGATGGGCAGGATCAGTCATCTCTATCCTCTCGTTCGGTGTCATGAGTGTTTCCAGCGTGTGCTGTATCGATTTCGTGTTCGTGGTGGGCGTACCAGCGAGGTTCGGGCCATTGGAACCCACCTTCACGGTAGACGCCGGCCACGCCGTGTTCAGTGTCGTCGCAAATGATAGCGACGGTTTCCTCGTCGACGTGCGCGAAGTGACACAGCGGGTGTCCCGGGCACGCCACCGCGTTTTCGTGGACACCGACGACGATGCCGGTCGTTGGCGCGCAAATCCTCTCGACATCGTTCTTGAAGTGATCTGAAATCGTGAACAGTGGCTCTCTGTCCTTGATGAGCGGGTTCGGTCCCCACTCCACCTCGACGATACCGCCGGTTTCAGCCTGGCGGTACCCGTCCTCGGTTTCGTGCTCGAGATGGGCGTGTTCATCCGGGGGTTCTGATTCCGTGGAGACCTCATCCACCATCGTTTGTGCTTCGTGCTCCGGGGAGTGAGAATGCTGTCCTGATGACGCGTGGGCTGATGCTCGCGGTTCCGACTCTGCTTTTAATCCGCAAATTCGACAACAGTAGACGGGTCCTTCGGATTGATATGAGGGGTGCACTTCTGCAGAGGGGTACTCGGAGTTCTCGTGGTCTGAATTGTTGCTCATGGAGTGAGTATTGGTGCTGTCCCTCATTATATATTCAGACCCTGATACTGCGCGGTGCCATCGGAAGGGCCAGTATCGAACGAGAACGGCGGGGTGTTCGTTGGCGTGCGTTCCGGCGGTTCTCAGGTGGAGGCGGTGTAGCCAGCGTCTTCGACGGCCTGAACGAGTGCTGTGATGTCAGCAGCGCCATCGACGCTCGCCTGTTCGGCTTCTCGATCGGCAGTCACATCAGTCACGCCGCTCACCTCTCGAAGCGCTTCCTCAACTGTCTGTTCACAGTGGCCGCAGGTCATTCCCTCAACGGTGATGGTCGTCGACATACACGAATACATACGAGAGGGACATCTTTGTCAGTTTCTGCTTCGAATCCAAAGTCTACCTGGGTGAAGAAAATGGCACTCGAAATCTCACGCTGGGAAACAGTATTGTGATACGGGGGTTCTATGCGTAGATATGCGTGAGTTAGACGAGACAGACATGGAGATTCTCTCGTTATTGGCAGCGGACGCACGGCGCTCGTTCAGTAGCATCGGTGAGAAAGTGGATCTCTCAGGGCCAGCCGTCTCGGATCGCGTGAAACGGCTGAGGAAGCCGACATTATCAACGGCTTCACCATCGACGTGAACCGCGCACAGCTGCGAGCTGGTGTCCCGGTGTTCGTCCAGCTCGAAAACGATACATCTGCCATCGAGCCACTTCGAAGCCGACTCCAGGATGCGGAGGGTATCGAACACCTCTTCGTCACTGCCGAGGGGAAAATCTGGTTCTACGGCCGTGCGGAGGGGCAGAACGTTCGACGGTGGATTGATAGCCTCCTCGAAGATGCGCCGTCGACGGACTACTCGGTGACGCTCGTCGATGACCTCGAATGGACGCCCTCACTCGACGGCACTGAGTTCGCAATCACATGTGCCGAGTGTGGGAATACGGTCGATAGCGAGGGTGAATCCGTTCGAATCGACGATGATGTCTATCACTTCTGTTGTCCGTCGTGCCGTAGTCGCTTCGAAGACCAGTATCAGCGTCTCGAAGAAGGGGCCTAAGCTGTAGTCGTGGTTTCCGCTCCGAGTCGATGGGGTCGACATTGGCATGCTTCGGCGGTGGAAGGGGAGTAGACCTTTGAATCTAAATTCTACACCAATCTAAAGCCCTAGTCTCGGAACAGTAACTGCACTAAGGAAGGACCACGTAGTATAGGACAAGAATGGGAACGCGAACTGCACATCTCGACATCACAGGGATGACCTGTGCTAACTGCTCGGCGACAGTTGGCGACGCGCTCGAGTCCCTCGACGGCGTCGTCGAGGCGAACGCGAACTTCGCCACTGACGAGGGCTCCGTCGAGTACGACCCTGACGAGGTATCGCTCGAAGAGATATTCGAGGCCATCGAAGATGCCGGGTACGGTGCGGTGTCTGACACCGTGACCATCGGCATCTCCGATATGACCTGTGCCAACTGTGTACAGACCAATGAGACTGCCCAAAACACACCAGGTGTCATCGCGGCCGAGGCGAACTTCGCCACCGACGAAGCCCAAGTCCGGTACAACCCCGCGGACACATCGCTGGATGCGCTCTACGATGCCATCGAGAGTGCAGGCTACTCGCCCGTCCGAGAGGACGGCGACGACGGCGACTCCGGTGAGGACGCGCGCGACGCCGCGCGACAGGCTGAGATCCGCAAACAGCTTCGACTGACCCTGTTTGGTGCGGTACTCGCCGCTCCGCTTCTCTTCTTCTTGCTTGAGAAGTACCTCCTCGGCGGCGGGGTCGTCCCGGAGACGGTCTTCGGTGTCGAGTTCGGCTGGGTCGAGTTCTTGCTGGCGACGCCCGTTCAGCTGGTGCTCGGCTGGCCGTTCTACAAGAACTCGTACAATGCGCTGGTGAACAACAAGCGCGCCAACATGGACGTGCTGATCGCGCTGGGCTCGACCACCGCGTACGTCTACTCCGTCGCCGTCCTCTCCGGGCTCATCGCGGGCGGTCTGTACTTCGACACGGCCGCGCTCATCCTCGTGTTCATCACGCTCGGGAACTACCTCGAAGCCCGCTCGAAGGGCCAGGCCGGCGAAGCACTCCGCAAACTGCTGGAGATGGAGGCCGAGACGGCCACCGTCGTCGACGAGGACGGCAACGAGGAGGAGATTCCGCTGGAAGACGTCGAGGTCGGCGACCGGATGAAGGTCCGACCCGGCGAGAAGATTCCGACCGATAGTGTCGTTGTCGACGGTCAGTCGGCGGTCGACGAGTCGATGGTCACCGGCGAATCCGTCCCTGTCGAAAAAAGCGAGGGCGACGAGGTCGTCGGCTCGACCATCAACGAGAACGGCGTGCTCGTCGTCGAGGCGACGAAGGTCGGCGAGGACACGGCACTCCAGCAGATCGTGCAGACGGTCAAAGAGGCGCAGTCCCGCCAGCCCGACATCCAGAATCTCGCTGACCGCATCTCCGCGTACTTCGTGCCTGCGGTCATCGGGAACGCAGTCTTCTGGGGGCTGGTGTGGTTCCTGTTCCCCGAGGTGCTCGCTGGCTTCGTCGAGTGGCTCCCGCTGTGGGGCCTCGTCGCCGGCGGGCCAGCCGTCGCCGGTGGGGCCGTCTCCGTCTTCGAGTTCGCAGTTATCGTCTTCGCCTCCGCCGTCCTCATCGCCTGTCCCTGCGCGCTGGGGCTGGCGACGCCCGCCGCGACGATGGTTGGGACAACTATCGGTGCGCAGAACGGCGTCCTGTTCAAAGGCGGTGACATCCTCGAACGCGCCAAGGACGTCGACACAGTCGTCTTCGACAAGACTGGGACGCTCACGAAAGGCGAGATGGAACTGACCGACGTCGTCGTTCTCGACGGTGACGGACAGCCTCTCACGGATGGCGGCGACACCGCTGCCGATGGCGGCCGACTGAGCGCTCGCGAACGCCTCGGTGAGGAGGACGTCTTGCGGCTCGCGGCCACGGCCGAACATGCGAGCGAACACCCGCTCGCCCGGGCCATCGTCGACGGCGCCGAAGAGCGGGGGATCGACGTGACCGACCCGGACGACTTCGAGAACGTCCCCGGCCACGGCATTCAAGCGACCGTCGGTGACAGCGAGGTCTTGGTCGGGAATCGGAAGCTCCTCCGTGACAACGGGATCGACCCGTCGCCCGCGCAGGACACGATGGAGCGCCTCGAGAACGAGGGGAAGACGGCCATGCTCGTCGCCTACGAGGGCGAACTTGTGGGTGTGGTCGCGGACGCCGACACGATCAAAGAGAGCGCGAAAGACGCGGTGAGTCAGCTCCAGGAGCGCGGCGTCGACGTGATGATGATCACCGGCGACAACGAGCGTACCGCCCGCGCCGTCGCCGAACAGGTCGGCATCGACCCCGAGAACGTCCGCGCGGAGGTCCTCCCGGAGGACAAGTCCGACGCCGTCGAGTCCATCCAGGACGAGGGGCGGCAGGCGATGATGGTCGGTGACGGCGTCAACGACGCGCCCGCGCTCGCCGTCGCGTATGTTGGAACGGCCATCGGCTCGGGAACTGACGTCGCCATCGAGGCCGCGGACGTCACGCTGATGCGCGACGACCCGGTCGACGTTGTGAAAGCGATCCGCATCTCTGACGCGACGCTCCAGAAGATCAAACAGAACCTCGTGTGGGCACTCGGGTACAACACCGCGATGATCCCGCTCGCGTCCCTCGGTCTCCTGCAACCCGTGCTGGCAGCCGGCGCGATGGCGTTCTCCAGCGTGTCGGTACTGTCGAACAGCCTGCTGTTCCGGCGGTACACCCCAGATCACGACTACAAACTGCTCGGGAAACTCCGCTGAACACCACTGTCCTCGACTCATGTCATCTATTTCCCGCCGCATGGTACACGCGTATCTCGTCGAGAAGGCCGATACTGAGCCCACGTACCTTCGGGCTCGGGATATCGCCAGCGACCTCGATGGGTCACCGAAAGCCGTCGCACAGTATCTGAGCCAGCTCCAAGACGACCTCACCGACGTGTCGCTCGAACAGTGGGGGCGCTCGAAAAGCACCACGTGGCGAGTCGAGGTGAGCGAATCGTGAGTACCGTTGCGCGGCGGGTCGAAACCGTCCTCCCCGACACCGGAACCCAAGAATGGTGGGCGCTGTATCTGCTTGTCCCGGTCGTCCTCGTCGGTGCCGCACTCCTCGCGTTCCCGTCGCTTGTCTACGACCGGTTCGTCTGGCAGTATCTCTGGGGTCCGGTCGTCGCCGACGCTGCCGGCCAGCCAGTCACACACGAGGGAATACAGGCCGTCCGCGGATACAACACCGTGAACACGGTGACCTATCTCGCGGCCGTCGTGTACAGTCTCCCAGGACTCCGGGCATATCTCGACTACCTCGATGTCACGTTCGATGCGCGCCCTCGAAGATATCGGACTGCTCGGTGACTACGCTGTGTGGTTCATCACGCCGTCGATATACTTCGTCGTCACCGCCGTCACCGTCCTCGCGCTCGGCGTCGGTGCCTCGCGCGCGACCGGAATATCGGATCCATCCCGTCAATAGTCGGTCTCGTTGGATCGGTCTGGGCTGTCGGTGCCGTCGGATGGGCGCTCTGGCACGGACTCTCGACATCGGGCCCACTCCGACTGTGGGTGCCAGTCACGACGACTGGGATTGCCATCGGCGTGACCGGGCTCTACTACTGGGGGCGAGCCTCGTCGACGTCGCACACCTCCGCCACCCGCTGTTTCTGTTGGCCGTCTTCGGGCAGATGTGGGACGCGGCACAGAATCTCATCGGTGTGACGTTCCTCGGCTACTCCCCGAAGCTGGTCATCACGAATCTCGTGTATCAGGCGACTGGATTCTCGGGATCGACATTCGTCCTCAAACTCCTCGTAACCGGCGGTATCGTGTGGTACCTCGCGGACGCGAAAGACGAGATGAACCACACTTGGTGGTGGCTCATGACGTTCTTCATCGGAGCAATCGGACTCCCGATGGGCGTCCGTGGATCGCTTCGAATGATGCTCGGGGTCTAACAATGGATACGATGAACACGAGCGATACGACACGGCAGTACGGCGCGGCAATCGCACTTGTCTCAGGAGTTTACTCGCTGCTCTCGGCGACAACCGGCAGCGGGATGATGAGCTCTAACAGCGGGCTCCTTATGGCGCTCCTCGGCGTCATCGTGATCGTCCACGGAGTTGCTCTGCTCACGCCCTACTCGAGTCGGCTCGGGAACGCGAGTGGACCGCTAATGATCGGGTATTCGCTGGTGATGTTGCTCAATCAGGCACTCGTCGGCGTTACTGGGAGTATGAACTGGGAGATGGGCAGTGGAATGGAATCCGGTATGAACGGCGGGATGAGCGGCGGCATGGGTTCGTCAATGACCGCTGGAATGGGCTGGGACCTCGGGATGGTCGCGCTCGCAGTCCTGATGTTACTCAGTGGGGTTATTATGACGAACCGGCGAACCGACAGTTCTGGGATGTAATTCAGCGAGACGAATGCCTTCCACACCTACAGCGACCACGGATCGTCTGCCTAACTACCTTGCCCCACTCCCCCGGCAGCTGGAGAATCTTGCACTCCGATATGCGTGGCTCATTGTCATAATAAACCTCGCGGGGACCGCGTTCGGGTTCTGGTACTACCGCTTCCAGCTTGCTCAAACCTCGCTCGTGATGTGGCCGTTTGTCCCTGACAGCCCCGCCGCGACGCTGTTCGTCGCGCTCAGTCTCGCGGCGTGGAAACTCGACTATGACATTGAGTGGATCCAGATGCTTGCCTTTTTCGGGAACATCAAACTCGGGCTCTGGACGCCGTTCGTCCAGCTGTTTCTCAACGGGCCGGGCGGCATCGCACCCTGGCTCTACTGGTTCCTGGTCGTGAGTTATCTCGCGATGAGTCTGCAGTCGTTCCTGATCTATCGCTATGCCGAGTTCTCAGTCAGTGCGGTCGCCGTCGCCACCGTCTGGTACGGGCTTAACGACATCGTGGATTACTTTGCGCCGCTCGTTGGGGAGTTCCATCACACGTTCCTGCGGGCCGAACTCGTCAACGGAATCCTTGATCACTCGGGGCAAGCCCACGACTTCGCAGCGGCCGCGGCAGTGACGCTGACGCTTGCCGCGACGTTTCTGGCACTGCGACGCGAATAAAGAAACTCGAACCAAGCGGTGATCCCTCCAAACGAGGGCTGGACTAATGAATTGCTGCTCACGACGAACGGTGCTTCGTCGGAGCGGGAGTGTACTAACCGCCGGGATATCCGGAATTGCTGGCTGCCTCGGAGGGGAGGCCCGTCGGAGCCAATAGTCACGATGACGAGTGACCTTCGGTTCGATCCTGTTGAGATCACAATCGAACCCGGCCAGCAAGTTACCTGGGAGAACAAGAGTCCTGCTCCCCATACGGCATCAGCATACGATGAGTCGCTTCCAGAGGAGGCGGCGTATTTCGCCAGCGGTGGCTACGAATCCGAACGGGCTGTCCGACAGAGCACGTCGTCGAGAGGATTTCTCGAACGCGGTGAGACATATAGCCACACGTTCGATATTACAGGAACGTACCGATATTTTTGCTTGCCCCACGAGGAGAACAGGATGATTGGTCGTGTCGTCGTGGAATGATCAAAATCGGGTAGGCGAGACAAATGGGCGAACAACGCTTAATGAGTACGGTGTATGATATACAGTACCGAAAGCTGAACTGATGAGTACAGCAACGGAGTATCTGGACGATATCCGTGTTCGTTTTGGCATCGAGAGTAGCGATATCGTCCGCTGGGGGGCGGTCTTGGGGGTCGAGTTCGCGGTGGTCTGGGGATATTTCCTCGTTACACAAACGTCCGTGACTGAACCGAGGTATGTGGTATATCCGTTCATCTGGATCAATCTCGGGGCACTCGCAATTTCCCGGACGCGACCATCCGCTCGTCGATTCGGTGTACGCGCTTCGGCGGCGGCCATAACGGGAGTATATCTGTTCGTACTGCTGACGCTCGGTGGGTTACTTCAGCTCGGATTTTTCCAACCCCTCGGTTCCGGGGCGGAGTTTCGTATTTCCTGGGTCACTCCTGGCTGGGGGCCAATCATCGTATTCAGAAATACGTTGGTACAGACGGTCATCGTCCCGTTCAAACTCGTGGGGTACCTTTCGATTGCGTACCTCCTGTACGCTCGGCTACTCGACGCGACGAAGGGCGCCCTCTCCGGGGTGTTCGGACTCGTTTCATGCGTCGGCTGTTCCTTCTCGCTACTCGTGCCGTTACTCGGCGCCTCCACATTCAGCACGATTGCGTGGCTCTCATGGGACCTCTCGACGCTCGTATTCGTGGCGACAGTCGGGATGCTGTACTGGAGCGACGAACTCGGAGCGAGGTTCACCCGCTGGGTGTACGTCGGCGACGGGTGACTGTTGCGGGCGACGAATCGGGACACCGCCTGTAATGCTCACACGAAGATGGAGTCTACTACGATGGCCACTGGAGCATACCAAGATACGCGTTCGCGGAGACAAACGCGTTCCTGCTGCTCGATCGGTTTTGCGACGACAGAGTCGGACGACGAACCAGAGGAAGACGGCGCCGGCGACGACGGCGCTCACGGCGAACAGCCAGTCAAGGGCCGTCAACGCACCCAGGAACGCGACCGCAACCATCGTCGCCGCGAGGTACAGCACAATATGTCGCCGGGTTGTCTCCTCGCCCCGCACGACGGGCAACATCGGGAACCCGGCAGTTGCGTATTCCTCCTTGTACATAAGTGCGAGATTGTAGAAGTGAGCGGGCGTCCACAAGAAGATGACCACGCTCAACAGGAGAATATCGAACCCAATCGACCCTCTGACGGCACTCCACCCGATGAGCGCGGGAAACGCCCCGACTGCGCCGCCGATGACGATGTTCTGGGTGGTGTTCGGTTTCAACAGGATGGTGTAGCCAACGCTGTAGGATAGGATTGCCAGCAGACCGAGCAGCGCTGCGAGGAGATTGACGCGGGCTGCAAACACCCCCAGCGAGGCGAACGCGAGTACAATCCCGAAAGCCGTCGCACGCCGGACCGAGACCCGCTGTTCCACGAGGGGCGGTCCGCCGTCCGATTCATCTGCTCGTCGACATCGCGTTCGAGGACGTTGTTGAACACACCGCTCGCACCGACCGCCAGCACACCACCGAGGAGCGTCCACGCGATGCGATCTATCGGAACGGTGCGTCCCCCGGCCAGTAGCATCGCCGCGAGTGCAACGAGACAAAGCAGCCACATCAGCCGGGGCTTGGTCATCCGGAGATACTCCCACGAACGTTCCGGAAACAGCGAACGAACGCCCATCCGCGTCGACTTACTCGAAGCGCTCGGCCCGCGAGCGGATCCCGGTTCGGCCGCGGAGATGGATCGATTGTCACCAGCCATCTCCGCTTCGACACCGTCATGACGGTCGAACACGCCGGCGTTCGGAACATCGGACTCGTCCGAGACGTCGGTTAACTGCCGTGCCAGCGCGACCGTCAATGCGCCGAAGATGGCCACGGCAACAACCAGATGTGCCCCGCTGACCGAAACCGACGTGTCTGCTCCTACAGCCAGTGCCCCGACCGCGACCTGAACCGGGTAGAGTGTGACGGCAGCGATGATGGGACGGCGCACTCCCTTGGCGACGCTGTCGCCACGGACATGCCACGTAAGCCAAAGCAGACCGAGGCCGACGATCAGTGCGAGCACCCGGTGGGAGAGAACAACAATTACGAGCGCGGATATTCCCTCTCCGGAGGTCAGCCCATTACAGGCAGGCCAGGTCGGACACGCGGCAGACGCCCCCGTCACGGCAGTCGTCGCCCCAGCCAACATAAGTGCGTAGACGCCGAGCACGAGCGTGAACAGGGCGTCGGTCGTACGCCGGTCGACAGAATCGGTGTGGGCTGCCATAGGCTCACCCCGGGAAGTAGACGAAGGCAGAATGAGAATGGAAACGAAGGTTAGGAAGTGCCAATACGCCTCCGTCGTCTTGACCATAAGGTGACGGTTCGAACTGAAGTGATTCCGCCCCCACGCCCTGTAGGCGATAATGCCACTCAACACCAGGCCTGCTAAGAGGTGAGCCGCATGTGTTCCTGTCAGCACGTAGTAGGCAGCTGGATACGGACCCTGAGAGGGAACTGCGCCGCCAGCAGCCAGATTTATCCAGTCAAGCGCGAACACCACGAGATACGCCACACCGAACACCATCGAGAGCGCGAGTCCCCAGTTGAATGGCGTCCGCTCATCCCGTGCGATAGCGTAGCGGCCGTAGCCAAGAGCGACGCTGGCCGCGAGTAGCAGGACCGTCATCACGATTCCAAGCATCAGATCTGGTCCCGGCATTCCCTCGGGTGGGAACGGCCCACGCGTCGCCTTGAGGTAAAACCAGACGACGAACAGTGAGGCAAAGATTATCAACTCGCCGAGGATGACCAGCAACATCGAGATGTAGCCGGACTTGAATCCGAGCAGCTGACGTTTTTGCGCCGGAACAATACCCGTCTCAAACTCCTCGATCGTGTATTCCTTCGTCCAACCCCACATCCCGTATATCAGGACTGGAATCCCGATGGCCAGTGCCACGGTGAACATCGAGAGCCCGAGCCCCGTGAAGAACATCCCCAGGGCGACGAACAGCGGGTACTTGCTACCGTGGGGGAAGCCCTCGGCACCCTCCCCTCGGCGAACCGGTTCACCGGGTCGATCAGACATTTCTTCGTTTGACATGGTTAGTGGCCTCCTTCTTCTTCCTCACCGTGGCCGCCTTCGCTGCCTCGAAACTCTCCGGAACTGTCCCACCGTTGGCCTCCACCCACGTCCGGTAGTCCTCTGGCGAGACGATGAACACCTGTGAGACCATCTGCGAATGGCCCTTTCCACAGAGTTCGGCACACGTGACCTGGTATGTATCGGCGGGAATTTCAGTTCCATTTACCGTGATGGTCCGTTCTCCCTCAACCTCTTCAACGGAGAACCACGCCGAGTTGACTTGTCCCGGCATGGCGTCTTTCTTCACGCCGAGTTCCTGAATTGCGAAGGAGTGAATCACGTCGGCTGACGTGATTCTGAACTTAATCACGGTGTCCGCAGGCAGGACGACGTGATTCCCCTGCGTGAACGGGACGCCAGCAACGTCGTACCGGAAGAACCACTGTCCTGCGGTGATGTCCATCTCGAGGACGCGGTCCGTTCCGGCCTGTGCGGTCGGGTCGGCGGCTTGGTCGGTCTGTGCGAGCGCGCTTGCTCCCATGAAGACGGTCATCAGTACCAAGAAGGCGATGCCAGACTCCACACGCTGAACGTGTAGCGACCACTGCCGGGACGGAGTTTCGCCGCCGTTTCACGGCGTGGAGCGGCGTATCGATAGACGAACCAACCAGTCACAGCGACGAACCCCCGCCACCAACCATCGCGATGACGGACATCGTCACGCGGAAGTTGTGGATGACGCCGATGGGCTGGCCGTTGACGACTTCTTCGAGTGTCACGACCCCGAAGTCGTAGAAGAACAGCCCGAGACCGAACGCGATGACGAGCGCCCAGAATGCTCCCGACAGCACTCCGAACGAACTGTCGTCGGGGACAGTGACGTCGTCGTCCGCGTCACTCATCGTCGTCACCCCCGGCATCGACGCCAGCACCACCGTCGGAGAGAACCGCCCCCGAATCGTCGTCGAGATCGACGTCGACGTCGTCGGCAGGGATCTCGTCGTAGACGTTCTCCGGCGTCGGCGCGTGGTGCGGGAAGCCGTCCCACTCGGGAGAGGGCATATTCTGCCCGGAGAGGACGTCCTCCCAGGGGTTGTCGACTCGCTCTCCGTATCTGAGGCTCCAGAGCATATTGATGAAGAACACGAGTTGCCCGGAGGCGACGAAGAACGCCGCTCCGGTAGTCAGAACGTGCCAGAACTGGAGCTCCGGCATATAGGTGTACGTCGCGTACCGCCGCATCATTCCGAGTTCGCCCAGTCGGGCCATCAGGAAGAACAAGAGCGGAAGCCCGGCCAGCGTTGTCACCGCGTGATACTTGCCGGCGAGGGAACTGTACATCCGCCCCGTGATGAGCGGATACCAGTAGTAGACTCCCGCAAGGAGGCCCATCACGCCGACCATAAAGAGGGTGAAGTGGAAGTGTCCGACAACGAAGTACGTCGAGTGGAGCATCTGGTCGAGTGCCGGTTGGCCCAACTGGAGTCCTTCCATCCCGGAATAGACGAGCCCGACCAGGAGCCCGATGGAGAACAGCATCGGCGTCGTGAGATGGACGCGTCCCTTGTACATCGTCGCGAGAGCGCTGAATAGATAAAGGCTGAACGTGAGGGCGATGACCATCGAGAACACCATGAAGGCGTACCGAGAGGCCCCCAGTCCGGTGGTGAACATATGATGGGCCCACACACCCGCGGAGAACAGCGACAGCGTCGCGAAGCTGACGATGACCCACTTGTTCCCGAAGATGGGCCGCTCGCTGAACCGGCCGATGATCTCCATTGCGATTCCCATCCCGGGAATGACAAGGATGTACACCTCTGGATGGCCGAACGTCCACCAGATCCACTGGTAGAGTAACGGCGCGCCGCCGGTTCGAGCGTTGTAAAACGTCATCTCGAACGCTCGTTCGAGGAAATTCAGATTGAGGGCGGTGACGACCCAAGGGAACGTGTAGAACCCGAGTGCGGGCGTAATGATACCGATCGCCCAGCAGGCTATCGGGATATCGAACCACCCGAGGTCCGGTCGCCGCTCGTTCACCACAGTGACAAAGAAGTTGATGCCGCCAGGGATCGAGCCGCCGCCCAGAAGCAACGTGAGCCCGACGATCTCCGCGTCGATACCCGAGGAGTTGAACATCGTCGTGAGTGGCGGATACTGGAACCAACCACCGTTTGCTGGGAGTCCCGTAAGCCCCAAGGCGTTCGTGAACAGTGGGAGCCAGAGGAGGAGTCCGCCAGCAGTGATCGACCACGCGCCGAGCGCGTTCCACCGGGGATAGGCCATCTCCTCGGCCCCAACCCAGTGGGGGATCAGGTAGTTCTGAAACGCTCCCGTCAGCGGTGGGATAACGAAAAAGACCATCGTCAACCCGTGGAGCGTGAGGAGACTATTGTAGCCCGCAGAGTTGAGAATCGCGTTGGCGGGAGACAGTGCCAGCTCCGTCCGGAAGACCAGGGCCGCCAGCCCGCCGACCGCGAAAAAGAACAGCGCGTTCCAGAGGTAGATAATACCGATGACTTCGTGATCGGTCGTGTAGAGCCAGTACCGCCAACCGGACGGACCGTGATCGTCGTCGTGATCGCTCTGTACGGTGTCACCGTTATCCGACACATCCGTGTTGTGCTCTGTCATCAGTGTCCACCTCCACCTTCCTCACCGTGACGTACCATCGTTCGCAGGTCGCCCTCGATCTTCTCTTTGATTACAGGACCGTTGACCGGATCTGCCTCGACGATTGGTGAGAGATCGGCGGTCATACCAGGTGACCACCCATCGCCCTGGTTCTCCTCCCAAAGGTCGCCGACGACGACTGCGCCGGCCATCCCGCTGACGCCGTAGTGCGGTTGACAGAGGTAGAAATACACGCCTCGCTCCTCGAACGTGTGTGTACGGTCCATACCGGACGAGTTCGGTTTCACCGACCGCGTCGAACTCGCTGTCGTGGCTGCCCGGGAGCAGCCCCGAATCGAAGTGACTGGCGCCCTCGGGGATCAACCGTGGATAGCCGGTCATCAGGTCAGGTGTGATCGCCGTTGCGGAGTGCGTTCGCCGCTCCGAGATCCCTTCTGCAGTATGCGCCCACCGAACCGTCGTCCCGGGTTCGACCCAGACCACGTGTGGCATAAAGTGGTAGTTGTTCGTGCCGTCGTCGTAGGCGATCATCGCAACGTCCACGAATCCGTCATCGTTCGGCTCAGCGGGATACTCGTCCATTGCCGGCGAGCCTGCCATCGCGTGGAACCCCATCTCCATCATCGGCTGCATATTCGCGCCGATCGAGCCTTCAGTCATCTGCGACTGGAGACACCCCGTGAGGGACACCGTGCCTAACGCCCCTGCTGCGCCGACTCGTCGCAGGAAGCGACGCCGGCTGGTCTCCTCAGCCACTCCAACCACCCCTGTGTTGTGCTGGCATAGACCACCCACTCTCGTATAGAGTAATATAATCTAATGATCTTTTATTCGATACTACCGCCCAATATGGCTCCACATTAATTCGTGTGGAGCGTACCCGTCTGTCGATTACGTATCCTGCTGGAAAATATCAGATATATTTTCTTTCTTTCGGGTGAAGGATTCGTATGTGCCTCCGTGCAGATACTGTTCCCCCTGTGGCGTGAGTTTATATTGTCCACGGTCGACCCGCGAGACGAATCCGTGGTTCTCCAGCGTCCGAAGCCGACGGTTGACCTCGTCACGACTCCGCTGGATATTTTGTGAGATGATTGATGGGGAGAGTATAAGTTGTGTTGAGTGGAATACCTGCAGGATCTCGTCGTCCATCGGCGTCATCCACTCTTCCGACGGCCGAGCCGACGGTGGATCACGGAAGAGGAGGACATCCCATTGATTGGTTCGCAACTCGTTGTGGAGGGGGTTATATAATCCCCAGATGATCAGCAGTCCAGCCAAAATGTGGATTATGTGAGTTAGATGCGGTGCGACTGCGTTGACGATGGGCGAGACGGAAATATAGAGGAGCAGGCCGGAAAGCATTACGATGACGAACCGCTGGTGCTGGTGGACGAAATCCTGTTCCGAGAGCAAATACACTAAGCCAGCTCCCGCGGTGACGCCAGTGACGATGTTGTAGAGGCCCAGTATATCAATCACGTTCACTTCCCCTCCATTGTGGTCCGGAGACGGTTCCGGTGACGAATCATCAGTCCGACGAAGATCACGACGACGGTATTCAGAAGCGCCTGGTACGACCGAAACTCGGCGGGTCGTGGTTCCACGCTCAATAAAAAGACGTGATGTAGGGTAAATATCGAAAACGCGACGACAACACCGATAATTGCTGTTCCAAATGTGGACTCGCGGAAGATGTCCCACGTGAGGATGGCCATCGTCCCGGCAACTGATCCGACGATCAGAGCGAACAGTGCAGTCGTGACGTATCCGAACTCCCCGAACATACCTCGTTCTTTCCGAAGAAACTATATGTATGTTTGGGGATGTCTAACACTATGGGCTCAACGATACGCCCACACGCTACCGCAGGTAGCGTTTTCACTCGGCTATTCTGGCGTGCGGCCTGGCACCCGCTGGCGACGATCGGCGGTATCTGGCTTGTTGGCTTCGCCCTGGGGAATGCGTTCATGATACCCGGCTCGTTCGTTCTTGGGCGAGACGGTCTCGGTACTGCGACACTATTTTCGGTCGGAGGGGCACTAATTGGATTGCTCACGTGGGGAGCGTCGGTCGGATACGTCAACCACTCCACGGAAGGAATTGAGTCGCGGTTCGAGCAGGCCTGTCGGGAAGCCTTCGACCTTGACGATGGCGAACCGACCCACGTGACCGGTATCGAATCGCGGACCGGTCTCACACCGGCGGATACCTACCGGTTTACCAGCATTCGATTCGACGGAGAGACTATGGAACTGTTCAGGGCGGAGTTCGACACGGAAGCATACTCGATGAGTACGTATCCATCGGTCTATATTCCGTCCGACCGATTCGATGACATCGAGAACGAAGTCGAGACGCTTTCGCTCAAGATCGACAATATGCTCTGGACCGTTCCACGCTCACGCACAGCGTGACGACGGATGGAAGCATACGACACGGATAAGAACGCCGGCTCATTCGGTGAATGTGTCCGGTTTGCCATCTCCGAACCAGAGCGCAACTGCGAGCAATGTGACAATAGTCTGGCCGACGACGTACGGGGTGAGTCTAACCAGCGCGAGCAGATCTCCGGGACCACTGATGTGGTGGTAGTCAGTGAGAATCGGCCACATAAGAAAAGCGACCGGTTCCTCGGGGATGAAGATAGGATCTATGAGATCCGTGACCAGATGGGAGGCGTATCCGAGGGCGTACGCTGTCCCAATATCCGACGAATCCATTCGTCTGGTAGCGTAGAGAACGGCGGAGACGACAATTACAGCGGTGAAGATCGAGTGAGTAACTGACCGACTCGGCAGGGACGTGAATACGAATGAGAGTGGTTTGTCCACGAGGTCCGGTAGTAAGGCCCCAACGACGAGCGCGATGACAATGCTGTCATCTGGTCGACGATCTGAGCGGCCGAAAGGAATGCCCCGATAAACGAGGTACGCGACTGCGGCGTGGACCCAGAAGAGCACGCTTCACAATACTTCCGTGGCTATTTAATGGTTCAAGTACCCCGCTATCGTTCTTTTTCGACCTACCTAACGATACCAAATGGACCGTCCCAGTTCTCGGTCGCCACGTTACACCGCTGGTCGTTCGGAATCCAAATCGACACGACACGGGACAGGAATCGCACGAAACGAGGCTCAGGTTCGAAAGAGCGAGTAGAACCACGCTTCGGTATCCGGGTGGAGACCATCTTGAACGCTGTGGACCGCTGCAGCGACCGATACCGCAAAGACAGCGTGAATCATATGCGTCGGAACCCAGTCAACCAATACTGCACTCGCTCCAACCACTGCAGCACAGAGTGCCCCGAAGCCGATTCTGAAAAGGAACGGCCGCTGAATCACCAATACGACGTCTCGGTAGAGGAGTACGTAACAACAGATCGCAAGCCCACCAGCGACGAGTATCGAGAGACTCGAAAGCAGGAGTAGAGTCATTGCGGTTCGCCCCCTGAATATTCGAGTCGGGGATGTGTGTAGCCGAACGCACCGATTACAATACCCACTCCGAGAAGGGCCCCTGTTTCAACCGTGGCAAGTAGGTTATGTGGAAGCGACGTGAGCATCCCAATGTGAGCGAGCCCAAATAGGAGGCCAATGAGGGGGAAGCTAACGAGGAGTCGACCATATCTCCCCTTGTACCGGTGCCAGATAGCAGGCGTTTTGATCGCTGTGTATGCGGTGCTCACGAGTATAATACTCGTCAATAGGACCTCGCTGAGGGAAGTGAGCATATGACAAGCCACTCCAGCCAGCTACAAATCCGTTATCCCTTGCCGGACGCCCGTCTTTTGGGTTCCAAAGCTACAATCGGATATAACAGCCCTAACCAAAAGAATGGTCTTTATCAATAGCGACAGTGGAAGCCAAAACTGCATTAGGAATAGGAACCGTATAATGTAGTAGCAAGAAGATGGACAAATCAGATTACGCGATCCTCTCGGTTATCGGCATAGTCACCGTCCTCATAGGTGTCGTAACGACTAACCAACCACTCGGGCGATTCTTCGTGGAGAGCACACGACAGGCCGCGACGACGACCATCGCGATGGCGTGGATTACTTGGTGGGCGCTCGTGGTCGGATTCGCCATCGCAGGTGGCGTCGAGGCGTGGGTCTCGACTCAACAAATTTCGGAGCTACTCGAAGGCCACGGCCCACGAGAGATTGGACTCGCCACGTTCTTCGGGTTCGTCTCCTCGTCGTGTTCGTACTCGGCCATCGCCACCGGGAAAAACCTCTATAAGAAGGGCGCGTCCGCTGCGGCGGCATTAGCAGCGTTCCAGTTCGCCTCGACGAATCTCGTCATCGAAATCGGTATCGTCATCTGGCTGCTGCTCGGCTGGGAATTCCTGCTCGCCGACGTGATCGGTGGCCTGCTCCTCATCGGCCTGATGTCGGTCGGCTTCGTCTACCTCGTACCCGACGAGATTCTCGACGAAGCACGCAAGAACGTCACCGATGAGGAGGGTATTACCGTACAGGATCCCGTCTGTGGGATGGAGGTCGATCCCGAGGAGACCGACCACTCCATCGAGCACGATGGGCAGACGTACTACTTCTGTTCGCGATCCTGCAAGGACAGCTTCGACCCGGAGGAAGCGAATACTTCGATTCGGGAGAAAGCGACGTCCTGGTCGGGGTGGAAGGGGCTCGCTGACAAGCAGTGGAAGGAGTGGGCGATGCTCTGGGATGAAATCGCTATCGGCTTCATCTTCGCTGGTCTTATCGCGGGCTTCATCCCTGAGTCCGTCTGGACGAGCGTCTTCTCCGGCGCCGTGTTCGGTTTGCCGGTGTACGTCCTCTGGACGGCCGCGCTCGGTGCGATCATCGGCGTCGTCACCTTCGTTTGCTCGGTCGGCAACGTCCCGTTCGGGACCGTCCTCTGGACCCGCGGGCTCCCCTTCGGGTCAGTTCTCTCGTACATCTTCGCGGATCTCATCGTCCCACCCATCATGAAGGCCTACGATGAGTACTATGGGACGACGTTCGCGGCGGTACTCAGCCTGATGATCTTCATCAGCGCCGTTATCGTCGGGTTCATAGTTCACTTCCTGTTCCTGGGGTTGGGCCTCATCCCGTCGCGGGCCTCTGCCCAAATCGCCGAGGTATCCATCGAGCTCAACTACAAGCTGGTGTTGAACGTCCTCTCGACCACGTTCTTTGTGTTCCTCTACTGGCTCCACAAACAGGAGTCGGTGGCTGGCGGGGAACGCGGTGACGAGGGACATGCAGCAATGACGGACTGATAACGAGTGAGAGACTCAACGTGTTTCACCCGCCGGAGGTCGGTACAACCGACGATTCGATGACTTTCCCACGGCTGCGAATAGATCACCCCCACATACACTTTCCCGGCGGAAATACTCCGAAGGTGCCCGTTCGCCGGCTCTGAATCGCAACCCGACTCGTCGATGTTCGGATTGTCGAAACGCCACGCGATGCATTCGAACAGACGGTTTCCACTGTCCGTACCGGGGTCAGGGTTTATGTGAGTCGGTGAGACGTAGGTCTGTCCCGACATCCCTAGTGTCGAGGCCGGCTACGTCACGTATCTCCGCAGACATAAGGACAGAACTCCCCCGCACTCCGGGTCGGTCTGGTTCCGTTCAAGCGGAGACTGTGGAGCTGTGTCCTACTCTTGCGTAAGTAACCGTCGAAGAACGAGGTGAAGGATGCCCCCGTTCTCGACGTATCGAACGGCTGCAGGCGTCCCGACCTGCGCAGTAACGGGGAATTCAACGGTCGATCCGTCGTCTCGTTCGGCAACCGCCGTGAGTTCCTCGTTCACGTTGAGACCGTCGTCAAGCCCGTGAATCGCGATCCGTTCAGAACCGTCGAGGCCGAGCGACTCCCAGGAGTCGCCGTCGGCGAACTGGAGTGGGAGGACACCCATGCCGACGAGGTTGTCACGGAAGATACGCTCGTAGCTCTCAGCAATGGTTGCCCGAACCCCCAGGAGGTCAGTCCCTTTTGCGGCCCAGTCGCGGCTCGACCCGGTGCCGAGTTCCTCGCCGGCGAACACGACCAGTGGCGTGTCGTCCTCGCGATAGCGGCGGCTCGCCTCGAAGACAGTGGTCTGCTGGTCTGTAGGCTGGTGAATCGTGTAGCCGCCCTCGACGTCGTCGAGCATCTCGTTCTCGATGCGGACGTTGGCGAAGGTGCCGCGCATCATCACCTCGTGGTTGCCCCGTCGAGCGCCGTACGTGTTGAACTCGTGGGGCTCGACGCCCTGTTCGACGAGCCACTCACCAGCAGGTTGCTCACGAGAGAACGGGCCCGCTGGGCTGATGTGGTCAGTCGTGACCGTATCACCGAGCAGCATCAACGTGCGAGCGTCCTGAATGTCTGCGACGCCGGGCTCGTCCAGCGGGAAGTCCTCGAAGAAGGGCGGCTCGCGGATGTACGTCGAAGAGTCGTCCCACTCGTAGACGTCGCCGGTTGGCGCGTCGAGCGCGTCCCAGCGCTCGTCACCTTCGAACACTTCGGCGTACTTCTCCTCGAACATCGAGGAATCGACACTGTCGTGGACTGCCGTGTGGATCTCGTCGGCGTCGGGCCAGATGTCCGAGAGATAGACCGGGTTGCCGTCGTCGTCAGTGCCGAGTGGATCGTGTTCGAGATCGATATCCATGCGCCCGGCGAGACCGTAGGCGACCACCAGCGGCGGACTGGCGAGGTAGTTCGCCCGGATCTTCGGGTGGATGCGTGCCTCGAAGTTCCGGTTGCCAGAGAGGACACTCGTCGTCCAGAGATCCTCGGCGTCGTGACGTGTGTTGGCTGTACCGTTCCAGTCTTCGTCCCGCTTGTCGGCCTCCTCGGCGGGCCAGCAGCGAGTCTCACCACGACAGCCTACGAGTGGTCCTATGATCTCGGCACTCTCTTTTTCATCCTCACGCTTGGTTTGCTCTACTGAAGTCATCGTCGGAACCATTGAGGAATGGTACCTCTCTTACGTTAGACACTCTCAATAGTCGGTTACTCGACGACGAACGCCCCGTCGAGATACATGTATTCGTGGCCGTATCCACAGTCTCTGTGACAGATCGGCGTGTAGTCACCACGCTCGGACGCGGAGAGTCGTGCCGTCGTCGTCGACGTCGCGTCGGCCGGGAGCGGGATGGGATGAAGCATCATGCCGCCCTCGCCCATGTGGCCCATATTCCGCTCCGACGGCATGACGGCGAGACTGTGATCCGGAGCATTTTCGTTTGCCTCGTCGAGTACGTCGTGAAAGTCGCCGTTCGGTGGCGGTGGAATGCGTTCTTCGTTTCGCTCTTCGAGCGTTTCGTGATCGGGAATCGCCTCTCGGACGGCAGACGGCAGTTTCTCCAGGGCAGTCTCCGCGCTCGTGTTGAACGCGACGATCTCGACGGAGTCTCCACGATCGAAGACGATGCGATCGTGTTCGGTTCCGGTGTCGTCCAACAGAATGAACCCCAGTGATAGGATCCGACATACACCGTGGTATCGAATGCTCTCCGACCACCGGAGAGCCCGTTAGACACACATCCGGAAAGCGCGGCGACCGCACCCCCAGCGACGGACAGGAATCCACGACGAGGTAGGGATGCCATTGCAGTGATCACTCGTCCGTTTTGAGCGTGTGTCGTCGGTTTTCAAACTCCTCGTCCGAAAGATCGCCACGAGCGTAGGCCACTCGAAGCTCCTCAAGCGCCTCGTCTTGGGACTCCTGGTGACCGATGAGTCGGCGAGCGAGTAGATAGCCGCCGCCGAGAAGAACGATCAAGAACGCGAACTGAAGGACAACGCCGACGATGCTGTACCCGCCGTCGCTGTAGGGGCCGCTCATCATCCCGCCGTATCCCATCATCCCCATTCCGCCAAAACCCATCATCAGGAGCGGCCAGAGGAGGAGGATACCGAGAACGACGAGTATGACTGTCGTGAGGTCACTCCGAGCCTCCGACATTTCAGTCCACCTCGGTTTCGTCGACGGCAGCCAGAACACGTTCGAATCGCTCGGTGACCTCGGTCGCAATGGAGTCAAGCGCGTCGTTATCCGCGATTCCGACCAGCTGTTCGGGGTCAACCGCACTCACCACGATATCGCCGTTATCATCCTCGTAGACGATGACGTTACAGGGCAAGAGCGCACCGAGTTCGGTTTCCGCATTCAACCCTTCGTATGCCAGCGGGGGATTGCACGCACCGAGGATGCGATACTGGCGGAATTCTTCGCCGAGTTTCTCCTTGAGTGTCGCCTGAATGTCAATGTCACAGAGGACCCCGAATCCCTCATCTTTGAGTGCAGCGTTCGTTGCGTTGACGACATCGTCGAACTCACCAGCAATTGTGATCTGTATTGTGTATTCCATGAAAACTTATACTCCAGTAACGGGGTTAATAGTTTGGTCCCGCCGCGACAGCCGTCGGACGGGAGTAGTTTTGAACGATACTTCCTCTATTTCGTTCATTTGGACTATTCAAGCTGTTTTCGTCGTCGTTCGAACTCCTCATCGGAGAGTTCACTGCGGGCATAGTACGCCGTTCCCATCCAGACTGCCACGTTGGGATGGTCGATCTACTGGAATCGGCCGTGCAGGTCGGCGTACGTCCCGGCGACCTCTTCGGCTTGGTGAAACGTTGTGCCCTCTTGGGGACGGTTGTCGAGGGTATCGTATTCGAGTCAATAGTGTTCTCGGGGTTCGACGCCGTCTAATGGATTAAGTCGGTTACATACTCCCAGATCTCCTCAGACGATGCGTCGATGACGATTTCGGCTTTGTCGGTGACGTACATGGATTAACTCCCTGATTTATGACGCGAAGGCGTTGTACAGCCACGCGAAGGCGTACACGAAGACGAAGCTGATCACCACTGCCTCGACCATGCCCGCCACGGTCCCGACGGCGGTCGGTTCGAAGAACAGGTGCCACTGCTCCATCGCTTCGACTGCGCCCTCGTAGACGCCGATCGCTCCGAACACGCCCAGCAGGAGCATCGCGATGGCAGAGACGACTGCTGCTGCGCCCGCCAGTGCCAACGAATCGAGATGCATCACGTTGGTCGTGGAGTTCATTTCGTGCGCGTCTTGGTTTGTGGTAGTGGTGCTCATGACTAGAGATACGCTCTACTCCTTCAATCGGGTTTCTCTTACAATTCGAAAGGGGAGTATCCTTGTTAACACGGAGCAAGAATATCGTGGGGAACCAGCGGTACAACCCCCATATCTGTGTGGCCGGTCCGTCGGAAAACCAAGAAGCAACCTCCGACTGGAATCAGTAACACGCAAAAACTGATGTGCGCGAACGCAGTCCTCGAACGGTTGACCACAGCTGATAGCAAGAATCACCTTTGAATGCAAGATTTACCCCGCCCACTGCCCCGGTTTCTTAAGAACAAATTACAAAACTAATGGCTGGGATAGTCTAGATATGCAAGCCGTCCTTGTCGACGGAATCCTCGAGTCGTTACGGATCGGCGTCGGCTTCCTCTGGACGGCGGCATGGGCGATCATCATGGGGCTCGTCATCACGAGCCTCGTCCAGGTCTACGTCTCGAAAGAGCGAATGGCCAACGTACTCGGAGAGGGAGACCTGGGCAGTCTCGCGAAGGCAACCGTATTCGGCGCGGCAAGTAGTGGTTGTAGCTTCGGCGCGGTCGCCATTGGGAAGGGGCTATTCAAGAAGGGTGCGCACGCGGTGAACTTCCTCGCGTTCATGTTCGCCTCGACGAACCTCATCGTCGAACTCGGCCTGATGATCCTGATCCTCCTCGGCTGGGAATTTCTGGTTGCCGAACTCCTCGGTGGTGTCATTCTCATCGCTGTAATGGCGGTCCTCGTCCATCTGACGCTCCCCGAGAACCTGTTCGAGCAAGTCCGGCAGGAACTGAATCAACGCGACCACGACCAAGGGATCACTGAGGACCCAACGTGCGGGATGGAAGGCAAAGACGAGTACTCGCTGGTAACTGACGGAGGCGAGACGCTGAAGTTCTGTTCGGAAGGTTGCATGGAGACGTACCAGCAGGAAGCCGCAAGTAGCGGCGGGTGGCGCGACGAACTCCTCTCGTGGGGCGGGTGGTACAAAGTCGGGAATCAGTATCGCAAGGAGTGGTCGATGATCTGGACGGACATCATCGCGGGCTTTCTCATTTCGGGGTTCGTCATCGTCTTCGTCCCACAGTGGGTTTGGAACACGCTCTTCCTCCAGGGCGATGGATTGGTGGTGAGCGCAGAGAACGCCATCATGGGTGTCGCGATCGCCGTGCTCAGTTTCGTCGGCAGCATGGGCAACGTCCCGTTCGCCGTCGCGCTCTGGGGTGGTGGGGTCAGTTTCGCCGGCGTCATCGCATTCGTCTACGCCGATCTCATCACCATCCCTGTCCTGAACGTCTACCGGAAGTACTACGGCTGGAAGGTGATGCTGTACATCCTCGGCATCTTCTTCGTGACGATGGCGTTCACGGGCTTCCTCATGGAGGAACTGTTCAGCGTTCTCGGTATCGTCCCGAATCTCGCCGGGGGCAGACGGCGTCCGAACAGACGTACTTCGAACTTAACTACACGTTCTACCTCAACATCCTCGCATTCGCGCTCTCTGGCTTTCTCCTCTACGTCTACCGACGCGGACTCGGTGCACCGGGCCAGTACCGCGACCCCGTCTGTGGGATGCGAACCGACGATAGGGGGCCGAGTCTCACTCACGACGGCGAGACGTACTACTTCTGTTCGGATCAATGCAAGCGATCGTTCGAGAAGCGCCCCTCCGAATTTGCACAGCAACACCCACACGTCTCAGAGACGGGGTCTTCCCAGAGCCATGAAGATCACTGACCGCTATGTCTCGATCCCAAGTATCGCGGCTAGGCAGGCCCGGGTATTGCGTTGGCCAATCAAAACAGGTACAGCATGGTCTCGCAAACTCTTATGCATGAGCAGGTATCTCGGCGGATCGAGGTGGGGAACATGAATCGACGGCGAGCGGATACAGTAGTCGGTGGCTTGGTCGCTGTCGTCCTCATCGTCGGTGGTGTGCTCAGCTGGCAAGCATATCAGCAACAGCAGGCCTTCGACCAGATGGGATCGATGATGGGCACGTCGATGGGGTCCGTTCACGGAACGAATCCACTCTGGTACGTCCTCGGAACCTTCCTCGTCTCGGCTATCATCGGTGGGGGTATCTCGTGATTCGGGATGAGGTCACAAGTATAGACGTAAACGACCGCCCACAGAATGAGACGGCGAATCCGACCGATCCAGAGAGTGCCGAATCGCCAGAGGTAGCTCTCCAATCGAATGGATCCATCAGTCCGGAGTCTCAGCCACAGGCTCGTGTGTTAGACCTCCTGCCGGATGATGAACGCCGTATCCTCGAACCAGTCATCGCCTCACCTGGCATCACACAGATCGAACTCAGGGATCGCTCGGACTTCTCGAAGAGCAAAGTAAGTCAGACGGTGAGCGCTCTCGAGAAGCGCGGCCTCCTGTACCGCGAGCGCCAAGGGCGGACGTATCGCATCTATCCGAGCGACGACTTAGAACAGAAACAGGCGAACTAGCAATCGCTACTGCAGATCCAGAACTGTTCGGAACCGTGGTCGTGGGTGCTTGCACCCGAGACAAGCGACATTCGTGTATCACCGTCTTCACTAGAGAGCCGATCCTCGGCTCCCAGAAAAGGAGAGCTATGACCCCCACAACGCTCTCCCGCCACCGTATACTGGGATCGAGTTCCATCGCGCCCGTTGGCTTCTCAGGCTGTCCGAGCCCAGGCCATCAGAACCTCGCGTTCCCGCGCGGTGTGCCCACACTCTTCGACGGCTACTGGCGACCAGATATGGTATGGCCCCGCAAGGGCAAGCAGGCCGATGAACTAGAAGGGCCTCGTACGGTGACGTACAATGTCACTTGCAGAAACAGTCTCCAAGATCGATCACCTGAGCGAGGAAGAGCGCGAGTGCATCGAGATCTGCAATGAAGCCACTGAGGTCTGTGAGTGGTGTGCCGACGAGTGCCTCGGCGACGAGGAGATGGAAGAGTGTGCTCGGCTCTGTCGCGATGTCGCGGATATCGCGTCGCTGCATGCCCGATTCATGGCTCGCAACTCCAACTACAGCGCGCAATTGGCTGAAGCCTGCGCCGGCGTCTGCGAGGAGTGTGCCGAAGAATGTGAGCGTCACGATGCCCAGCACTGCCAGGTCTGTGCCGAGGTCCTCAAGGAATGCGCCGAGAGCTGTCGGAACATGATGAGCGCCTGACCGACGCACGAATAGCACGCGAATCAGCACTGTTGCGATGATGTTTTTTGCGACAACCAGTGTAGCGGGGGTACCGGAATCCTCGTACAGAGAGCAGCTGAATGCGGTTAGAGCTCCGGAACTGCCGTATATAGGAGGACGACCGCGTTCACGGTCAGTAGCCCCAGTACGACCCACTGGAAGATGCGTTCGGGGATGTTGTCGAAGATGTACACGCCGATCCAAGAGCCGACGAACACCATCGGAATGGCGACGGCAGCCTCGATCATCAGCGGCATCGTCACGTCTCCTGTGTAGGTGAGACTCCCGAGGCGATACAGCATGAGCGTTCCGAAGAAGGCGGTGAACGTGGCCTTCATCTCCTCGTCGCTCCAGAACCCGCTCGCCGACATGAAGGCCCCGTAGACGATCATCGGCGGGCCGGGAACGGCGACGGCGCCGCCGAAGACTCCGGCGAGCAGCCCGGCCGTCGCGCCAATTATCTTCCCCGGTCGGTAGTCCTTCTCCTCGATCCAGTCCGTAACGACATCGAGTTGCTGGGTCGCGCCGACGACGATAACCGCTAACACGAGAACCCCTCCGATAGCGACGCGCATCTGTGCCGCGTCGAACCCACTGAACACGTAGATACCGAGCGGCATCCCGACGACGAGCCCAGCGACAGGGACGATCCACTTCTCCCAGTCGAACGCGTCCCGGACGCTCCACCAGACGCGGGCGTTGGCCACCACCGCCGTCGCCGTGAAGATGATCGACGCGCTCGAGGGCGACCGAAACAGCGGCATGATGCCCATCGACACCTGCGCGAAGCCGAACCCGGCAATACCGTGAACGGCGGCCGCGAAGAGGATGACGACTGCAGACATCCCCGTCGTTACCCAGTTAGTCGTCATCGATACCGCCTCCACGAACGAGGCAGTGGGCGCATCTGTGTGGAGGGTGGCACGGCTTCCTACTTTAATAATCACCCCGGTGAGCCGAAGGGAGACGTCCCCGGCCATAGTTCGCAATCGCTCTCAGATCGAGGCCAAGTTTGTGTGTCCAACTCGGGAGTGTACTTCTCGGATATGGAGTCCGGTCTTCTGCGATGCAATGTTGGCGAATACATGTCTGATTTTCAAATATCAACCCCAAATCATGAACAGTAGGAGCACATAGCTGTACTCCCGTCACGATGAACGATACCACGGCACTCGGAGAGTGGACGTCCCTCGGTGGCGACCCTGCCAGCGACGGTGCGGGCGCCCCCGACGCCGTCTTCGCTCACGTCAGCGACCTCCACGGGCAGCTAACGCCGCGCCACCAGGTCTACTACGACAATCCAACGTCGAAGCCGAACTTCGACTTCGGAGACGACGACCGCGTCATCGAGCGGGGCGGCGGGATCCCCTGCTCGCAGCGAAACTCGACGAGCTCCGCGAGCACCACGACGTCTGTACGCTCATGAGTGGAGACACGTTCCACGGCTCTGCCGTGACCACCTACACGGACGGGCGAGCAATGCTCGACCCCATCAACGACCACGTCGCGCCCGACATCTACGTCCCCGGCAACTGGGACTACTCGAACGAAGCCGCTGAGGATGACAACTTCGTAGAACTGATGGGCGACCTTGACGCCCCGATTCTCGCGAACAACCTCTACGATTGGGAGACCGACGAGCGATTGTACGACGCATACAGCATCCTCGATGTCGGCGGACTCCCCGTGGGCGTCGTCGGGATGACGAACGTCTACGTCGACCGGATGGCACCCGCATTCTCCGAGGGAAAGTACCGCTTCGGCAAGCATCCCGCGCTCCTCGAAGAGTCCGCACAGGCCGCCCGCGAGGACGGTGCCGACGTCGTGGTCGCGGTCACCGAGATCGGCCTCTCGTGGATGGTCCAGGCCGCCAAGGACTGCCCGAGCGTGGACGTCATGTTCAGCGCGCACACCCACGAGTACACCTACGACCCGATCGTCGTCGAGGAGACCGAGACGGTCGTCGTCGAGTCCGGGATGGGCGAGGCGCTCGGCCGTGTGGATCTCCGAGTTCGAAACGGGGAGATACAGTTCCGTCATCATCTCTACTGTCTGACCGAGAACGGCGAGCAGACGCCGGAACCAGACGCCGATGCGCAGGAGACAGTCGAAGCCGTGCGTGCACCGTTCCTTGAGGACGGCCCCGGGTTCGAACGTGGAGCCGGCACGCTCGAGAAGCCCCTCGATACGGTCGTCGGCCGGACAGAAGAACCACTCTACCGGCAGTCGTTCCTCGAGAGCGCGTGGAACACGCTGTTCAACGACGCACTGCAGGCACACTTCGACACGGATCTCGCCGTCTCGCACGGGTTCCGGTACGGGACTGCGATCCCGCCCGGAGAGATCACGCTCGGCGAACTGTACACGTTCTTCCCGATGGCGACGCCCGTCGCCCGTGGTGTCGCCTACGGCCAGCAACTCACGAACCACATGGAGGAGTTCCTCGAAGACAACTTCACGCCGTACCCCTACGACCAGGAGGACGGCCGCGTCCGCAACTTCTCCTCGAACGTCGAGGTGACCGTCGATCCGACCGCGAAGCGTGGCCGTCGCCTTGTCGAGATGCGGATCGACGGCGAGCCGGTCGACTCCGAGGAGACGTACTCGGTGGCGACGTTCCGTCGGCCCGGTGATCCCGAACGCGACCTCGGAAACTGTGGATTCCCGTTCCAGGACGTCGAGGTCGACAGCGGGACGATACCGGTCGACGTCATCGTCGAGTATCTCGAGGAACACTCGCCCGTCGACTACGAGGTGATGGGGCTGGTCGAGACCGCGGACGACGGCGGTCGAGCCCAAAACACGCCCGCGGACGGGCCGTATCCGTTCATCCAACCGGGCGTCGACTATCAGGGTGGTGATGCATACTGCGAGACGTCCTTGATTCCTCGTGGGAACTCCTTCCCTGAAGAAGGACGTAACCGAAAGCGCTAGATGGCGACAGCGTACGCGAAAGCTACGTCGAGCGGCGAACTCGAAGGACACCACACGACACAGGTGAGATACGATGGTCAAGAACATCACTGCGGAACAGCTCGCGGACAGGATCGACGCCGACGAACAGTTCACGCTCATCGATGTGCGTCCTGAAGACAGCTTCGAGGCCTGGCACGTACGCGACGCGGAGAACGTTCCGTACGACCCTGACGAGGGCTTGAGCGAGGACCAACTGAACGAGGTGAACGCACTGGTCGACGGCCAGCCGGTGGTCGCTATCTGCGGGAAGGGGTTGACGTCGACGCCGTTCGCGTTCGACCTCGACGACCACGGCTACGACGATCTCTCGGTCGTCACTGGCGGCATGGAGGAGTGGAGCAAACTCTACGAGGTCGTCCCTATCGAGACAGCCAGCGACGACCTCGTCGTTCGGCAGGTTCAGCGCCGAGCGAAGGGCTGTCTCGGCTACGTCGTCGGCTCCAAAGGGGCGGACGCGGCCGTCGTGGTCGATGCGACCAGACAGACCGACCAGTTCAAGGTCGCCGCCCAGGACGCTGGACTCTCCACCACGCGCGTGCTCGATACGCACGTCCACGCCGACCACATCTCGGGCAGTTCGACACTCGCCGCCGAGGTCGGCGTGCCTTACTACCTCAGCGAAGGGGCCAGCGAGCGCGGCGTCGAGTACGAATACGAACCGCTATCGGATGGAGACGTCATTGAGGTCGGCGACGTCGAAATCGAGGCATTGCACACGCCGGGTCACACCTCCGAGATGATGAACTACCTCGTCGACGGCGAACTCCTGTTGACGGGCGATACGCTATTCGTCGACTCCGTCGGGCGGACGGAACTCCAGTTCGGTGATGACGACGCCTCCCGGGGGCCGAACTGCTGTACGACTCACTCCACGAGACCATCCTCGACCTCCCGGACGACACGACGATCCTGCCGGGTCACCTCACCGTCACGAGTGACGGGCGCTACGAGAACGGCTCACCGGGCGAACCCTCGAGGCCCAACTTGGCGATCTGCGCGAGGAACTGGACTTCCTCGAGCTCGATCGCGAAGCGTTCATCGAGCGATTGACCGAGGATGCCCCGGAGAAGCCCCCGAACTACGAGCGGGTCATCGCCATCAACACCGGCAAAGAGACCGTCGACGACGAGGGCGAGGCGACAGAACTTGAACTGGGTCCAAACAACTGTGCCGCATAGAGAACAACGGTCGCTCTCGCGCCGCAGGCTCCTCCAACTGACGGGGGCAACCACCCTCGGAGCGCTCGCGGGTTGTGCCGGCCAACTCCCGGGCACCGACGATGGTGGGGGTCGTGAGGTGACGCCACGCTCGACAGTCACGTCCGACCCAGATAGATCCGTCAGCCCCACTGCAGCGTCAGGGACGATTCGACCAGCTCCTGAGACATCGACGACCAACGGGATGTACGAGGGTGAATTCCCAGGACCGGAGCTACGCGTCTAGGAGCGTGACGTGCTCAGCGTCGAACTGACTAACGACCTCCAGGCAGAGACGACGATTCACTGGCACGGAGTCCCCGTTCCGAACCCGGTCGACGGCGTGCCAAACGTGACGCAAGACCCGGTCGCTCCCGGCGAGTCCTATACGTGGACGATAGACGGACAGGCCTACCCGGACGCCGACCCACTCCAGATTCGGCCCGACGAACACGTCCGGATTCGGATGACCAACCAGAGCCCGGTCGTTCACCCGATGCACCTCCACGGCCACTTCTTCAGGTCGGCAACGCGATCAAAGACACAGTCATCGTCCCCGGGCATAGAGGGCAGGTGACGATCGACTTCCACGCCGACAATCCCGGCCGGTGGTTGTTCCACTGTCACAACCTGTACCATCTCGATCCAGGGATGGCACGTATCGTGAGATACGTCGAGTGACTCGGTTGAAGCCTCGGTTTCGGATCGTTCAGGCTGCCGTCCGTGTGGTCGTGGTCCTGTCCCGTGAGAAGGATCGAGTGCTATTCCAGCGAATTCGAGCCGGATGAACGTTCCGTTTCCTGAAAAACGGTTAGGGCGCTCTATACACGTTCTCGAACGTTCTCCTGTGCGGATTCATACCCACGTCGATAACTCCCGAGCAGTCCTACGAGTAACCGAGGAGAAAGACAATGACCAACTTCAAACTTGGCCGCTGGCTGCTCGTGGCGCTCGCGATTGTCGGACTCGCGTTCGCCGCCCCCGTGGTTAGCGCACACGGCAACGACACGACCGCAGACGACGCGCCCACGGACAATACCACCGCAGATGAATGGGCCACTTGGATGGAGGCACAGATGACCGAACACATGGGCCCTGGTAGCGTCGAGTGGATGGAGTCGCACATGGGTGTGACCGTCAACGAGATGGCCCAGGACATGGCTGACGAGGAACACCACGACGGGGATGACGACGACCACGACGGCGGGATGTACGGGCAGGGCCACTGCTGACGGCCCTGACCGTTTCGATCGCTCCAACTGAACACCGCGATTCACCAACGCAAGATAATGACGCAACCCACCACTCACATCGGACGCACTGCTCGTCAACTCGCGATGCTCGCCGTCCCGCTGCTGGTCGCGGCGACTGGAACGGCTGCTGCCCATGGTGGTGGGAGCTACGTCGGGGGCATGATGGGCGGCGGCTGGGGCCTCTTCGGCGGAGCGATGGGGCTCTGGGGACTCCTCTGGATGGGGCTCCTCATCGCCGTTCCGCTCTACCTCGTCTATGCGCTCCTCAATCGAGGATCCGGTGGGAATGACGAGCAGTCGTTGTCGGTTCTCCGTGAGCGCTACGCCCGCGGGGAGCTCTCGGACGATGAATTCGATCGACGGCGAAAACAGCTCGAACGCACCGGATGACTGGAACAGCTGCTGTCCAGCCGATACATCACACTCCCAACGCCCGCCGTTACGGCACCCAACCGTTAACCCCGTGGACGGGGCATAATATTACATGGAATACACAATACAGACTTCAGCCACTGGCGAGTTCGACGATGTCGTCGACACGACGAGTGCTGCGCTCAAAGACGAAGGATTCGGCGTCCTCTGTGACATCGATATCCAGGCGACGCTCAAGGAGAAACTCGGCGAAGAATTCCGCCAGTATCGCATTCTCGGCGCATGCAATCCACCGCTGGCATACGAAGGACTGACCGAAGAAATCGAACTCGGCGCACTCCTCCCGTGTAACGTCATCGTCTACGAAACCGATGACGGCGATATCGTTGTGAGTGCCGTTGATCCAAAGCAATTGGTCGGTATCGTGGACAACGATGCGCTCGACTCCATCGCGACCGAGGTCAACGAGCGTTTCGAGCGTGTTCTCTCGGGCGTTACCGACGAACTAGGATCTACGTCGGAGGCCTGATCTCGATGTCTTCATCGAACCAACTCGACACCACGACCATCGTTCTCCTGATCCTCGGAGCGATCATCTTGCTCCCGTTGCTCACAATGGGGATGGGCTTCGGCGGGATGATGGGCTACGGTGGAATGATGGGCGGATACGGGACGACCAGCGGCTGGTGGCCACTCGTCGGGATGCTCGTTCAGTTGGTCTTCCTCCTCCTCCTGCTCGGTGGAGGATATCTCGTCTTCCGTCGCGTGACCGAATCGCAGTCGTCGCGGAATCCTGCAATGGAGGAGTTGCGTATGGCATACGCCCGCGGTGATCTCACCGAGGAAGAGTTTGAGACGCGTCGGAACAAGCTCGAACGTTCGGAGTGACGCCCTGACCACCAACTCCGGCGTTACTCACATCCGCTTCCTTGTATTCCGAAATCTGTGACCCTCACAGCTTTCGGATGTGAACAGAAATGTGCTAAAGAAACAAGGCCCTACTAGCTACTATGACGGAAGTAATCCTGTTCACACAGGAGACGTGCGGGGCGTGCGCAACGCAACGAGAGAAAAACGAAGGCATCGAAGATGCGTATCCGGATGTCGAATTTCGCGAGGTCGACATCCAGACCGATCTGGAGACGGCCGAGGAGTACGGTGTTCGAAAGACGCCAACGACGCTTGTGTACGCGAACGGGGAACAGACAGCCGAGTTCATCGGAATCGTCGACCGTGACGACCTGAGGCAGCTATCGAGAGCGCCGGCCAGCAATCGCCCGGCCTCGCGCACCGACTCACCAGCATCATCCGCAGATAACAGAAGTCAAAACAATACAATGACGGACTACAGTAGACGCCAGTTCCAGGAGCGCTCGGTGCCGGCACAGTCGCAAGTGCGGGATTCACCCAGCCAGTCGCCGCACAGGAGACGCCCGTCGTCGAGATGGGGAACAACTACTTCGACCCGATCGGACTCCACGTCGAACCCGGCACGACAGTTCGCTTCGAGCTGCGGCCGGAGCCCACTCGGCAACCGCCTACGAGAACCGGATTCCGGCCGACACCAACGCATTCGACAGTGGAACCATCTCGTCGGGAGCCTTCGAGTACACGTTCGAAGAGCCAGGCACGTACGACTACTACTGCGTCCCACACAAGTCAATCGGGATGGTCGGTCGCATCGTCGTCGGCAGCCCCGGCGGTCCAGCCGAGGAGAGTCCGATTCTGGACGGCGACGTGCCCGAAAGCGACGCGATCGTCGAACAGGGCGCGATAGCGTATGGGTCCAGCACCGGAGATGGTGGGACCTCCGGTGGCGGAATGATGGGCCCTGGGATGGGGTCTGGTCCTGGAATGATGAATGGGCGGAACGGTGGCCGGTTCGGCGGGCTGCCGTTCGTCGGCGGGGCACTCGGAATGCTGGGGCTGGTCGGCGGATTCCTCTACTGGGCACTCGGGCGAGGTGATGCACCTCCAGAGAGTGACGATTCCGCGATGGAAACCCTCAAACGTCGATATGCCCGCGGCGAGATCGACGAAACGGAGTTCCAACGACGCCGTGAACGATTGGTACAGAATCAAGAGAACTGATGCCTGTCAGGGCCTGTGCGTGGGGAGATTCTGACGACTGTGGATCGCCGACGTACAATAGTCGCCTGACGTCGTGCCCTACTGCTGGGGGACTCATCCTAAAGACACGGAGCAACGTATCGGTTGCCCTCAAATCAAAGACTATTACTGGAGCAGTACTGGCGGCTGACCAACTTTATGAACGCAGTCGACGAACCCCACTAGTGGTTCACATGTCGACAGAGCGCACGTCCGACGGTTTGCTCCGCATCGTACTGATAGTCCTCGCAGTAATCGTCCTGTTCCCGCTGCTAATGATGGTATTTGCGATGCCGATGATGGGGATGATGGGCTGGTGGTGGGGCGGCGGAATAGCTGGCGGCCTCTCCCCACTGTGGGGCATCGGGATGATGCTCGTCTGGCTCGTCGTCCTCATCGGCATCGGATACCTTCTCTATCGCGGTCTCGTCGGCGGTGCTGGGTCGTCGTTGACCGGCGATAGAGCACTCGAGGAACTCCGTGTAGCGTACGCTCGCGGCGATCTCACGGATGAGGAATACGAACAGCGGAAAGACCTCCTCGAACGCGAGACCTGAATCAGAACCCCTCAACGATGGAAACCACTGGAAAAACGACACCATCTTCGTTGCTTCCCTTGTGGTTAGAGAAGTACACGACAGCTGGGCTCTTCGGGCTTCTACTTGGGACAGTCTTCTGTCTCGTCGCCCTCTTCACCAATCCCGTCCCGGACCCATCGTTCCCCTGGGCTACACTTCCTCCGTCGCTGCGACTTCCGATACAACAGCCGAGAATCGAACACTGGCCAGTCACCTACACGATCGGCATCTGGCTGTGGGTCTTCTGCTTTCCCGCGCTCTTCCTCGCTGGATACCGGCGATACGGCGACGGGAACCGTGAGGCTGCGGTGTGGCTCGTCGGGTTGCCGACCGTCGCGATGCTGGGCTGGACCACGTACTGTCGGTTCTTCTGGCCGAAACTCAATCCACCAACCTGGAACGCCCCGGCCTACACGTTCGTTTGCTGGCTGTACTGTTCGACCTACAACGTGCTCTGGAGCAACACCGCATACGTCATTGCGCTATTCGGCATCGTCACGACTATCCTCGTCGTGCGACATCAGGATAGAGACCGATATGCCCTTCTCGGGTTTGGAATCCTCGCACTTCCTCTCGGATTACCGGCCCTGTACGAAGGGTATCGACGGACGACGCGAACCAAAACCTGAGGATTTGTAACAGGAGACTGTCTTCAACGCTGTTCGAAAAGGTGGTGGGAAGACTGCTAATTCGAGGAGGAGGGGTGATCGAGACTCCTTCACCGATCACAGCCCGAAGAAACGTTTTCTGTGGGCATCTCCTCAGCACGAGTATGTCGACGACTGTCCAACACCCGAAACAGACGAGACATGTGCGTACTGTGAATCCCGGATTTTCGACCACGATCCAATCTGCGTCCGCGATTGCGATGACGAGTGTGGCTCACCCACGTATTTCTGTAACTACGCCTGTCTGTCCGCATATATCGACGAGAACGACCTCACTACCGGGAATGCATGCGAGTGGACTCCCGACGACACTAGCTGTTGCTGATCGGCGCCATCGGTTCATTCGTCGCCTTTAGTGATCGTTATTCGTGGAATCCGAGTAATCGAAGCCCGTTCAGGGACACGAGGACCGTCGAACCCTCGTGGCCGACCACGGCCAGCGGTAAGGGGATACCACGTAACAGAATCGTGCCAACCATCAGCGCAATCGCACCAAAGGCGATTGCGAGGTTGACTGTCAGCGTCCGGCGCGTCCTGCGACCGAGTCCCAGCACGTACGGAATCTTCCCGATGTCGTCGCCCATCAGGACGACGTCAGCCGTTTCGAGGGCAACGTCGGTCCCGGCGCCACCCATGGCGATCCCGAGCGTCGCCGTCGCCAGCGCGGGTGCGTCGTTCACACCGTCACCCACCATCGCCACGTTCTCGTATCGCTCAACCAGATCGTCGATGGTTGCCACTTTCTCTTCCGGCAGCAGTTCCGCCTGCACTTCGTCGATACCGACTTCGTCGGCGATCTGCTGGGCGACGCGTTCGTTGTCGCCGGTCAGCATAACGATGTGCTCCACGCCGAGCGAGCGGAGGTTCTCGATCATCTCTGCAGCCCCCGGCCGGACCGTGTCGGTGAACGCAAGCCATCCCAGTACCGTGACACTGTCGCCGTGCTCACGGGCGACGAGGACGCTCGTTTTCCCCTCCGCCTCCAGGGACTGGAGCCGATCGAGACCAGGTTCGAGCCCCTCGATTGCAGCGTCTTCGAGAACCGTTTCGACGTAACTCCGATTCCCGATGTGGATGATTCCGTCGTCGACATCGGCGCGGACGCCTTTTCCGGCCTCTGATTAAAACCGTCGCGCGTCGGGAACGTCGAGTGCGCGGTCTTCGGCTTCCGAGACGGTCGCACGAGCCAAGTGATGCTCCGAGCGGGCCTGCACAGCGGCCACGAGCGAGAGCAGTTCGTCAGCAGTCGGTGACTCGTCCCCAAGACCGTCCCGGACAAACACGTCGGTCAGCTGCGTCTCGCCCCGCGTGAGTGTTCCCGTCTTGTCGAACGCGACCGCGTCGATGTTCGCGGCCGTCTCGACGTGTTCACCGCCCTTGAACAGGACGCCCTGCCTCCCGCCGGAGGCGATCGCCGACAGCACCGCCGCCGGCGTGGAGATGATGACCGCACACGGCGAGGCAGCGACCATCAGGGTCATCGCGCGGTAGAACGTGCTGGTGAACTCGCTTCCGAGCGCGAGCGGGATGGCGATCGCCGCAATTGTGAGCCCGAACACACCGAGGACGTACGGCTGCTCAAGGCGGTCGATGAGCCGCTGTGTCGGCGCCTTCTCGCTCTGGGCGCGCTCGACCATGTGGATGAGACGGCTGATCGCCGACTCGTGGGCTTGCCGCGTGACCTCGATCTCCAGGCTGCCGCTCTCATTGATCGTCCCGCCGAACACCTCATCTCCGGGCTCTTTCGGCACGGGCACTGATTCGCCAGTGAGTGACGCCTGATCGACCGTTCCCTCGCCAGACGCGACGACGCCGTCGAGCGGAATCCTGTCGCCGGGACGGACGACGAACACGTCACCCACGGCGACCTCGTCGATGGGCACAGTGACCTCCTCACCGTCGCGGAAGACCTGTGCCTCGTCCGGCCGCATCTCGACGAGTGACTTGATCGCCCGTCGCGAGCGGCCAATCGCGTAGTGCTGGAGAGTGTTCGATAGTGAGAACAGGAACAGCAGCATCGCGCCCTCGAATGGTGCGCCAATCGAGAGGGCGCCGAGTGCGGCAACGATCATCAAGAGGTCGATATCGACCGCACGGTGGCGGAGCGTCTCGATCGCGCCTTTGAGCCCGTACCACCCGCCGAAGACGTATGCGACGCCGTACCCCGCCCACATGAGGAGCGGTGGTCCTTCGAGCCACCCCGTCACAAGGCCGACTGCCATCCCGAGGAGCGTCAGACCGACGAACACGGCCTCCTGCCTGAGTTCCGAGCGGGTACTTACGTCATCCGTTGCTGTCTCAGATTCGTCCTGAATCGACACGTGGCGGTCGCGGATAGCGTCTCGAATCGTTTCTTCTGAGGTGATGCTCCCGTCGTAGGTGATCTGGGCGTCCCCTGTTCGAAACGAGACGTCGACATCGTGGACGCCGGAGAGACGCCTAAGATGTCGTTCAAGCGCCCGTGCTCCCGCGTCGCCACGACCACCTCGTCGTTCAATGTGGATAGTACACGTCGAGAGAGATGGTGATTCAGTAACAGCCACGTTCTCGGTACCTATGATTTGGTTTGATTTCACGTTTGAGGTGAGCCTACGAGCATTCATCCAATCCTAATCTCGGCACACGAGCCGAGGATTTCATCCAATGATGGTTACCGGGATCTGTGCTCGGCGATTGACTGTCTCGGCGACACTCCCGAGGAACGTCCGGTCAGGCCTGCCCGACCGTGGCTCCCCATAACGATCTGGTCGATGCCGTTGTCGGCAGCGTAGTCGAGAATCTCACGCGCTGGTTTCCCAACTTCAGTGACAGTATCGATCACAATATCGTGTTCCGCCGCGAGATCCGTCGCAGTCGTGTGAATCTCGGTCCCCCGCTCCTGGGCCGTATCGTACCAGCCCTCTGCGACTGGCAAGCCACCGGCCTCTACATCGATTACCGAGTCGATCGGGTTGATGACGTAAATTGTGGTAATCGTGGCGTTCGGAAAGGTCTCGAGTGCGTACGTGAGGGCACGCTCGGCAAGCGGGGAGCCGTCCAAGGCGACGAGAACGTTGTCAGGCATACGATAGAGTTCGAGAGGAGCTGAGAAGAGTGTAGTGCCGAAAGCTCGGTGCCCAGGAAACCGTTAATTACCCATCAATCTCTGAGAGCGCCTCTGTTGCAACGTCACCGAGTTCGCCGGCTTCGATATGCGAGTAGCGCTCTCGGACCATCTCTTCGGAGTTATCGAGATACCGGGCCGCCACCGTGTATCCAAACGCGCGGACAAGTACCTCCCCCATCCCTCGGCGACCACCGTGCGGGGCAAGATAATCGTGTTTCGGATGGGGAATGTCGATTTCGGCGGCCTCCGAGAGCCGTTGGAGAATCGACCGTGCGCCGTCCGTCGTGATTGACGGTGGCCGCATATCCTCATCGAGCGCCAGCAGGAGGTCGCGAGCGTACTCATTACGCCGCTCAGCAATTGCCTCTGGGCGTTCCCCTCGGTCGGCAAACTCATCCTGGACGAGCCCTGCGAGCGTCCGTTGGTCAAACGTGGGAAACACCGGCCAGCGCTCCGTCGGTGGGTCCATCAGCTGGCGGTAACTCCGTAGCGGCGAGATCACCGGGTCGGGGAGACTGGCGGCGTCCCACTGCTGTTTCTTTCGGTAGACGTCCATACTCCCGTCGTCGAGGGAGAGGTCCTCCCAGCGGACGCCGCGCCGGCGCGGGTCGTTCGGATCCCGGAGCAGTTCCCCGACGCGGACAGCTGTGTACGCGAGAACGAACACCAGCGCCCGGTCACGAGCCGCCTTCAGCGCTGTGTAGCGCGCTCGCTGCTTATCGATGGGGTCAGTATCCTCTGGGAGTGTCGTATACGCCTCGATGACCTCGCGGGCCCGTTCGTCGACGTGACGGGTGAGAGCGTGGCGCTGTTCGGACGTCCAGGCCTGCTGGTCACCGGGCTTGCGACCGTCGTCCTCCGGTAGCGGCGCCATCGCACTCGCCCGCTGCGCGTAATGCGCTTCGAGATACCCCTCGTTGACACACCAGCCACACCACGCAGAGATATAGCGGTAATAGGTTTGTACCGTGTTCTGCTTGAGTCCCCGATCTCCACCGAGATGCCGGGCGTACTCCCGAAACACGCGTTCGTCGAGATCGTCGAAGGCCGGCTCCCGGTCGACGTCGTCGGGGACGATCCCGGTCCAGTCGTCGGCGCCGCGGTCGCCGGCGGCCCACTCGGCGAACCGCTCGAGCTCGCGTGCAGCGTTTCGTCGATAGTTCCCGCCGTCGCCACCGCGGCCTTTCCCCTTGTCTTGGAGGTAGCGCTCGAAGCTGTCGTCGAGCGGCGTCGAAAGCGTTCGGTCAGGCATCCACCGGCCCTCCACCGTCCTGTGGGGCCGGTCTTGGTGCCTCTACCCCGGGGAAGCGTCGTCGTGAGGCGGTTGCAGCATTCGTGCTTCACCGACGGCGGCGTGGTACTTCAAAGTGGTCGTGATTACGGGGATAATCAGGACCACTAGCTGTATTCGCCCCATCTGAAGAATTCCGGCATCTGGAGCCCCTTAACGTTGGAATTCCGTACTACAGGAAAATGTATATCGTATATCGCTATACAAAATCCCGGGCCTCGCTCTGCGCTGGGTCATTCGTCGCCGAGTTCCGAAAGCCGAGCCTGAATTTCCTCGGCATCCGCCTCAGAGAGCGCCTCAACACCGAACTGGACGAGTAGCGGGTAGAAGTGGCGGTTCTTCTTGAACTCGTCCTGGCCCGCCTTGCGGAGTTTCAGCTGGGACTCGAGGTAGGTATCCTCCATCTCGTCGAGGACATCGTCGGGAATGTAGATCGTCCTACCGTTCCACTCGTCCTTGATGTTCGTCTTCGTTTTGCTCGTTTCGTTCGTTTCACTCGTTGAAGTCGATTCGGTCGTTTCGGTCGATGAACTGGTTTCCACCGTTTCACTCACCTCACTCGTTTCGCCGGAATCGGACTCATCGTCCTCCTCTTCGTAGTTGCCCTCGATGCCGGATGCATCGCCCCAGCCGTCGGTCATGCTTCCACCTCCTCAGGCGCAGTCTTCTCGAACGTCTCGTCGAACAGGTCGGCGATCTCGTTGAACAGGTCGCGTGCATCCTCGACGCGCTGGTTCTCCTTGCCAAAGCCGAAGACGGACACTCCCTCGCCAATTGACTGAGAGAGGTCAGTCCGCTTCGGGATCTCGTACACTGGGAGGGAGTACGCCGACTTGATCTCCTCGATGGTGTCGCGGTGTTCGGCGTTCTGCTCGACACGGTTACAGACAATCGCGAGCCGATTGATGTCTCCGTACGCCTGTTCGAGGAACTCAGCTGCTTTGCGAAAATCTGGAGGCTGTTGGCGTTGAGCTTCTCTGGAATGACGGGGATGACGACGTTGCCGGTCGCGACGAGGGCGTTGTCGGTGAGGACGTTCAGGGAGGGCGGCGTGTCGACGATGATATAGTCGTAGTCCTTGTCGAGTTCGTCGAGAGTCATCTCCAACCGCTCGCGACTCTTCGGCGCCTCAAGCAACGTCTGGATGTTCTTGTTGTTCGCGAGCTTCTCGCTGGCGGGAAGGATGTCGAATTCCTCGTGCTCGACGATGATGTCGTTCACCGACTCCATCTGGTCGAAGTCGAGGACGTCGAACAGCGTTGTGCGGTCGGTGTCGTAGTACAGATCGTTGTAGCCAAGCGAGCAGGTGAGTCCCCCGTGGTAGTCGATATCGACGAGGAGGACGTCGTGCCCGCGAGCGGAAAGCGCACCGCCAGTATGAATGACGTCGGTTGTCTTCCCCGCGCCCCCTTCTGATTCGCCACGGTGATTCGTGCAGTGTTGGTGTCGGTCATTTCCTTCGTTTCTCTCGTTGTGTTCGTTTCGTTCGTTGTCCTTGTTCTGTTCGTTTCGTTCGGTGAGGGTGTTTCACTCGGTGAGAGGATTACGACGATGTTAAAACCAACTGTTCGTTCCACTCGTTGAAGCAAACACACTCGTTGCCATCACTCCGTTCGTTACGTTCGTTTCTATCGTTTCGTTCAACGAGAACAGATTCCACTGATTTTTCCTCAATCAATTCGTTCCGAAGATTTCGTTCAGTACCTTCGTTTTGCTCGTTGTGCTCGTTTCGTTCGTTTACATCATTATGCTCGTTTCTAGTGTTCCGACAGGGTTCCCGGCTACCTTCGAGACGAATGGAGATATCGTAGCTTCATGACCAATCGGGTAAGACTTTTAACTGTTACCGGATTATTGGTAACTACAAGATGTATGAGGTGCTCGACGACACGGCGGCGCAGATCATCCTCGCTATCGAGAGTGGTGACTCCATCCGTCGTGTCGCCCAACACCTCCACACGCCGTACGAGACGGTGAGACAGGCCGTCAACCGTCTCGAAGACGCAGGCTACGTCCGCTATGATGACGGCCTCTCAGTCGTCGATGACCGCGTGAGAGACGCAGCACGAGAGCTCGTCGCTGCCAGCGCCGGCGTCAGTCCACCATCCATCAAGGAGACCTACGTCATCCCGCAGTTCGGTGACTGGCCGTTCGCATTCACAAGGATCGATGCCGTCTATGTGTGGACACAGGGTGGCTACCAAGTTGGTCGCGAGCCCGACGACTATCCGCTGTTCCTCGCCGTCCGTGAGCGGGACGTCGACGACTGGGAGGCGTTTTTCGAGTCGTTTGACCTCCCAACCGCATTCGAGCGGCAGCCCCAAGACGAGCTGGACGGGGCGCTGCACATCATCCTCGAGCCACGCCCTTCACTCGACATTGAGCACATCGAGGGGTACCCGGTTATCCCGAGAGCAGAGACGATCGAGTATATGCGTGAGAACTACGCCCAGTTCCAGTCGGCGCTCGCGATGCTCGACCGGATGTACGAGGACATCGACCTCGGCGTCACGTACCGGGAGACGGAGCGGGCACAGACATGAGCTTCCACAACCGAAGTGACGCACTCATCGAACTGCTCGAGGACCTCACTCAGGAGGGGCACGAGTACGTCCTTGTCGGCGGCTACGCTGTCTCAGCGTTTAATGCTCGCTTCTCAACGGACCTCGATATCGTCGTCGCACCGGACTCCAAGGCTGACTTCGTCGAGTTCCTCGAACGGCGGGATTTCGAGGAAACGGACAGCCACGCAAAGGAATGGTTCTACGACACCGAGGTGATCGAGTACGAGAAGCGGCTCACACCGCAGCAGCCGATCGGCTTCGATCTGCTGGTGAACGGACTCGGCTGCCGCCAGACCGAGGCACAGTGGTCGTTCGACTACCTGTACGACCATAGCCACCAGCAGGAGGTGAGCGGGGGCACAGTAACGACGACAGCCAGAGTCATCGATGGAGCCGTCCTCGTGGCAGCAAAACTCCACAGCGGCCGGGAAACAGACCTTCGGGACGTCCTGGCAGTGGCGGAAGAGATCGACCTTGACGCTGTCACGCCCCACCTGCGGCGAGGGGACGACGATGCGCTACGGGAGCAGCTAGAGCATGGACTGGAGATCTTGGAGAGCGACGAACTCAAGCACGGGTATCGGAGTGACTTCGGGGCCTCAGCTGTCTCAGAAGAGACAGTCTCCGCCCTCCAAGAGTATCTGACAGAGCAGGTAAATAGGTTGGATTGAGAATCAGTCGTGGCTACAAACCATTCTGCGAACAGCTGGTTGTCGAATAGCCGTGTGACTACTTGACTAGGTCCATCATCGGTCGAAGTTCAGATTCAATTTCCGGCATCTGATCCGATACCCAATTGAACCGTTCCTCTACGCCCGCATCAGTAAACCGGAGTGAAGATCGTACGTCGCGATTTCGGTCATGTTGGAGGAGTGCGAGAGCGTACGCGAGCATCTGCGGTCGATAGTGTTCTGCGAGTTCATCCGACGTCGTAGCTGAGAGGTCGTTGGTCTTGTAGTCGATAATGTGGAAGGCATCCGGTGTGACGAGCAGCCGGTCGATATCACCGACAATCCGCGACTCATCAATTCGGGCGACAACAGAATACTCGTCGTAAACCGCTTGGAGCTGGGAATCAGCCTCAACCTGGTCCACAAATTCGACCGCATCAGCGGCATGATCGACAGCTTCGCGGAGGTCAGGTTCTGTCGGCTCCTCACCGGACATCCGACTCAGACGGCGGATCAGGGTGGTCCACTGGTCTCTCGGTGGCCGGAGTTCATTGATCCGGTGGACGACCGTCCCGAACGTCGTTGGACTCAGGCCCGCCGACTCCTCACGTTGAGAGTAACTGTGGCCGTCTGTAGACGCATCCGCAACCGCATTCACGAGCGTCGTGGCCGCGATCCGTTTCGCCGGCGCGAGCGACGGCGGTGAAGGAATCGAGATCTCCGGCGCTGAATCAACAGCGTGGTCGTCGGTGTGCCAGTCTACTGGGCGCGGCGGCCTGCGAACGGTATAGCTGGCCCCATCCATCTCGCCACGGGCCTGTCCATCCCGAACCGCCTCGGCAACGAGGGCTCCGTCGAGAAGGGCTGGCTGTAACCAATCACGCCACCGGTCTGCGTCGTCGAAGGCTGCAGGCTCGCCGAGTTCGATGGCGCCAGACTCGTCGACGTCGATGTCGTGCGTGCCGCAGAGAAGGAGGTGATCCCGCGTTCGTGTACACGCAACGTAGAGGAGCCGTTTCGACTCCGCCCGCTCCTGAGGACGCGACCGTCGGTCGGCGTACTCGTGGACGGCCGTCTTCTCGATGGAGAACGCATCGCCCGGATTCGGCCCACCGACCGCCGGCACCGGCGGCGCGTCATCAGTTCCATCCACGAGTCGAACGTACCCATGGTCGTCCACAGAGCGACCCAAGTTGAGGTCACTCCCGAGATCGGGGACGGTGACGATCGGGAACTCGAGTCCCTTCGCGGAATGGATCGTCATAATCCGGACGCCCTCGGCGTCACCCGGAATATCTGCCTCCCCCTCACGGGGATCGATTTCGGCCTGGCGGTCGATCCGATGGAGCAACCCGGCAGCGGTGTGAACACCGTTCTCGCTCCAGGTACGGACCTGGTCGCGGAACTTTTCGACGTTCGCGACGGCCTGTCGACCGCGTTCGTCGGCACTCACACTCGCCAGATACCCTGTGTCGTCGATCACCCGGGACAGCAGGCGGTTCCACGGGAGGACGCCATCTTCGGACGGCGTCGCACAGCCGCTGAGGGTCCGCCACGTCGTAAGAAGATCGAACGCGTCCGACAGCTGCGGGTCGTCCGTCTCGGCGAGCGCGTCCCACACTGAATCAGCCACTGCGACAGCCGGTGCGAGGCGATCATCGGTGAATCCGAACAGCGGCGACCGAAGCACCCCGTAGAGGGAGACATCGTCCTGTGGATCACCGAGTACTCGAAGCAGGTTCGTGAGCGCCTGGACCTCAGGCGTATCGTAGAACCCGACGCCACCGACGACAGTGTAGGGAATATTGTACTCCTCAAGGGCGCGCTGATACCGATCCAGATGGGTTCGCCGGCGAAGGAGGATTGCCGTGTCGTCAGGAGTGGCGTCACGATGGACACCCGTATCGGGGTCTTGGACTTGCGGCGGATCGTCGAACAGGTGTGTCAGTCGAGCAGCAAGCGCTTGCGCCTCTGCTTCGATGGTGTGATCGAGCGCGCCTCCGGCGACCGGATGGTCGTCGCCGAAGAGCTCCGCCGCCGTATCGGCGTCGTCGGGGACAGCGAGATACTCGACACTCCCGGTGAGTCCCTCGATATCTTCGACGCGGTCGCGTTGCGTACTCAGTTCCTGCGGTGGCGCTTCGTACGGTTCGTGGGTGTCACCTTCCGGCTGGAAGAGATGTTCAAAGAGCTCGTTTAGGAACGACAGCGGCTCGTCCAACGTCCGGAAGTTCCCGGAGAGTTCGAGCGCGGTCGGACTCTCGGCGTCGCTGTCGGGGACGTCGTCGACCCCACGGGCTTCGTTGACGGCCTGGAGTTCCGCTCTCGCCGCCCCGAACGTCGTCACGTCGGCCCCACGGAATCCGTAGATGCTCTGTTTCTCGTCGCCGACCAGGAAGACGTTCGACGCAGTCTGCTCGTCGACGCCCGTGAGGAGCTTGACCAACTCCCACTGGCGCGGGTCCGTGTCTTGGAACTCGTCGACCATCACGGCCGCAAACTGCTCTCGTAGCCGATCCGTGACCGCATCGTTGGCTCGCAGGAACGCGAGGGTCGTCTCGATCACGTCGGGAAAGTCGAGGGTATCGCGGCGGTCCTTCTCTGCTGTGTAGGCTGTGAGGACGTCGTCGAAGACCCGCATCAGGGCGAGCGCGTAGTGAGCGCTATTCGCTTCCAATTCTCCCGGCGTCGTCTCGACTGCATCCGCGTGCGGTTCGACGGCATCGATGACCGTGTCGATGGCGTCTTTCAGGTCGTCGTAGACGTCACCGTACTCACCCCAATCGTCCCGGTCACCGACGACGTACCCCGAACTGCTGTACAGGCCGCCGTTCTTCTTCTCACAGGCCTCGTAGAGCTCGAGAATTGCCCGCTGACAGTCGCGAGGATCGCTTTCCTCCGGGTCGTCCGAGAGTGTCGTCGCGAACTCGGTGAAGGTCCGGTAAGCTCGAAGGCCGTCCTCGTCGGCGATAGTGTCCTCGCGGTCGACGCGGTTCGCGACCGTGCGAAGCTGCTCAAGGAGTCCGTCCGCATACAGCGTCTGTCGGGCGTCGGCGACGTCGAGATCACAAACGACCTCCCAGCAGATATCGACGTAGTCGTCGACCTCCGCATCACGCCACTCCTCGAGGACCGCCTCGCTCTGTGGGCGCTCATCGAGTAATCCAGCGAGTACATCGACCAGCTGGTCACGACCCCAAAGATGAGCGAGGAGCGCGACGTCGTCATCGTCCTGGTTGCGTTCGAGGAACTCCGTCACGACTTCGCGTTGGAGTGTCGCAGCGCCGTCTTCATCGAGCACGTCGAACCCAAGTGGAACCGGAGCCTCAACGGCCCGTTCTCGTAAGAGCCGCGTACAGAACGCGTGAATGGTGTGGACGTAGCCGTCCTCCAAGTCGTCGAGGACGTTTCGCCAACGGTGGTAGGCCTCTGGTGAGTCGACAGCCTCGAGCCGATCGTACACCTCCTCTCGAACGCGCTCGGTCAGTTCGGCAGCAGCCTTTCGCGTGAAGGTGATCGTGACGATGTTCTCCGGCGTGAGTGACGGGTTCTCGGCCAGTATCGTCACGTACCGCTCGGTGAGCGTTGTCGTCTTCCCTGTCCCGGCGCCGGCAGTGATCGCGACGTTCCGGCCCTGGACGAGCGCGTCCTCCTGTTCCTCTGTGAGCTGAATCTCCTCGGGTTCCTCAGTCATCGCTCATCACCGCCTCGATGTCTTCGTCGTCGCGAACACGGAGCGGAACGTACGCTGCGTCGTCCTTGTGAACCTCGTCGACGAACTCCCGCTTGCGGTGATGGCGGACATCGCACGCCCGACGGTAGTCACAGTATCGGCAGTTCGCTCCGCTGGCCGACAGAAGCGTCGTGTGGAACCGTCCGTTGCCGATTGCCTCGTCGATCTGGCCCAACCACTCCGGAACGACATCGTTCAGGAACCGGCGGAGTTCGGCCTCTGAATCGAACTTCGATTCGACGCCGCGTGGAACCTTGAGGTCGTTTGGCGGTCGCACCTGATAGTACGTCGCCGAGAGCGAGCCCTCCGCGAACAGGTCACCGTCGACGACCTCGGCGGCAGCGAGCAGATAGATGGGGAGTTGGAACTTCGTGCCGCCGGTCGTCTTCGTCATATACGGTGCTCGACCAGTTTTGTAGTCGTAGAGCGTGAGCGTCGGTTGTTCGCCATCCCGATCCACGTCAACGCGGTCGATGTATCCCCGAATCGAGACAGTCGAGCCGTCCGGTCGCTCAACTGTGAACGGCCCAACATCCGAGTCGAGAAGCCCCTCGCCGAACGGAGCCTCGAACAGATGTGGGCGAGCGGCGCCGTCACGCGAGAGTTCGTTGTCGAGGAAGGTAGCGAACAACCCCTGTTCCGGTGCGTCGTGGGGTTTGCTCCCGGCCTGGTACGGAGCGCTCTCGCCCCAACCCAGGCCCGCGAACAGCTCCGCCTTCCACCGTTCGTAGAACAAGCCGTCGTACTCGAAGTCAGCATCCCGGAGTTCCTCAACGGCGATCTCGCGAAGGTGCGTCGCCAGGTCGTCCCGGTTAAAGTCAGTGAGATCGACACCATCCTCGGTCTCGTCCTGTAGATCCGCGAAAAACCGTTCGAGGACATCGTGAACGTACGACCCGGTTTCGAGGGGAGTAGGGACGACTTCGACATCATCGGGATCCTCGATTCCGAGCACTTCGTCGGCGTAGAACTTGAACCCACACTCGACGTATCGTTCGATTCGACTCGCGCTGTAGGGTTCCCGCTCCGACGGAGGGTATACCTCATCGACTGTCTCGGGATTCAACACGCCATCGTGTTCGGAGAGGGCAGCCGTTCTCTTGTTGTCCGCACAGTGGAGTCCTCGATCCGTGCGCTTGGTCTGCTCGGGGAGAGGTCACCTCGGTCGCCGGCGCGGCTGACTGCCGCACGCCGGTCGGCCGTTGCAGCGACGTGGCGCTGGAGGTCTTCGCGGGAGCCTACGCGGTCGTCGACGCCGTCTTCGGGGTCGATGCCGGTCACGCGCTGGAGTTCGTCGAGGACCGGCGACCGGACGACGGCGGATTCGTCGTCGCCCGTCTCTGGTGTGGTGATCGTGAGTTCGTCGACGTTCGCGAGGAGCGTCGCGAAGAGATAGCGCCCCCGGAGGCGCTCGTCGCCGGTGTCGAACCGCGGATGGGCGTCGGTCATCTCCTCGAAGAAGGCCGGGCGTTCCGGCGTCACGGGGAAGTGCTCGCTCGTCAGTCCCACAAAGAACACCTTCTCGAAGGATCGCATCCGCGCGTCGAGCAACCCCATCACTTCGACGTGGCCGCCAGCAGCGCTCTGCGGGACTCTAATCGGTACACCATCGAACGCACGGGTGAACAGTGCCAACGGGGAAAGGTCGCTATTGACCGTCGCCAGCGACTCGAACGAAGAAAGGACCTCGTCCACGAGATCGTAGGCCCGCTGTTCGACAGCTTGCTCGGCGCCGCTGGCGTAGTCCTCTGTTGCTGCCTCTACGTCAAACTGACCGTCCAGCAGCCGGCGGAGCGTCTCGGTCGCATCTTCGACGTTCCCCGTTCGGACCGTTTCCAATGTGGACAGTAGATCCTCGATCAGTGCCTCCGCGTCGTCGTCGACGTCATCGAGCAGGGGTGATACAGAAACGGTGTCACGCCGGCGAGCAGATGCCGTGACGGCGTTGGCTTGGTCAGTATCGACGACGTCGACCAGTGGATTCGCCAGCAAGGACGTGAGATCCTCGGCACGCGGGTCGGGTTCGGCGAGGTTCAAGAGATCGTGTACGACGCTCCCGGTGAACGTCCGGTTCAGCTGTGAAGCGGCGGTCGTGACGTGCGGGATGTCGAACGTATCGAACGTGTCCTCGACGTACCCCGAATAGGCCTCGGTCCCCGGGACGACGACGGCCAGGTCGTCGGGGTCACGGCCATCGGCCAACTCGGTTCGGAGCTCGCGAGCGACGAAGCGAATCTCGCGCTCGGGCGTCGGGAGTTCACGCCACCGGAGCGCGTCTGAAGCAGGGACGGTGTCGGGGGCCGGGCGATAGAGCGCCTCGGTGATCGTTCCGAAGGCCCGCCCTGACTCGTCGACGGACTCGAGCTCTACGGTCTCAAAGTCCAGCGCTTCGTAGACCTCCAAGGCGTCCTCCGCAACGGCGTCGACTCCGCTCCGGCCATCCTGGTGGAGTGGCAGCAGTGCGATCATCGGAAGTTCGTCGACGAGGCGTTCGATGAGGCGGCGTTCGACAGGACGGAACTCGTGATACCCGGAAAGGATGACCACATCCAGTTCCGGGGAGAACGCCGATAGTGACTGCTCCGCCGTCGCGACGGCGTCGAACATTTCTCCCCGGGTACAGACCCACTCGTCGACGTAGTCGCCGTGGAGATCGCGATAGTGACGGAACGCGTCGACAGTGGCTGTCGCGATACGGTCATCGAGAGCGGAGCCCTCGAACTCCGCTGCCAATGCGTCGGGGGTCCCGACGCCGGCGTCGTCGAAGAGTGAGAAGCGGCTACTGAACGAATCAGCGAGGGCGGCCGAGGCGGGTTCGCCGGCAAGAGCCCCGTCTGTCTCGACTGTTGTTCGGTCAAGCGCGTACTCCGCGAGCCGGCGGTTCAGCTGCCCGGAGAGGGGTTGGACCGGGCCCTGGAGTTCCTCGTACCACTCTCGAACGACCGCATCGAGCGTCTCGGCACGGAGCCGGAGTGGGTCGTATGAGGCGGCCCAGCTGTCCTCAACCGTACTCCGGCGAGCGTCGTTCCGCGTTATGTAGAGAATACTCCCCAGCGAATCGGTGGCGATGTCATCAGCCCGCTGAAATGCCCGTTGTTCCAAACGGGAGTGTTTCGGACCGGTGAGAAGCGTTGAATCCATCGAACACTCCCTACCAAGATATCGGTCTCACTTCACTCTTGGCGAGACTGACAGCTTAGGAGTGTCCTACCGATAGGAGAATCAGCAGAGGTCAACCGGCTGTGATCCTTCTAAACAGTCGGTACGCAATCAAAAGATCTCGTGTGTATCCTGGCCGACTTGGGAGTGAGTATGGAATTCGTCCAATATATAGAGGATAGACACGTCAAATAAGGAGGTCAACTGTTGCTGATATCGGACGACGTCTTTCTTATCTCCAGTCACAACCCGATGAAGCACCCCGCGTTCTGCAAGCCCTATTGCGTCAAGAAGCCACTGAGAGTCTACTGGAGGGACTCTGGACTCTCGAATTCCAATATGCTCATCAACGAGACCACAGGCACGATCCTGTTCATCATAGGTTGAGGACACAACGTGGACAGCATCCATTAGTGCGTCTTTCCGCTCCTTTGCGTCGTGGAGAACACGATCTCGAAGATCTTCGACACACCGTTTTGCATTCCGCGGAGTGACTTCACGCGAGGAAAAGTAGTTCTGGAAGTGCCGAACAAAGTGTGGCTTAGCCTGACTTCGAACCTCAATATTTTCGAAGAAAATCTCTAATATCCTCTCAAACGAAAGTCCATCGTAGCTCTGTAAATCGATTTCACGATTGTACATCGGGATGTTGTCCTCCACATTCTCTTGAAAGTCTTCAAGAACGGTTCCGAACACGCCACCTGTATCGTCAGGATCAACCTGTAGCTGATCAGGGTCGGACACAACCCGAGGCGCTCCTTGCGGGCGGCTGCAATACTCGTAGATCACAAACTCACTCGTGAAGAGCGTGTTATGGCCGTCTAGAATACGCTCTGCTTCTACGGCCCACCGGTCGTGAGAAAACGTGAGTCCAATGAGGACGTTAGTATCTACGAAGTATCTAGTCATTGGCCCGGATGAAGATCTTCGTGCGCAATTCCCCGGCGTTCAAGAATCGGAGCAACAAGTTCGTCAGCTGCGCTCCGTTCAGATTCGAGTTCGGTTGCTAATCCAGAAAATTTTGCATCAAGGTCTTGCTCTTCGAATTCGTCAAGTTTCTGGATCGCAGCACTCCGACCCTGCTCAAATGAAGTTATACCGAGGTTCCCACGGACCTCTTCCTGAGACATCCCCTGGGCATGCCGTTCAGCAAGTTCGAGGGCAAATATACGCCAGAACGTTACATTCACCGTCATCAATCTGGAGGGATCAGGAGAATGCGAATGGAGTTCTCGTGTGACCGCATTATACCACTTGATTAGCGGTCGGTCATACTCCGGAAATCGGTCGTTTGGAAATGATTCAAAAGTTTCGTGAACCGAACTGAGTACCGATTCTCTACTTGGGTCAACCTCAAAGAAATCGTGATATCCCGTATGTAACGTCCGGATTTTCTTATCTAATTCCCGAAAATCCCGCTGAACCTGATACGGCGCATCATCATACATTCTGTCTGTGAGCCATTCTAACCCATGCTCGTAATATTCAGAAAGAGTCTCAGAGACAATAGAACGGAGGCGATCTTCAACTCCGGGCTCATTAATACTGGCCGAGGGGACAGTCGAGGGCGTAGCTGGAGAGACAGTACCAAAGAGATACCAGTAATACGGAATCTCGATGTCCAAATCTTGCTCGGCAGATTTGACGTCAATACGATAGAGGAGCTTGTGAAGCGACTTTTTCGGCAGCGCATCCGCGGCCCCTCGTTCATGATTGAGGAGGCGCAGAGTCGTTCCCAAGTCCTCGCGATTCATTATCTCCAATATATACCGCTCGTTTTATAGAACTACCGTCGGATCCCAGTAGACTATCCAACGACTGAGGGAAAAGTAATTCACACGAGACTTCCTTGTAACGAGATACAACGTGCCCATCTACAATCTATATAAAGAGCGGGAAGGGACGGCGCGACGCGGGGAGGACTATAAGGAAGTCGTCATTGAGTACATGGAAGGGCTGAATTACATGGTTGAGCGGGATTCAGCTTTCCACTCCACGCTTGACGATATTCAGTTTGTGAACAAAGCTACGGGCGATAAAGTGGTAGCCGAGGCGAAAGCGTATTCCACAGGCCTCAGCCCGAACGATTTTAGAGACGAACTCGCCCGGTATTTCCTCGAATACATCAAACAGCCCCAACCCCAACGTTTTGATTTCTATATTTTTACGGAGACACTCTCTAATGACCAGCTCTGGAAAGCCCTATTCGATCGAGATGTCACCGATAACCAGAAACTGGTCGACTTCTACAAAAAACTCAAAGACAGCGTCAACGATGAGGTCGTAGATCGGCTAGATGATACTGATGTAGATGAGTTCCGAGATTTTGCTATCGATACCCATGTTTTCGTAGGTACATACGATGATCTCCGTCAACAAGCTCATCAACTCGAGAAAACAGAACGGTTCCAGTACGAACCATATCTTCACTCGTACGATCCAGTTTCGGAGGAAACAGAATATGCGACAAATCTGTTTCAGGTAACCCGCTATCCTGAGACACTGTACATCATAGATACGACGGAGGAAGCCGAGTCAGCTCGCGTCTATAATTACAACAACGAGGCGTTTCCCATCAAGCTTCACGAGCGGAAATTATATTCTCTCGTTCATCCGGACCATCTTCCGGGGTCTACTCGTCATTACCTCCACGAGGACCGTTTCGAAACACAGGATTTCGAGAAGTTCCTTCGAACGGGTGCTCAAGAGGAAGAGCGCGAAAACATCGTAAGGTCGCTTCTCAGAGGGATATTCACTCTCGTTGCGAGAGATAACGATTGTCTCATCGACCGTGAGAAAGGAACAACTGTATACCCAGAACTCGACCGCAAACAGCACGGTTCCGAGCGAAAACTAGGTCGATCTTGGGTTGCAAAGGAGTTAGACTCCTACCCTGATGTCATCCATCGTGGTGTCAAAGTACGAGTACGGCGCTATGCGGAAGAGTACTACTACGTTCTGCTACCCACACAAGTCTTCACTTCTGACGGTCGTCGGCCTGTAAAAGGCGAGCGTAAATCGCGGCTCCAAAACGACTTCTCACCAAATCGCTTCCACGCCCAGAATAGTAAGTACGACCGCCAGCTGCGTGTCTGGGAAGAGCTGCTGATGTCCGATCAGACCCAGCTTGATCGATTTATGGGCGAAAAGATACCCGTCATAAAGGAACTCGAAGTAACCAGAGTTGACTCGCTTTCCCTCAATGTCCGCCCACCCAAAGACGGAGACGAACGTGATGAGCTCATCGAGTCAGCGTCTGATCTTGAAAACACAGGTGGAATTGAACAATGACGCCTGAAGATTCCCCGTTCACGCTCCGTCACCTCGAGGAGCCAGAGATTCAGTTTGAAGGGGGTACTGAAACCTCTCCCAAACGAGGCCTTATCAGATATGGTCCACGGCTCTATGAAGAAGGACACCACACAATCAAACTCGGGATTATCGGCGATCGAGATTCGATTCGCCGGTTGACCGAACTACTTCACGATATGGAGGTCGGGATCCATCCAGGAACAAGTGATAAACCGTGGCAGGTTCCGTATCCCGGCCGTGTAAGAGTTCCGCGCTCAATCTCTCTATTAATGCAAAAAAGGGCTGGAGACGCCAGATTCGTCGACGAGACATCCAATCAGTTACGAGTAAATCAACCCCCAGAGAGCGGATGGAGCGATTCCTGAAGCAGGTGCGGAAAGACATCGAGATAATCGAACGGGATTCCGTTCAGCCGAACGCAATCATCGTCTGTATTCCGCAAGAAGTGATGGACGCGTGTACTCCAGAGAACCAGGACCATGCGCGAATCCAGTCGGAAGGTTCTGACCTGCGAAATCGAATCAAACTGATCGGGATGGAGGCTCGAATCCCCACACAGCTGATTAAGCCATCCACACTTGCGATCCGTACTGACCGTCAGCGAGCATCTCGGGCCTGGAATCTCACAGTTGGACTTCTATACAAGTCTCAACGAGGGCATCCCTGGAAAACTCGGCAAATCGAAGATGGGCACTGCTACGCAGGGCTCTCGTTCTACAGGGAGCGAGACGAAGGAGATGATGTAATTCGAGCTGCTCTTGCTCACGTCTTTCACGGACGGGACCATATTATCCTTCAGAGCGATCCACTCCCGGATATCACCGAGGACGAGAATGGATCTCCCCACCTCTCATATGAGGCGGCTAGACAGGTAGGTGAGCAGATTCTGGAATACTACGAAGCTCAGAAAGGGACACGTCCCAGCCGGTTCGTCCTTCATAAGCCATCTGTCTTCTGGGAAGAAGAACGTGAAGGGTTGCTTGATGCCACAGACAGTGTTCGCGATTTAGATCTAGTCTGGGTTCGTAGGCGGCCAAAGATCAGGTTGTTCCCACCTACGGATTATCCCGCCATGCGGGGAACCCTCCTGAGCGTCCCTGATGACGACGTCCACTATCTCCACACATCTGGATATGTCCCAGAAGAGACGACCTATCAGGGGAGTGGAGTACCATCACCGATTGAGATCCGACCTGATGAGATTTGTGAGACACCCTCGTTAGAGATCTGTAAGGAGATTCTCTTTTTCACAAAACTCGACTGGAATACATCGGACTACGCAATTCGGATGCCAGCAACCGTGAGTGTTGCAAAGCGTGTCGGCACAATCCTCTCTGAAGTAGATACTGAGTCCATTTCAGAGGTTCAGCCACAGTATTTCTACTATATGTGAATCGGTGAGTGAGAGACTTATTCGTCTGAATCAGAGATCGGATTTAGTTGATAACCAGCAGACCGCAGAAATTCGCGGATAAGCTCAACCTCCTGCTTCTTCTCAGGGGAACTCGTCCCGAGTATTTCTTCAATTACCTGCTCTTCATCCTCACAGAGAGTAATTGATTCATTGAAGGGGGTGTTCTCAAGTGGATCTCGTCGCTCATCAATCACGATCGGCTGCCACCCGCCCTGGTACTGGTATCGGTAGAGGGTGATAGTGCGAACGGTGTCTTCGTCGACGAAGAAGCTCGTTTGTTCGCGTTTGCTGGCGACCGCGATCTTCCCGCCTTCGAGATCCGCAGCAAAGTCCTCGAAATTGTGGAACTCAGCAGGAACCGGCCCATCGACGACGTGAGTGATAATTCCCGGCCAAGTGAACCCATAGATGCGCTCAAAGAAGCTGACACCATTGTCGTCGGGAGAATCAAACACAAGGAGAAGATCGCCCAGCTGGAGTTCGGTACCGTCTACGCTGATATGCGACGAATAGGGATAGGCTTCGCCGTCATCAAGGGCGACTATTTCGGGTTTGGACATTGATCTCACTTGAAAAGGTCAATTACTATTGGTCCTTGCTTCTACAGCATCAAGAATACTTGTTCGTGTTTCGGTATCAATTCGGGCAACGCCAACTCGTGGGTAAATATAGAGGGTCCCCTTAGTTCTGAGAGAATTGAGATCAAGTTCATCAAGGACACTCTGAGGGACTGCTAATCCCCAAATTGAATCTTCCGTGGATTTCTTTATAAGATCGCTCCAAATCGGTTTTAGAATTTCTGTGAAGACTGATTTAGTCAATAGGAGGATGATTATGTCAGCATCTTCTACTTCCTTGAGTAATAGAGACTGGGCATGTTCATGTACCTGAGCCCGGTCGGAACCGGGAGTGAGTCCTGAGATTGACTGGGAAGCCTGAGAAACGCCAAACTCGTCAGAGAGGATATAGAGGTCTGTATCTGCGAAATTTGAGAGCTCCTCAACAAGCGAAGCGACTGGTCGAAACTGACCCTTATAATAATTTAACAGAGACTGTGCATTTTCATCAACAGTATTTGAGGATTCGGTGAATACGACTGCCTTCATACTCCTTTGCTTCTCGATAACCATTCAAAAATCTACTTTTATACTAATTGATCAGGAAGATGGGGACTTATCCAGGAGCTACAAAGAGCTGGCTAAAAAAACATGAATTAGATGGGAGACTGTCCAGAGGACGGTATCATGGTCGAACCGCAGGCCAGCTGGACTGAAATCACCTTTAAAATACCAAATGACTAAGTCAACTGTCTGTATACATCGTGATAACCTACTGTGCGCGAAACTCAGGGGACCGGACATTTCGTGATACAATTATGCCGATGATACGGGTACAGGACTGGACGAAAGAACAGCTAGAGGAGATCAAGGACGAAGAAGACCACACGTCCCTTGATTCAGTAATCAAGACGCTCCTCAAAGAACGCACCAACGAAACCACCTCAACAAACGAATGAGCGATACGCCCACAACCACCGGCACGACGAATCGCCCGCCGAGTATTTTCGACTCCTGCGAACCTCGCCAAGACGTTCTCACCGGTGAACTCGCCGAGGACCAATTCGCGGCTAGCCTCGCGGACGTCGCCCACAGCGACGACGCTCCTGATGTCTACGCTGACCCTCGACTTTTCTTCGAGAAAACCTACCCCACCAGCGGTCTGCAGGATCTTCTCACACGTCTCGCAACCCGTTTCGTCGGCGCACATAACGACGACTACACCGGCACGAACGGCATTCTCCGACTCGACACCAGCTTCGGTGGTGGAAAACCCACAACCAGATCGCCGCGTATCACCTCGCAGAATCACCAAGTGCTGTCCCCGATCTGTCTGACTTCATCCTCGACCAGGACATCGCCGACGAGTATACTGACACCGCTGCACTCGGTCTCGACGTCAACACAGCCGTCTTCGTGGGCACACACGTCGACGCCGAGGACGCTCGCTCGAACTACGACGACCCTGACGCCCCCGCAACGAAGACGATGTGGGGCGAAATGGCCTACCAGCTGTTCGGGCGGGAAGGCTACGAGTTCCTGCGCGAAAACGACGAGAACAGAACGCCTCCAGGAACAACCAAGCTCGAGCGGCTCTTCGAGCGGAACGACAATCCGTCGCTCATCCTCATCGACGAGATCGCCGCATATCTCGAGCAAGCTGCCGCTGTTGAAATCGGAGATTCGACGCTCGCAAAGCAGACGAATACCTTCCTGATGTCGCTGCTGTCCGCGACGCAGAATAACGATAAGGTCACTGTTGTCCTCAGTATCGCGGACACCGCCTTCGCCGACCAAGCCGAAGACGTCCGTGGTCTCGTCTCCGAGACCATCTCTGAGTTCAACAGTATCAGCGACCGTGTCGAGGGGTCCATCACGCCGACGGAGGACAACGAAATTGCCGCTGTCCTGCGGCACCGCTTGTTCGAGAGCGTCGCGGAAGACGGGCGGGATGCGACTGTTGATGCCTATATGTCCCTCTATACGGGTGATCGTGACTCCTTCCCCGACAGTGCGACGAACCCGGAACACCGAGACCGCCTCGAAGACAGCTACCCGATTCATCCGACGGTCATCGATACACTCACAGAGGAACTGGACTCCCTCCCGTCGTTCCAGCGCACTCGTGGTGCACTCAAGCTCCTCTCCCGCGCAGTCTACCGCCTTTGGCAGCACCAGAGCGACTACCAAGAACGCCACTTCGTCCGTCTGTTCGACATGCATCCCTCCGATGGGGACGTTCGTTCGACGCTCCTCCGGCTGTTCTCGTCGGTCGACATGGACTTCGAGGCCGCAATCAAAGCCGACATCTTCTCGGAAGATGGCACGGCGAACGCAGAGGAAGAGGACCGGAACTGGGTCAAGAACGGACACCCCCACTCGGAACACATCTGACGACGGCAATCCTCTGGAAAAGTATCGTGAAGGGGGCTGACGGACGCGGCACTACACGCCGGCCTCTTCGACACGCAATTGCCAACACCGAAGTCGAGCTGCGCACTACGACGACGCTCTCAATAACCTCCTTGGAGAGGGACGTCGGTCTGCGTGTTTCTACCTGCACGGAGACAACGGTGAGAAAATCCAGTTCAAGTCAGAGCCGAACCTCACGAAACTCATCGATTCTGTCGTCGAGCAACTGCAAGACGGGCTCGCCCGACGGCATCTCGAGGAAGCCCTCGACGAGGCGCTCGGTCAGGGTAGTCTGAATGTGATTGTCGGGCCGGAGGAGCCGCACGAGATCCCAGATACAGCTGACGAAGCGCACCTGTGCGTGATGGACTTCGATACGGTCACCATCACGGACTACGAGACCGTCCCAGAGGCAATCCAAACGCTGTACAAGAATACAGCATCGTCGAGTGGCGGGCAGAAGACGCCACGGGTGTTCAAGAACAACGTCGTCTTCCTCGCAGCGAGCGCGAACGACGTGACTGACGCGAAGCGGACCGCAGAGCGCGTCGCTGCCATCAAACACATCCAGAATAATCTCGGCGACCAGTACGAGCTCAACACCGAACAGCAGGACAAGCTCGGTGAACGCCTCGATAGCGCGAAGGGCACGCTCGATCAGGACATCAAAAAGGCGTATACGCACCTCTACTTCCCGACTGGAGATGGCCTGGCTCATCGGAACGTCACCACCGACAGCACCATCCATCAGAGTGTCATCGAGAAGCTCGATGAGGCAGGCGCGATTATCCCCGAAGGAGAGGACGCCTACGGTGTTGATTGGTTCGAGGCGACGATCTGGAACGTCGGCTCGGCCTCGATGACGACGAGAGCAATCGAAGAACAGTTCGGAAAGCGCCAGGATGCGGAGATTCTCCTGTCACCCATCCCACTGCGAAAGACGATCGCCCAGCTCGTCCGTGAAGACGGGTACGCCTACTGGGACGAGGAGCAGAAGACCGGGTACTACACGCCCGAGACGACGCTCACGGCAACCGATCACGAACTCGACGACGCGAAGAATCTGCACGCGGGGCTCAGCTATCAGGACGTGAAGCTCTCGCAGTCGCACACACTCTACACCTCGCTCGATGAGCTGGTCGACGACGTCGGGAGTGAGATCGACTGGGAGGAACCCGACGAAGATGAAGAGCAGGAGGACGAGACTACTGACGACGATGATGAGGAGGAGACTGGCGGCAGTAGCGGGGGCGGTTCGGGTGGCGATGACGAACCTGAGCCATTCAGTAAACTCATCGAAGTTCGCACCTCCGAACCCGCACACGTCTCTCGGGCCCTGCAGGAAATGCGGGCTGACATCGCTGATGAGCTTACCAGCGCTCGCGAGGAGTACGACGGGCACCCTGACGAACTGACCCCCATCGTCGAAGGCGTCTGGATCCATCTGGACGGGGCCGATGCGTGGAAAGGTGCGTGGTTCACTGCGAACAAACTCAGCAATAACGAGGACTTCGCAGAGGACACGACGATGGACTTCGATTATGAGGCCAACGACGGAGCCGACTCGAAATCGGAGTTCGAAGTCGATTTCAATGGACGCCCGGAGGTCTTCGCGAGCCATCTCAGATTCAACATGGAGCCGGAAGATCTCGCGAATCCGGATGGCGGTCGTACCGCTGAAGCCGAGTTCTCGATTGAGTTCGACGAGGGCGATGACCGCCTCTATGGCGACACGTTCGACCTCCTGACGAGCTCCTTGCGGTCGACAACGCATTCACCGTCACGATGCACACGCAAATCCGTGTGATCGAATCCAGCGAGGTGACCCAAGTATGAGCCAAGGCATCGCCGAGGGGAATTCGTTCGCCTTCACCACTGGCGCGTACGGGAATCGACCGACGTTCGTGTTGACGCGTGATCGGGTCGACGACCAGCACGAAATCACGCTCTACGAGCTGGCGCCCCGGGATATCGCAACGGCTCGACGAGAACGGTTCGAGAGAGCCCAAAAAGCAGTGAGCGTCTCAGTACGCGAACTGGAGGAAGCCATTACCGGCGACCGTTCCCCGTCCGAACTCCCCGGAGCGGATGACGCGGCGTACGGTTGGGATGACTGGTGTGCGATTCGCATCGCAACGTTACGCGGTGGGGCGTTCAACGAGGTGAGTTTCCTCATCGAATCCACTTTCCGGGAGCTGAGTCTTGATCCCGAGACCGTCTGTACAGGAGACCCAGCAAGCGTGAGTCTCCCCGAAGCGGCCGGTGTTCGGCTTTCGATTGCGTTCCGTGCGATGAAGCCGATGCGACGCCGGGACCGTCTCCGTGAAGTCGCAAAGGGAATCGACCAGATGAGCCTGGGTGAATGCTACTACTGGCACGCCAAGGCTCGCTCTCCGTCCTCGCCCAGCGGTACGAAAGCACTCCGCGTCCTACTCGCCGACCACATTTAAATATGTCAGAACAAAATCAAGAAGGCCATTCCGTTGGATCCGATACACCGAATAAAGTAGCAATTGAATCAAAGCTCCCGCTTACAGCAATTGACATTGAAAGTCAAAAAGACATGGCGTCTGGTCGCCATCACCCACTACGTAGCTTGCACAAGTGGTTTGCTGCTCGACCCACTCCAGTAGCGAGGCTCGCTACAATCGCATCTGCATACCCAGGTGAGATCGACTCGGATAAACTTCTCAAGTTGATGCAGATCGGGCCGAAAGAACTGGATTCTGAGATTGCTGAATATGTTGAAGGAAAGTTCACGGAGCCAAAGAACGGTGCAACCCTAGACGATCATTACCAGTATCCGAATCCGAGCACACAGACACCGACTGCTAAAGAACTGGAGGAAATGCACGCGGAGATTCGAGAAGGGTGGGGTGGTAGCTTACCGACTGTAATGGATCCGACAGCAGGCCGTGGAATCATCCCGTTTGAATCGATTAGATATGGATTCCCCACGAAGGCTAATGAACTAAATCCAGTTCCCAACTTGATAATGAGAGTAGGACTGGAATACGCCCCTCAAGTAGGATCTCTCACTCCTGAAATTTACGAGTGGAGAGATGAGATTCAGGAATCCGCTCAAGAGAATACTAGGCAATACTATCCTACAAAAGAAGACGGGTCCACAATTCTAAATTCAGCCGTCACATATCTGATAAACTGTGAGTCCTGTGGTGGTCAGATTCCGCTTGTCGTGAAATGGTGGTTGAACAAGAGCTCGAATGGAGGGGATGCAATAAAGCCAATTTACACCGATGGAGAAGTCTCATACGAACATGTAAAGGTGCAAGACACTGATGACTACGACCCAGATGATGGACCAGTGAAAGGTGGTGATGCAGAATGTCCTCATTGCGATGTAGTTACAGAAAATGACCAAGTAAGGGAGAAGATAGCTGAGGGTGAATTCGAATATAGTGTCTACGGTGTTAATTATGAGGATGCGCGTGGGAATCGTAAGTTCCGCGGAGGAGATGAGGTTGATCAAAAAGGGATGGAGAAAGCCGCTGAAAGGGTAGAAAATGACTTTGGAATGATCGACTTCCTCACCGAGTCATATCCAGGTGGGTTCACAGACCGAGTCAAAAATTACGGGGTTGAAGAATGGCGGGACATCTTCACGCCAAGACAGCTAGTGGTACATTACGAATACTTGCAGGCATTCCAAGATGCTCTTCCTGAAATACAAGCAAAATATGAACAAGAGAGGGCTGAGGCTATTGCTTCCGTCTTAACGCTTTGTGCTAGCCGGGTAGTAATGTTCAATTCAAGACTCTCAAAGTGGTATGACCAACGGGGTATTCCGCATGGGATGTTTGCTCAGAATAATTTTGTTCTCAAAGATGGGGGCAGATAATAATATATCTGCTCCAAGACGGGGGTATGAGAAGAACTCAGATCATGTTATAGACTCTTACGAGAAAATTGCCTCGTATGTACGCGAATCAGAACCGGCAGAGGTACGATACGGTGATGCTGCCAGCCTCTCTAGCGATTGGTCAGAAGGTTCAGTTGATATTGCTATCGTCGACCCTCCGTACTACCAAAGCATCCAGTATGCTGAACTAGCAGATATCTTCTACATCTTCCACAAAGAATACCTTGGTGATGTGTTCCCAGACCTATATGACACCAAGCTCACTAATAAGAAAGATGAAGCTGTAGCCAATCCTTCTCGATTTGAGGAATTCGATAACGATTCTAAATCAAAGAAAGAGCTTGCTGACAATTTCTATGAGGATAAGATGGGAGAAATATTCTCTGAGATATACAAATCACTTAGCGACGGAGGAGTTATGACAATTATGTTCACCCATAGGGAGATTGATGCGTGGGATACTCTTACGTCTGCCCTCATAGAGTCGGGATTTACAATTACAGCAACTCATCCGATTAAAACAGAGATGGGTGATCGAATTGGAGCTCAGGACAAAGCAAGCGCAGATAGCTCCATTCTGTTGATTGGAAGGAAGCAAAAAAGGAAGAGCGACGAAAAGACGCTATGGGGAGATGTGAAGTCCGATATCGCAAATGTTGCTCGTGAGGAAGCAGAAGATATCATTCAATCCGATTATTCCATTTCTAAAACAGATATGGCGATCTCCGCTTACGGGCCGACGCTTCAACGGTATGCTTCTGAATATCCAGTAGTTAATAAGAAAGGAGAGGAAGTTAGACCAAAGACCGCTTTATCAAAAGCTCAAGAAGCAGTAACAAGTGTTATTGCTGAAACTTTTCTTGAAACGGCAGGCATTGACCAACTGGATTCCCTCACGTTGGTATGTTCTTGCTTGGTTAATATACGAGAATGACACTATGCCATATGACGAAGCAAACCAATTGGGCGTGGCTGCTGGAGTTGATATTGAAGATCTAAAACGCCCTACGAAGATCTGGAGAGGTGGTAGTGAGGTAACTCTGCAGTCTCCGAAGGATCGTGTGCAGGATATTACAAAGCTCAAGGCGGATGGTGCAGAGAATCCATCAACTCGAAAATATCCGGTTAACCCAACAGATACGCGTTTCACATACATAATTGACCTCATACATTCAGTGGTTCATGTATACGACAACAAGGGACCAGACGGTGCCTGGAAGTGGATTACTGACAGAAACCTCAAATCTAATCAAGAATTTAAGATAGGTGTAGCTGCGTTATTAGAGGTTCTTCCGGGTGACGAACCAATGAAAGAGACACTTATTAACCTAATCTCAGGAGACACCGGGGAATACCTTGACATCGAGCTGTCTCACTTGGACTTGTCAGGGGACGACCGACAATCATCCCTGACTGAAGAATTCGAATGAGTCTTCAGAACGTCTCGTGGGAGCCGGTGTACGAAAGCGAGTTCCGGACCAACCGGACGCTCATGGAGACGTTCTACCGGCCATTCCTCAACGAGGTCATCCGCTACGACCGGCTCGCCGGCTACCTGAGTCTGCGTAGTCTGGCGCACGCTCTCGAAGGGGTTGACTCCCTCCTCGAGACTGATGGAACAGTACGTGTCATCGCTGGAGCCGACCTCCAGAAGCGCGAGAAGGGAGCGATGTTCCCTGACGCAGATGAACCCCTCGAACCGTGGGTTGAGTCCCAACTCACCATCATCGCTACCCTCCTCGACCGCGGCGACCTCCAAATCAAGGTCGGTGACCCCAAAGGCGGTGACGGGCTCTTCCACCCGAAGCTCGGCATCGGTGTCGATCGCGAGGGCAACAAGATCAGCTTCGAGGGGAGTATCAACGAGACGCTCAGTGCGTGGCAGTACAACTACGAACGCTTCAAAGTTCATCGCTCCTGGAGCCGCGGCGAGGCGAAGTATGTCGAGGAAGACGTCTCGACGTTCAACGCACTCTGGAACGGCTTCCACCCTCCGTCGATGTCTTCGAGCTCGACGAAGCTGCACGCCAGGACCTCATTGACTGGAAGGACACCGATGGAACGCTCGAGGAACACGTCGAGCGCGTTAAGAATCACGACCCCCAGACGACGGTGCCCGAAGACGATACCGCCGGTGTCGTCTCGATCGCCGGACGGACACCAGGAGGAATCCACCTCGCAGAGGAGATCAGTACTGTCACGCCCTGGCCCCATCAGCGAACGATCTCCGATACCGCGGTCAGTATCTACCCGAACAACCTCCTGTTCTGTGACGAGGTGGGGCTCGGCAAAACCATCGAAGCAGGCCTGACCCTCTCACGGCTGATGGAGGTCGGAGAGGCTGAGCAGGCGCTGTTTCTGGTTCCTGCAGGGTTGGTACAGCAGTGGCAGAACGAACTCCTCGACCGCTTCAATATCCACGCCTACTATCACGAACGGTCCTACGACGGTGATTACATGATCGGTCCTCTCGGAGACGCAGAGGATCACCGTATCCCCACATCCGGAGCGGTCGACGCCGATGCGTGGGAGAACACGCCGATTGGTTCGTTCGTTACGGAGAGAGATGAGCCAACCGTCGTAATCGAGTCGTGGCATACCGCCCGCCGCGAAGGTAATCAGGCACACGTCGCCCCACGCATCGACGAGAACGTGTGGGATCTCACAGTCGTCGACGAGGCACACAGTGCTCGCGAGGAGACGAAACTCTACGACCTGCTCGGACAGGCCGAAGAAGCCTCCCGGTGTCTCTACGCTCTCACGGCGACTCCTATGCAGTTGAATGTTGGCGAGCTCTACGATCTCCTTCGACTATGCGATCTCCCAGAGGGTTGGGACGACAAGGACCGATTCGTCGAGTTCTTCGAAACACGGCAAGCACTCGAAGATAGCCTCAGTACCGTCGGCTCTCGCTATCAGAATATAGCCGATGGACAGCAACAGGTTCTCCAACAGTTCCAGAAAGAGCTCGATCTGGAGGAGGACGAAGGCCGACCAAGAATCGAACGGTTCGGGAAACTCATTCACGAACATCTCACGTCGAATCCCGGCTACGACGAGCAGGCGAAGGCGCTAGCCGAGGCGACGGACACGGAGTCGATTCAACAGCGGAAAGCCCGAGAAACTCGTCGGCGTGCGCGAAACCTCACCCCGATTTGACGATCCGCGCTCGCTCATTTTCGACTGTGGGCCAACGGAGTGGAGCGCACCATGGAGGCTTCTCAGTGGGCGACACCGGTTCAGTCCCGCATCTTCCGGAATACTCGAGCGGTATTGGAGCAGTGTCAGGATCTCGGGCTGCTCGACGATACGGTTCCGACTCGGGATGTCGAGACAAAACGTATCGAGCTGGGTGACGCAGCCCCGCTGTACGATCAGGTAGAGCAGTATATTGATGAGACGTATAAGCAGTCGCAGAAAGTCCTGACAGGGAAGGAGAAACTCGCGTTGGGCTTCGTGATGACCACGTATCGTCAGCGCCTGACGAGCAGTCTACACGCCATCAAGCAGAGCCTCCAGCGCCGGATGGAGAAGCTCGACGAGAAGGTTGAGGACATGACCGAGGAGGTCTCCGAGCTTAGTAGGGACGCCGGAGTGACGGAGGCGACCATCGACGAGGCGATCGGCCAAGCATCCTCGACGCCTATCAGCCAAGTAGTCGTGGTGCCGCCGACGTGATTCAGGCGGAGCGGACGGCCCTCCAAGAGTTCGTGGACGATCTCAGGCAGGCCCATACCGACCCGAAGGTAGCGCAGTTGCGCCGCGACATTCGCTCGCTCCGTCAGAGCGCCCGTGATAACATCATCATCTTCACACAATACCACGATACCCTCGACATATCCGTGAGACCCTGACAGACACACATCCGAACGTCGGTACGTACAGTGGTGGTGGCGGGATGCAGTACGACGAAACATCCGGAGAGTGGGTGAACGTCGGTAAAGAGGCGATCAAGCGCGATTTCACTGACGGGGACACCAATATCCTGATCTGTACAGACAGCGCGAGTGAGGGGCTGAACCTCCAGACTGCAGATGCGCTGATCAATTTCGATCTGCCGTGGAATCCGATGCGGGTTGAACAACGCATCGGTCGAATCGACCGTATTGGCCAGAAAAACGAGGTCGTGAAGATCATCAACTACGCCTACAAGGACAGCATCGACGGCGACATCTATGAGGAACTGGAGGGACGGTTACAGCTGTTCGAGAACGTGGTTGGGCCGATGCGTCCGGTACTGAACAGCATCGAGCAGGACATCAAAGACGCCGTTATGGGTAGTTCCGGGCCGGATGCCACCAGAGAGCCCAGTGAGCAAGTCGTCGAAGAAGCAGACTCGCGGGCAAAACGTGCCCAGGAGAAAGCCGAGGAGACCGGGAGCAGGTGAGCCAGAAGAGGTATCGACGAAAGAGGCGATAATCGAGAGTTCCGGACTTGACGGGTGGGAACCCTATTGCTATCCCGCATTCGATGGGATCGGGACCGGTGATCGGTCGTATGAACCGTTGGTGAGCTTGGAGACGATCGAGACACAGATTACGCAAAGCGACCGCCTCGAAGAGACAGAATGGTCGTTTACTGCCCTCCGGAACCATGCCCGCGCCGACGACTTCGAAGACATCGTCGACGATGCATACGTTCTGGAACTGCCGGAGGAGGGTGCAGTAGCAATGCCGGAGTCGCTCGGAGAGACAGCTCAGGCAGAGCTTGGAGGGGGTAGCGGTGTTGTTGTGACGTTCAACCCAGAGATTTCTGAGCAGTTCCCGTCGATTCGGCTGCTCCTACCTGGAGATCCGATATTCGAAGTGCTCATCCGCGAAGCGGCCCCAGCAGAAGTCGATAATGTGGAGTTCGTCTGTGGTCAGCGTGGAGAGAGTGGATCGTCTGTTACCCGAAGCAGTCAGGTCGCCGAAGCCAAAG
>NZ_JBHSZA010000004.1:0-4514 GCF_042663985.1 Haloplanus sp. GCM10025708
ATGTCATCGGCATGGTGCTCGCAGTGAGCATGCTCGCGGTGCTGCTGACCCGCTCGCTGCCGGCGGCATCGGCGCCCGCTCCGACGCCGGGGCTCACTGAGGTTCAGACGTTGACCAGGCGCTCGCGCAGCGTCTGGATCTCGTCGCGCAGTTGCGCCGCCGCCTCGAACTCCAGGTCGCGGGCCAACTGGTACATCTTTTCCTCCAGTTGGCGGATGCGCTTGCTGATCTCGCTCGGCGAGCGCAGTTCGTTCTCGTAGCGCCCGCTCTCCTCCGCCACCTTGGCCACGCCCTTGCGCTTGCCGCGCGCGCCGGGCACCACGGCGCCTTCGAGAATGTCCTTGATGTCCTTGCGCACCCCTTGGGCACGATGCCATGGGCTTCGTTGAAGGCGATCTGCTTGGCCCGACGCCGCTCGGTCTCGTCGATCGCACGCTGCATCGAGCCGGTGACGTTGTCGGCGTAGAGGATCGCCTTGCCGTGCAGGTTGCGCGCGGCACGACCGATGGTCTGGATCAGCGAGCGCTCCGAGCGCAGGAAGCCTTCCTTGTCCGCGTCGAGGATCGCCACCAGCGACACCTCGGGCATGTCCAGGCCTTCGCGCAGCAGGTTGATCCCCACCAGCACGTCGAACGCACCGGCGCGCAGGTCGCGGATGATCTCCACTCGCTCGACGGTATCGATGTCCGAGTGCAGGTAGCGCACCCGCACGTCGTGATCGCCGAGATAATCGGTGAGGTCCTCGGCCATGCGCTTGGTCAGGGTAGTCACCAGCACCCGCTCGTCCTTGGCCACCCGCTGGCGGATCTGCGAGAGCAGGTCATCCACCTGGGTCATCGCCGGCGTACCTCGATCTCCGGATCGACCAGCCCGGTGGGACGCACCACCTGCTCGATGACCCGCCCGGCATGTTCCGCCTCGTAGGGGCTCGGGGTGGCGGAGACGAAGATGGTCTGCGGACTCACCGCCTCCCACTCTTCGAAGCGCAGCGGCCGGTTGTCCAGCGCCGAAGGCAGGCGGAAACCGTATTCCACCAGGGTCTCCTTGCGCGAGCGGTCGCCCTTGAACATCGCGCCGACCTGCGGAACGCTGACGTGCGATTCGTCGATAACCAGCAGCGAGTTGGCCGGCAGGTAGTCGTAGAGCGTCGGCGGCGGCTCGCCGGGGGCCCGCCCGGAAAGATAGCGCGAGTAGTTCTCGATGCCGTTGCAGTAGCCCAGTTCGAGGATCATCTCCAGGTCGAAACGCGTGCGCTGCTCCAGGCGTTGCGCTTCCACCAGCTTGTTGTTGTTGCGCAGGTAGTCCAGGCGTTCCTTGAGTTCGGCCTTGATCTGGTCGACCGCCTCCAGCAGCGTCTCGCGCGGAGTCACGTAGTGGCTCTTGGGGTAGAAGGTGAAGCGCGGCAGCTTGCGGATCACCTCGCCGGTGAGCGGATCGAAGGCCGAGAGGCTTTCCACCTCGTCGTCGAACAACTCGACACGAATCGCCTCGAGATCGGATTCGGCCGGGAAGATGTCGATCACATCGCCACGCACACGGAAAGTCGCACGGGCGAAATCCATGTCGTTGCGGGTGTACTGCAGGCTGGTCAGTCGCCGCAGCAGTTCGCGCTGGTCGATGCGGTCGCCGCGGTCCAGGTGCAGGACCATCTTCAGGTAGGACGCGGGATCACCGAGGCCGTAGATGGACGACACGGTGGCGACGATGATCGCATCCGGACGCTCGAGCAGCGCCTTGGTCGCCGACAGGCGCATCTGCTCGATATGGTCGTTGATCGAGGAGTCCTTCTCGATATAGGTATCGGAAGACGGTACGTAGGCCTCCGGCTGGTAGTAGTCGTAGTAGGAAACGAAGTACTCCACGGAATTGTGCGGGAAGAACGTCTTGAACTCCCCGTAGAGCTGGGCCGCCAGGGTCTTGTTCGGCGCCAGGACCAGGGTCGGGCGCTGCACCTGGGCAATCACGTTGGCGATGCCGAAAGTCTTGCCAGAGCCCGTCACCCCCAGCAGGGTCTGGTGCGAAAGCCCCGCCTCCAGCCCTCGACCATCTGCCGGATGGCTTCCGGCTGGTCGCCGGCGGGCTTGAAGCGCGAGTCGAGTTGGAACGTATCCATGAAAAACCTCGCAGGGAGCTGTGACGCCAAGGAAAATCCGGCGTCAGAAATAGCTGAAAGCATGCACCTAAATGTCGCCGCATGCATCAAGGGGTGTCTATAATAACCCCCCGTTTGCGCAACCCTTTGCGCCCCGCATAACGGGTTGCGTTGCCCTCCTCTCTTCACACCCGAGCAGCCGCAAAATGAGTCTGTTTTCTGCCGTCGAAATGGCACCGCGTGATCCCATCCTTGGCCTGAACGAAGCCTTCAACGCCGATACCCGTCCGGGCAAGATCAACCTGGGCGTGGGCGTGTACTACAACGAGGAGGGGCGCATTCCGCTGTTGCGTGCCGTGCAGGCTGCCGAGAAGGCCCGCATCGAGGCCACGCGCCGCGCGGCTACCTGCCGATCGAAGGGATCGCCGCCTACGACCAGGGCGTACAGAAACTGCTGTTCGGTAACGAATCCGAGCTGCTGGCCGCCGGCCGCGTGGTCACGACCCAGGCCGTCGGCGGCACCGGCGCCCTCAAGCTCGGCGCCGACTTCCTCAAGCGCCTGCTGCCCGACGCCACCGTGGCCATCAGCGACCCGAGCTGGGAAAACCACACGCACTGTTCGAAGCCGCCGGCTTCCCGGTGCAGAACTACCGCTATTACGACGCCGCCAGCAATGGCGTGAACCGCGCCGGCCTGCTGGAAGACCTGAATGCCCTGCCGGCCCGCTCGATCGTGGTCCTGCACGCCTGCTGCCATAATCCGACCGGCGTCGATCTCGAGCTGGACGACTGGAAACAGGTGCTGGACGTGCTCAAGGCCAAGGGCCACGTGCCGTTCCTCGACATCGCCTACCAGGGCTTCGGCAACGGCATCGAGGAAGACGCCGCGCGCGCCTGTTCGCCCAGTCGGGCCTGAGCTTCTTCGTTTCCAGCTCGTTCTCCAAATCCTTCTCGCTCTATGGCGAACGCGTCGGCGCCCCTCGATCGTGACCGAAAGCCGCGATGAATCGGCCCGCGTGCTGTCCCAGGTGAAGCGGGTGATCCGCACCAACTATTCGAACCCACCGACCCACGGCGCCAGCGTCGTCTCCTCCGTGCTCAACAGCCCGGAACTGCGGGCCCTCTGGGAGCAGGAACTGGGCGAGATGCGCGACCGCATCCGCGACATGCGCCTGGCGATGGTCGAGCAACTGGCAGCCCACGGCGCCAAGCGCGACTTCAGCTTCGTCGGTCGCCAGCGTGGCATGTTCTCCTATTCCGGCCTGACCGCCGACCAGGTCGAGCGCCTGAAGACCGAGTTCGGTATCTACGCCGTCAGCACCGGTCGTATCTGCGTCGCCGCGCTGAACAAATCGAACCTGGAGACCATCACCAAGGCCATCGTCCAGGTCCTGTAGGAAAAAAAGTCATCGGGAGAGGCTTGACTTCCCCTTAATCAGTAACATACGCCTCGCTGTTCCGCGATAGCTCAGTCGGTAGAGCAAATGACTGTTAATCATTGGGTCCCTGGTTCGAGTCCAGGTCGCGGAGCCAAATTCAAAGCCCTCGCACATGCCGGGGCTTTTTCGTTATCGGGACGAAAGTTCGCCCCTTCAGTCGCACCTCACTCGATGACGATCCGCGACCGGTTCTTCTCCAGCAACGCCGGGCCTACCCTTCACTTCCAGCAGTTGATCCACCGAGACGAACGGACCATGGGCCGCACGATACTCGAGGATCGCCCTGGCCTTGGCCTCGCCGACACCGTTGAGCCCGTATCAGGGCGGCCTCATCGACCGTATTGATATTGACCTGCTCCCCCGGCGACACGGTCGTCGCAGGTGTCGTTGCGGCCAGCGGATTCTTGGCGACGGCGGCTGGTGCGGCGGAAGCCGAAAACGGAAGACAGGCGAACAGGATGAGAAGCAGAGCGGATTTGATTAGGTGCATGGGTGCACTCCTTCAGAGATGAATGACCACGTAGAGGGCTTCATGCCCATCCACGAAACCACCTTATCGCCGTGGAACGCACCTGGATCGACAGCCCCAGCAAAGCAGTCGCTTCCTGGTCCGGCACCGGAAACATCGTACGGAGAAAACAAAAAAGGCCGCTAGGCGGCCTTTTCCGGAGAACGATGACTCAGGGTTCTCGCCGCCTCTGGCGATAGATCCAGTCGACGATTTCACCGTCAGGCGCAGCAGCTGCTGACGGTTTCCCCGCAGCAACTGGCGAACCCGCGAGTAGTCGTCCTTCTCCACGGCGGCCAGCAACTGCTCCAGCACGACCTTGAAGGCCTCCCAGCTCAGGTGTTCCTCGTTGGCCCGCATGATCATCGGATGGTCGGTGGGATTCACGTTGTCACCGATCAGCAGCTCTTCGTAGAGCTTCTCGCCAGGACGCAGGCCACTGAACTCGATGGCGATGTCACCATGGGGCGAACGCT
>NZ_JBHSZA010000005.1:0-1703 GCF_042663985.1 Haloplanus sp. GCM10025708
GTTTCGATGGCTAATTCGAGTTTATTACGGAAGACACGGACGCCGGCGGTGTGGTTTATCACGCCAGCTATGTCGCTTTTTATGAAAGAGCGCGCACGAGATGCTGCGTCACCATCACTTCAGCCAACAGGGCTGCTGGCGGAGCGGGTCGCCTTTGTGGTGCGCAAGATGACGCTGGAATATTATGCGCCTGCGCGGCTCGACGATATGCTTGAAGTTCAAACAGAAATTACGTCAATGCGTGGCACCGCTTTGGTTTTCACGCAACGTATTGTCAACGCCGAGAACACGCTGCTAAATGAAGCAGAGGTTCTGATTGTTTGCGTTGATCCACTCAAAATGAAGCCTCGTGCGCTTCCCAAGTCTATTGTCGCGGAGTTTAAGCAGTGACTGACATGAATATCCTGATTTGTTCCTGAAGGCAAGCCTTCTGGTTAAACTTATCATGTTGATTTTGATTGGTTTTTCAATCGCATCCTGGGCCATCATTATCCAGCGAACGCGTATTCTGAACGCCGCTGCGCGCGAGGCGGAAGCGTTTGAAGATAAATTCTGGTCTGGAATCGAACTCTCGCGTCTACCAGAAAGCCTGGGGAGACGCGATAGTCTGTCGGGCTCGGAACAAATCTTTTATAGCGGGTTCAAAGAGTTTGTCCGGCTCCATCGCGCCAACAGCCATGCGCCGGAGGCAGTGGTAGAGGGGCGTCGCGTGCGATGCGCATCTCCATGAACCGAGAGCTGAAACGCTGGAAACGCATATCCCGTTTCTTGGCACGGTTGGCTCCATCAGTCCTATATCGGTCTGTTTGGCACCGTATGGGGGATTATGCATGCGTTTATCGCCCTGGGCGCGGTGAAACAGGCGACTCTGCAAATGGTTGCGCCGGGTATTGCCGAAGCATTGATTGCCACGGCGATTGGTCTGTTTGCCGCCATCCCTGCGGTTATGGCTTACAACCGACCGAATCAGCGCGTGAACAAGCTGGAACTGAATTACGACAACTTTATGGAAGAGTTCACCGCGATTCTGCACCGCCAGGCGTTTACCGTTAGCGAAAGCAACAAGGGGTAAGCCATGGCCAGAACGCGTGGACGAGGTCGTCGCGAACTTAAGTCCGAAATCAATATTGTACCGCTGCTCGACGTACTGTTGGTGCTGTTGCTGATCTTTATGGCAACCGCGCCGATCATTACCCAGAGCGTGGAAGTCGACTTGCCAGAGGCGAATGAATCGCAGGCGGTCAGTAGTAACGACGATCCACCGGTCATTGTTGAGGTTTCCGGAGTAGGGCAATACAGCGTAGTGGTTGATAAAGATCGAATGGATCAACTACCGTCTGAACAGGTGATCGCAGAAGTAAAGCGTCATCTGCAGGCTAATCCGAAAACAGTCTTTTTAATCGGCGGCGCGAAAGAGGTGCTTACGATGAAATAATTAAAGCGCTGAACTTGTTACACAGCGCGGGCGTAAAATCGGTTGGCTTAATGACGCAGCCAATCTGAAGTCTGCGTCCCGTTGGCTTGAAAGACGGCGAGTAACAGGCGAACAGTTTTTTGGGAACCGAGAGTGTCAAAGGCAACCGAACAAAACGACAAGCTCAAACGGGCGATAATTATTTCAGCCGTGCTGCATGTCATCTTATTTGCGGTGCTGATCTGGAGTTCGTTTGATGAGCATATAGAGGCTTCTGCCGGCGGCGGCG
>NZ_JBHSZA010000006.1:0-2947 GCF_042663985.1 Haloplanus sp. GCM10025708
CGGTGATGCACGGCTCGCCAGGCGGACACGGCCAGACCGTCATCGCCACGCCCTTCATCGCCAGGCTGCGTGCCAGCGGCGCGGTCATTCCCGCCTGATGCAGGAAGCTGTCGACCATCACAAACAGATGGCTTACGCCTCGCGCTTGCGCTTCCTGTCCACAGGCGCCGAGCGCCCCAAGTCCGCACAGCGTGACCGGCGGTACGCTGAACGTTTTCACCCGTTGCAGATTCAGGGTGTCGAATGCCTGAAACAGCGCCGTCTGTAGTTCAGCTTGCATAGAGTCCCTCCGCTTTCGCTCTCCCGCTGTTGGCTATCGCCAGCGGGGTCATAAACAGGCTGTGCTGCGGCAAATGCACCTGTAACTCCGGGAAACGCTGGCGAAATAACGCCTCCACGCCCGGCTGCATACAGGAGCCGCCCGCCAGCCATAAATCAGCAATTCCTTGCCCTTCAATGTGGCGAGCAACGATTTCCGCCATCTTTTCGTACACCGGCTTCACTACCGGCCAAATCTCCTGCGCATTGCTGCGCTTGTACTGTTCCGCCTCTTCCAGGGGAATACGGCGGTTGCCCGCCAGCGTCAGGGAGATATGGTGCCCGCCAGTGGCTTCATCGGCGGAGTAAGTCACCTTGCCCTGTTTGACGATGGCAATGCCGGTAGTGCCGCCGCCAATATCCACCACGCCTGCATTATCAAGCGCCAGCAGATCCGCTACCGCCGTCGGTTCATCCAGTACATGGCTGACTTCTAACCCGGCAGACTCCAGCACGTTGATCGAAATACGCGGGTCGGTGCCTGGCGGAAACGAGGTCGCCGCGTGGGTAAAGCGGCAGCCGAGCTGCTGTTCAAGGGTGTCGAGATGGCGGCGCACGAGGGTGACGGCGCCGAAGAAATCCCAGACGATGCCGTCACGCACAACGTCGGCCCAGTCAAGGCATACCGCCACCGGCTGGGCGTTGCCGTCGACCACCATCGACACCACGTCGCAGGTGCCCAAATCGACGCCCAGCCACAGCGGTGTATCGCTGGCGGCGGGCGTCTGGTTACACAGGGCCGCCGCTTTTTGCAGTCTTGGGGTGAGCCAGAGTTGTTCGTCGTGCGCCATGAGTCATCCCTTATACAATGCGAAACGCATCCACCAGCACGCATCGACGCAGCCGCACAAAGGTACGCGCGCTGGTCACCCCTTCGCCGGTTGGCGTAGTGATAGTCATGGTGGTCCAGCCTTCTCCGCCCAATCCAAGCCCGGCAATGCACGGCCCGTTTTTGACGAAAATGCTGGTGTCGATGGCGTTCGCCATCTGGTTCATGTTGTCGATATTGCGCGAGTGCATCGCCGCCGTATGGTGGCAACCGCCTTCAAGCTGAACCGCCAGGGCGATGGCTTCTTCGACGTTGGCGACCCGCACCACCGGCAGTACCGGCATCATCATTTCAGTAACGGCAAACGGATGGTTGGCGGGCGTTTCCACAAACAGCAGGCGCGTTTGATCCGGGACGTTCAGGCCGATGGCTGCGGCGATCTTGCCCGCGTCACGACCGACCCAGTCACGGCTGACGGTGCCTTTGCCGCGTTCATCGATATTCTTCAGCAGCACCGGCTGGAGCTGTTCGGCCTGAGCGGCGGTCAGTTTCACCGCGTGCTGACCTTCCATCAGACGCATCAGCTCGTCGGCGACGCTATCCACCACAATCAGCACTTTTTCGTCGGCACAGATGATGTTGTTATCAAACGACGCGCCTTTGACGATGGATTGTGCAGCGCGCGGCAGGTCGGCGGTCTCATCCACCACCACCGGGGATTGCCGGCACCGGCGGCGATCAGGCGTTTATTAGTATGTTTACGCGCCGCGTCCACCACCGCTTCGCCGCCAGTCACCACCAGCAGGCCAATACCGGGATATTTGAACAACCGCTGGGCGGTTTCGATATCCGGGTTCGCCACGGTGACCAGCAAATTTTCCGGACCACCGGCGGCGACCACCGCCTGATTGAGGAGAGTGATTGCCCGCTGAGAGACCTTTTTCGCCGCCGGATGCGGGGCAAACACGACGCTGTTGCCTGCGGCAATCAGGGCTGATGGCGTTATTAATCACCGTCGCCGCCGGATTGGTGGACGGCGTGACCGAGGCCACCACGCCCCACGGTGCATTTTCAATCAGCGTCAGGCCGTTATCGCCGGTCAGCACCTGCGGAGATAAACACTCGACGCCCGGCGTGCCGCGCGCCTGCGCCACGTTTTGGGCAAATTTATCGTCAACGCGTCCCATGCCGGTTTCGCTGACGGCAAGTTCCGCTAATTCTCGGGCGTGTTTTTCGCCCGCTTCGCGAATGGCATGAATGGCAAGCTGGCGCATCGCCACGCTCTTCAGCCCCTGCTGGGCCCGTTTTGCTGCCGCCACTGCGTCATCCAGGGAGGCAAAAACGCCCATCTCATGAACAGTACTGGCCGGCTGGCTGCTGTCTTTCATTTTCAGCAGTACCGCTTTCACCACCTGTTCAATATCCTGTTGATTCATGATGTTCAATCCTATTTATGGAAAACCACTTTCCCGCCAGCCACCACTTCATCGACGATGCCAATGACGCACAGATCGACCGGTGATAATTCGCTGCGATGCGCCTGGGTGCGGAACTGCCGCTGACCAGCAGTACCCACTCTCCGGTTCCCGCCCTGATACTGTCGATAGCGACGGCACACTGCCCGTCGGGGTTGCCTGGGCATCGATCATTTCCACCATCAGCAATTTGTCATGCGCCAGTCCCTGATGGCGGACGGTACATACGATTTGTCCTGTGACGACTGCCAGTTTCATATCCGCCTCCATGGATTGCCCGTTGGGTCGTAGGCCTTGAATCTGCGCACCATCAGGCAATGGCGCGCATTCATGCCGGATGGCGACGCTGCGCGTCTTATCCGGCCTACCATCAAATGTTGCTGTC
>NZ_JBHSZA010000007.1:0-4763 GCF_042663985.1 Haloplanus sp. GCM10025708
CGCCAGTTGACGAATTAGCGCCCCGGGTTCTGCGGCGTTTCCTGCTTTCAACATATAGTTGATCAGCACACCGAGCTGCGCGTCCGTCAAATGATCCTGCGTTAAAAGCGTGATAAGGGGGTCGAGCAGTTCGCTTAAATCGCGTTGACGAATATGTTTTTGCAGGAGCTCTAACATCGCTATCCGCCGATGCTGCAAAAGCTGATTATCCGGCATTGTCGTCAGGTCGACCAGCGCAAAATCGCGGCTGTATAAGGCCTTCGCCATATCCGGTTTCACAAACATATTATGCCAGTTAAGGCTATAGGGCCACGGGCTTTCCGGACCGTGATAAAAGGATTGGTACCACCAGCGGCAAGGCATCATGACCGGCATCCAGATGACGCTGCATGGCGGCAATGGCGTAACGCATCAGGCGAAAAGCCATCAGCCGGTCTGATTTGCTCTGATGTTCAATGAGCGCGTAAACATACCCGGGGCCGTGTTGGGTATGCAGAGAGTAGAGAATATCTGAATAGCGGCTGCGTAAATTGTCTTCAACAAAACTCCCCTGACTCAGCTTCAGTGAATCCAGATCGCAGATTGCAAGAAAGTCTTCTGGCATGTGGATAGCCAGAAAGTCGCGGGCGACCTCTTTTGCATCAGCATCTGTCGAAATACCGCATCGTGCGGCGTGGTGGGTAGACGTTCCATGCCCCGTCCTTTGTTGCCTGACTGTAGCGACCACTCTGTCAGCGACAACGAGGACAAACCAGCGGGCAATTACTCTGTTTGCGAGTCGTCTTCCGTACTTTTTAACTTGTTTTCATAATCACGCATAACTATTTCCAGCGCGTAGCACCGTTCGTGCCGGTAAGCGATTCTCTTCAAGCAGCACAATTAAATCCACGGCCAGTTTGACTTCATCAGGGGCATTTTCAAGCGACATACTTTCTCCAGGGTTAGCGGGTTAAACGCGCCAGTACGTTTTCTATTTTCTCCAGCGCATGTCGGCAACGCGCCAGCCGTCCTTCATAGATCTCGACTTCCTTTGCAGCGTTTGTTGTTCGACAAGGCCGGTCGCCTGCGCCAGACGAATTTTGCGCTCCTGTGTCATCGCCAGTAGTCGACGTTCAAACTCCTGATGCTGTATTCGTCTGCGCTGCCAACGGCCAAGCCCTGGCGCGGCGGCGTCCCACTGGCGCAGCGACCAGGCGGCGGTTTCACGCGATATCGCCTCCAGTTGCGAAGCCAGATGTTCCGCCAGCCAGGCGACTTGCGGCAGTTGCTCATGTTTTACCGCCTGACGCAACGCGACGAGATTGGCGCCTGCCTCTTCCAGATATCCCTGCAACAGAGTACTGCGGGTACGGAAAAGTGTCGGTCAAAGCGCGCTTAACGTCGCATGTTGCGCCAGCGGCGCAGCGTTGGCGTAGCGTCGCCAGCCTCTTCCAGCGTCTGTAACAGCATAGCGGTTTTCAATTCAACACCCCGATGAAAATAAGACAGGCTGTGCTACAGTAACCTTCTGTTTGATAACGATTCGCATTATGCAACGTACTATTTTAATCATCATTGGCTGGCTGGCGGTAGTATTAGGGACATTGGGCGTGGTTTGCCCCTGTTGCCGACTACGCCGTTCATTTTACTGGCGGCCTGGTGTTTCGCCCGCTCGTCGCCTCGTTTCCATGCCTGGTTGTTATACCGCTCATGGTTTGGCGGTTATCTGCGCCACTGGCAGCGCTATCGGGCCATGCCGCCGGGAGCGAAACCGCGAGCGATCGCGTTGATATTGCTGACCTTTGGTATTTCGCTGTGGCTGGTGAATATGATGTGGGTGCGGGTGCTGCTGTTGGTTATTTTGGCCTGTCTGCTGATTTTTATGTGGCGGATACCGGTGATTGATGAAAAGCAACAAAAGCGCTGAAGCACACGAATCGCTGTTGCAATTGTCGTTCACAGCCAGTAAATTCGACCGTTTTCGAGCACAGGCGCAGGCGGTCAAAGAGTAACCGAGCGTTACCCTGACCGAAAAGTATTGCGCCGTGAGTAACACCGTACTTAGCAGGCATATATCCATGACCGCGACTGCACAGCAGCTTGAGTTTCTCAAAAACAGCATCAAAAGCATTCAGGATTACCCGAAACCGGGCATTCTTTTCCGTGATGTCACCAGCTTACTGGAAGACCCGAAAGCCTACGCGCTCAGTATTGAATTGTTGGTTGAGCGTTATAAAAATGCGGGTATCACCAAAGTGGTCGGCACCGAAGCGCGTGGCTTCCGTTTGGCGCGCCGGTTGCGCTTGGGCTGGGCGTTGGTTTTGTTCCGGTACGTAAACCGCGCAAATTACCGCGTGAAACTATTGCCGAGACCTATGAATTAGAGTACGGCACCGATCAGCTGGAAATTCATGTCGACGCGATTAAACCTGGCGACAACGTGCTGGTCGTGGACGATCTGCTGGCGACTGGCGGCACCATTGAGGCGACCGTGAAGTTGATCCGTCGTCTGGGCGGGAAAGTCACCGATGCGGCGTTCATCATCAATTTGTTCGATCTGGGCGGCGAGCAGCGTCTGGAAAAGCAGGGGATTACCTGTTATAGCCTGGTGCCGTTTCCAGGGCATTGATTCAGGCTATTCGCACTGCTATTTTAGCCAGAGAGACAACCTCGCTGTATCGGCGAGGTTGTGTTAGCATTACCCTTCTATGAATCCACCTTCCAGCGTTTCAGAGCCTGCCAATGAGTTATCAGGTCTTAGCCAGAAAATGGCGCCCACAAACCTTTGCTGACGTCGTCGGCCAGGAACATGTGCTGACCGCACTGGCGAACGGCTTGTCGTTAGGCGCATTCATCACGCATATCTTTTTCCGGCACGCGCGGCGTCGGTAAAACCTCTATCGCCCGGCTGCTGGCGAAGGGGCTGAACTGCGAAACCGGTATTACCGCGACGCCGTGCGGCGTTTGCGATAACTGTCGGGAAATTGAGCAGGGGCGTTTTGTCGATCTCATTGAGATTGACGCCGCATCGCGTACCAAAGTCGAAGACACCCGCGACCTGCTGGATAACGTCCAGTACGCGCCTGCGCGCGGTCGCTTTAAAGTCTATCTGATCGATGAAGTCCACATGCTGTCGCGCCACAGCTTTAATGCGCTACTTAAAACGCTTGAAGAACCGCCAGCGCATGTGAAATTTTTACTGGCGACCACCGATCCGCAGAAGCTGCCGGTGACCATTTTGTCGCGCTGCCTACAGTTTCATCTCAAAGCGCTGGATGTTGAACAGATTCGCCATCAGCTTGAGCATATTCTCAATGAGGAACATATCGCTCACGAACCCCGCGCGTTGCAGTTGTTATCGCGTGCGGCTGACGGCAGCCTGCGCGATGCATTAAGTCTGACTGACCAGGCGATCGCCAGCGGCGACGGGCAGGTTTCGACGCAGGCGGTAAGCGCCATGCTCGGTACGCTGGACGACGACCAGGCTTTGTCATTGTTGAGGCGGTGGTTGACGCTAACGGCGAACGCGTCATGTCGCTTATCAACGAGGCGGCGGCGCGCGGTATTGAATGGGAAGCGCTGCTGGTCGAAATGCTTAGCCTGCTGCACCGTATTGCGATGGTGCAACTTTCGCCTGCCGCGTTAGGCAGCGATATGGCGGCTATCGAGCAACGGATGCGCGAACTTGCCCGGACGGTGCCTCCCGGCGATCTTCAGCTCTATTATCAGACGTTGTTGATTGGTCGCAAAGAATTGCCTGGGCGCCGGACCGGCGGATGGGCGTTGAAATGACGTTACTGCGTGCACTGGCGTTTCACCCGCGTATGCCCTTGCCGGAGCCTGAAACGCCGCGGCAGTCTTTTGCCCGTGGCCCCAACGGCGGTAATGCCGCCGCAGCTGCAGCAGCCGTCGGCGCCCGCGCCGCAGACATCGCCAGCGCCGCTGCCGGCGTCTACCAGTCAGGTGCTGGCGGCGCGCAATCAGCTACAGCGCGCAGGGAGTAACCAAAACAAAAGAGTGAACCGGCAGCCGCATCCGCGCGCGGCCGGTGAATAACTCTGCGCTGGAGCGGCTGGCTCGGTTTCGGAGCGCGTACAGGCGCGCCCGGCGCCGTCCGCGCTGGAAACGGCGCCAGTAAAGAAAGAGGCTTATCGCTGGAAGGCCACCACGCCGGTAGTACAAACCAAAGAAGTGGTGGCTACGCCAAAAGCGCTTAAGAAAGCTCTGGAGCATGAAAACGCCGGAGCTGGCGGCTAAACTGGCGGCGGAAGCGATTGAGCGCGATCCGTGGGCGGCGCAGGTAAGCCAGCTTCTTTGCCTAAGCTGGTGGAGCAGGTGGCGCTTAATGCCTGGAAGGAGCAGAACGGCAACGCGGTTTGTCTGCATCTGCGTTCGACGCAGCGGCACCTCAATTCCAGCGGCGCGCAGCAAAAGCTGGCGCAAGCGCTCAGCGATCTGACGGGAACGACGGTTGAACTGACCATCGTTGAAGATGATAATCCCGCGGTGCGTACGCCGCTGGAATGGCGTCAGGCCATTTATGAAGAGAAACTCGCGCAAGCGCGTGAGTCAATTATTGCGGATAATAACATTCAGACGCTGCGTCGATTCTTCGACGCCGAGCTGGATGAAGAGAGTATCCGCCCCATTTGATCGTAAGCCCGGCTTGCGATTGTGAACCATCAAGAGAGAGCTTATGTTTGGAAAAGGCGGTCTGGGCAATCTGATGAAACAGGCCCAGCAGATGCAGGAAAAATGCAGAAAATGCAGGAAGAGATTGCGCA
>NZ_JBHSZA010000008.1:0-4313 GCF_042663985.1 Haloplanus sp. GCM10025708
TTTTCCGCGCGCAAAAGCAAAACCCCCGGTCATCGCTGACCAGGGGTTTTGGGATAGGAGCTTGACGATGACCTACTCTCATGGGGAGACCCCACACTACCATCGGCGATGCGTCGTTTCACTTCTGAGTTCGGGAAGGGATCAGGTGGTTCCAACGCTCTATGATCGTCAAGCAATTCGGTTGGATATCCGTTCGCTTGGGCTTACGTCTATCCGGATTCAGGTATGTGATTTCAAGGTGTTTTGCGGTTCATGCGAACTTTCGGTTCGTCGACTTCACCTTACAACACACAATCGTCAGATTGTTTGGGTGTTATATGGTCAAGCCTCACGGGCAATTAGTACTGGTTAGCTCAACGCCTCACAACGCTTACACACCCAGCCTATCAACGTCGTAGTCTTCGACGGCCCTTCAGGGGAATGCTCCCAGTGAGATCTCATCTTGAGGCAAGTTTCCCGCTTAGATGCTTTCAGCGGTTATCTTTTCCGAACATAGCTACCCGGCAATGCCACTGGCGTGACAACCGGAACACCAGAGGTTCGTCCACTCCGGTCCTCTCGTACTAGGAGCAGCCCCTCTCAAATCTCAAACGTCCACGGCAGATAGGGACCGAACTGTCTCACGACGTTCTAAACCCAGCTCGCGTACCACTTTAAATGGCGAACAGCCATACCCTTGGGACCGGCTTCAGCCCCAGGATGTGATGAGCCGACATCGAGGTGCCAAACACCGCCGTCGATATGAACTCTTGGGCGGTATCAGCCTGTTATCCCCGGAGTACCTTTTATCCGTTGAGCGATGGCCCTTCCATACAGAACCACCGGATCACTAAGACCTACTTTCGTACCTGCTCGACGTGTCTGTCTCGCAGTCAAGCGCGCTTTTGCCTTTATACTCTGCGACCGATTTCCGACCGGTCTGAGCGCACCTTCGTACTCCTCCGTTACTCTTTAGGAGGAGACCGCCCCAGTCAAACTGCCCACCATACACTGTCCTCGATCCGGATTACGGACCAGAGTTAGAACCTCAAGCATGCCAGGGTGGTATTTCAAGGATGGCTCCACGCGAACTGGCGTCCACGCTTCAAAGCCTCCCACCTATCCTACACAAGCAGGCTCAAAGTCCAGTGCAAAGCTACAGTAAAGGTTCACGGGGTCTTTCCGTCTAGCCGCGGATACACTGCATCTTCACAGCGATTTCAATTTCACTGAGTCTCGGGTGGAGACAGCGCCGCCATCGTTACGCCATTCGTGCAGGTCGGAACTTACCCGACAAGGAATTTCGCTACCTTAGGACCGTTATAGTTACGGCCGCCGTTTACCGGGGCTTCGATCAAGAGCTTCGCTTGCGCTAACCCCATCAATTAACCTTCCGGCACCGGGCAGGCGTCACACCCTATACGTCCACTTTCGTGTTTGCAGAGTGCTGTGTTTTTAATAAACAGTCGCAGCGGCCTGGTATCTTCGACCAGCCAGAGCTTACGGAGTAAATCCTTCACCTAGCCGGCGCACCTTCTCCCGAAGTTACGGTGCCATTTTGCCTAGTTCCTTCACCCGAGTTCTCTCAAGCGCCTTGGTATTCTCTACCTGACCACCTGTGTCGGTTTGGGGTACGGTTCCTGGTTACCTGAAGCTTAGAAGCTTTTCTTGGAAGCATGGCATCAACCACTTCGTCATCTAAAAGACGACTCGTCATCAGCTCTCGGCCTTGAAACCCCGGATTTACCTAAGATTTCAGCCTACCACCTTAAACTTGGACAACCAACGCCAAGCTGGCCTAGCCTTCTCCGTCCCTCCATCGCAGTAACCAGAAGTACAGGAATATTAACCTGTTTCCCATCGACTACGCTTTTCAGCCTCGCCTTAGGAACCGACTAACCCTGCGTCGATTAACGTTGCGCAGGAACCCTTGGTCTTTCGGCGTGGGTGTTTTTCACACCCATTGTCGTTACTCATGTCAGCATTCGCACTTCTGATACCTCCAGCAAGCTTCTCAACTCACCTTCACAGGCTTACAGAACGCTCCTCTACCGCGTCACTTGCGTGACACCCGCAGCTTCGGTGTGTGGTTTGAGCCCCGTTACATCTTCCGCGCAGGCCGACTCGACTAGTGAGCTATTACGCTTTCTTTAAAGGATGGCTGCTTCTAAGCCAACCTCTAGCTGTCTAAGCCTTCCCACATCGTTTACCACTTAACCACAACTTTGGGACCTTAGCTGGCGGTCTGGGTTGTTTCCTTTCACGACGGACGTTAGCACCCGCCGTGTGTCTCCCATGCTCGGCACTTCTGGGTATTCGGAGTTTGCATCGGTTTGGTAAGTCGGGATGACCCCTAGCCGAAACAGTGCTCTACCCCCAGAGAGTGATACATGAGGCGCTACCTAAATAGCTTTCGAGGAGAACCAGCTATCTCCGAGCTTGATTAGCCTTTCACTCCGATCCACAAGTCATCCCTACCTTTTCAACGGGAGTGGGTTCGGTCCTCCAGTCAGTGTTACCTAACCTTCAACCTGCTCATGGATAGATCGCCCGGTTTCGGGTCTATACCCAGCGACTAAACGCCCTATTAAGACTCGCTTTCGCTACGCTACCCTATACGGTTAAGCTTGCCACTGAATATAAGTCGCTGACCCATTATACAAAAGGTACGCAGTCACCTAACAAGTAGGCTCCCACTGCTTGTACGCATACGGTTTCAGGTTCTATTTCACTCCCCTCTCCGGGGTTCTTTTCGCCTTTCCCTCACGGTACTGGTTCACTATCGGTCAGTCAGTAGTATTTAGCCTTGGAGGATGGTCCCCCCATGTTCAGACAAAGTTTCTCGTGCTCCGTCCTACTCGATTTCACTTCAAAGATCCTTTCGCGTACGGGGCTATCACCCACTATGGCCGCACTTTCCAGCGTTCCGCTAAAATCAATGAAGCAAGGGCTAATCCCCGTTCGCTCGCCACTACTAAGGGAATCTCGGTTGATTTCTTTTCCTCAGGGTACTTAGATGTTTCAGTTCCCCTGGTTCGCCTCTTGCACCTATGGATTCAGTACAAGATAGTAGGTTATCCAGGTGGGTTCCCCATTCAGAGATCTCCGGATCAAAGTCTGTTTGCCGACTCCCCGAAGCTTTTCGCAGGCTACCACGTCTTTCATCGCCTCTGACTGCCAGGCATCCACCGTGTGCGCTTCTTCACTTGACCATATAACCCGAAGCAATCTGGTTATACTGTGAAGACGACATTCGCCGAAAATTCGCGCTTGAACTCGCAAATTTTACCTTGACTTGAATGATCACCAGTGAAAGAGATCATTCAGTCTTAGCTATCACATACCCGAATTTTTAAAGAACAGTTCTGGTGCAAAGACCAGAAATCAATGTTCATCTACGAACATTCATTTCTGAGCTTTCGACGATTGTTTTAGATGGTGGAGCAAGGAGGATCGAACTCCTGACCTCCTGCGTGCAAAGCAGGCGCTCTCCCGGCTGAGCTATGGCCCCGTATCGGATCACGCAGCACACCAACAATTGGTGGGTCTGGGCGATTCGAACTGCCGACCTCACCCTTATCAGGGGTGCGCTCTAACCAACTGAGCTACAGACCCAATCGTCTAACCAGTGAATCAAGCAATTCGTGTGGGAGCTTATGAAGAAGCCGAGATCTTCGATTAAGGAGGTGATCCAGCCGCAGGTTCCCCTACGGCTACCTTGTTACGACTTCACCCCAGTCATGAATCACTCCGTGGTAACCGTCCCCCTTGCGGTTAGACTAGCTACTTCTGGAGCAACCCACTCCCATGGTGTGACGGGCGGTGTGTACAAGGCCCGGGAACGTATTCACCGTGACATTCTGATTCACGATTACTAGCGATTCCGACTTCATGCAGTCGAGTTGCAGACTGCGATCCGGACTACGATCGGTTTTATGGGATTAGCTCCACCTCGCGGCTTGCAACCCTTTGTACCGACCATTGTAGCACGTGTGTAGCCCTGGCCGTAAGGGCCATGATGACTTGACGTCATCCCCACCTTCCTCGGTTTGTCACTGGCAGTCTCCTTAGAGTGCCCACCCGAGGTGCTGGCAACTAAGGACAAGGGTTGCGCTCGTTACGGGACTTAACCCAACATCTCACGACACGAGCTGACGACAGCCATGCAGCACCTGTGTCTGAGTTCCCGAAGGCACCAATCCATCTCTGGAAAGTTCTCAGCATGTCAAGGCCAGGTAAGGTTCTTCGCGTTGCATCGAATTAAACCACATGCTCCACCGCTTGTGCGGGCCCCCGTCAATTCATTTGAGTTTTAACCTTGCGGCCGTACTCCC
>NZ_JBHSZA010000009.1:0-3705 GCF_042663985.1 Haloplanus sp. GCM10025708
GTTCTGGAAGGTCTGGAAATACCTTGCTGTCATGAGGATGGGATAATCCATATATTGACATCATATTATTGATAAATATTGGTTTAATTCCTGCTGGCATGATGAGTTACACATCCTTTTTATTACATGGAATTAACATTCTATAAATAGCATGTTTTGTCAAACAGAATTCACTCAGCACGCAATCAATTAAGCTAAAAGCTAAATTTGCAGTATTTGTGCCTCACCTCCATTAAAATTGTACTCTGCGTGATTTTACTTTCAGATTCTGCAACCACAGGCAATCCTGTTTTACAAGATATTAAACCCTGCAACCCAACCATTTCACTCACTCTAGTTACCATCCGAAATCATCGGAGGTGAGGCTTATGAAAATGAATGACAAGACTCCTGAATTCTGGGCTGCGGTTTTGACCGGACTCAAAAATGCGTGGCCCCAGATACTTGGGGCGTTAATGGCCGGACTCATTGCCTACGGCCGACTGATATACGACGGCGCCACCCGTAAAAATAAATGGCTTGAGGGCGTCCTGTGTGGCGCTCTTTCCTTATGTGTCACCAGTGCGCTTGATGTGGTAGGCCTGCCGGTTTCCATTTCGCCTTTCGTTGGCGGGAATTATTGGCTTTGTCGGTGTGGACAAGCTGCGCGAAATCGCAATTAGCGCACTCAAAAAACGTGCAGGGGTTAATGATGAGAATCAGTGAAAAAGGCATTACCCTAATCAAAGAGTTTGAAGGTTGTAGCCTGAAAGCTTATCCGGACCCGGGAACGGGGGAGATCCCCGGACGATTGGTTATGGCTGGACCCACTCTGTTGACGGTAAGCCAGTTAAGCCCGGAATGATGATTGACGAGGCTACTGCCGAGCGCTTGCTTAAAACTGGTTTAGTCGGTTATGAAAATGATGTGTCCAGACTGGTTAAGGTCAAGTTGACGCAAGGCCAGTTTGATGCGCTGGTGTCGTTCGCGTACAACCTCGGCGCCCGGACATTATCCACATCAACTCTGCTGCGGAAGCTAAACGCTGGTGATTACGCTGGCGCCGCTGATGAGTTCCTGCGCTGGAATAAGGCTGGTAGCAAGGTACTGAACGGGCTTACCCGTCGGCGTGAGGCGGAGCGTGCCTGTTCCTGTCATGATGTTCAACTGGAAAACGATGTTTGTTGGCCTGTTGCTCGTCTCGCTAATTGTTGCCGGTCGGCTGGCAAATCACTACCGCAATAACGCTATCACTTACAAGTACCAGCGTGATACTGCTACTCACAACCTGAAGCTGGCGAACGAGACAATTACCGATATGACGAAGCGCCAGCGTGACGTTGCCGCCCTCGATGCAAAATACACAAAGGAACTAGCTGATGCACAAAACAGGAATACTGATTTGCAGCGCCGCCTGCTGCTGGTAGCCGGGTGCGTGTCGAAGGACGCTGTACAGTGCCAACCACAACCACAACCAAAACCGCCAGTACCCGCCGCGTGGGCAATGCTGCCACCGTCGAACTCTCTCCAGTTGCTGGACAAAACGTTCTCGATATCCGCGCCGGAATCATCAGCGATCAGGAAAACTGAAGTATTTGCAGGAGTACATCCGGACGCAGTGCAAATAAAAAATTCCCGCAGGAGGGAAAAGGAGCTTACCTGCGGGGAGTTTCAGAAATGCATAAACATGACAATGTCTCTGGGTCTGCGTACTACCACATCGCGTTTTTATCGTACTGATATAAGCCAGTTTTCGTACACCTCAAAACGTAACCAGACGCTAAAAACTGGTACACCTCATGAAATAACCCAGTGGCTGAAAAGTTTGGTGTTGGAACGAACCCCTGACCAGGCTGGCATTTATTTTATCTGAATATTGACGCTGTATTTTTTCGCTTTGTTTTTACGAGCTTCATTACGTGTCTGAAGTACTTTCAGTTCGTATTTTCCGGACGCCGGTAGCGTGTACTGGCCATTGCCATCCAGTTCAGATGAATATCTGGACAGGTCAACGGAATCGCTAATTCCTGGCCCGAACAGGTAGGTATCTGCGCCTTCATTCGAAATACTTACATGTACTTTCTGCCCCTTTCTGGCCTGGAAGTTATATGTATCGTAATCGTATCCCTTTATTACGCCGGAATAGCGGGCGCTATTTTGTCCTTTATCGAATTGACATTCACGTTTTTACCAGTTGCAAAGCCAGCTGAGGTTAGCAGTGCAAAAAGAAAAACAGTTTTAGCAATACTCTTGAATTTCATATGTAAGACCCTCAGTCAGCGTTAAAATGATTAATTGTTATATTGTAACAATAACTGTTCGGTTTTTTCCAGGGTCCTTTCCGGGAATTCTGCCTGTTACGGGGCGGCAGCGTCGCAGGATTTCACTCCTTATGAAAATTTTCAGAGAAAAGCCAGATCCGTTCTTCTTATTGTTTATTTCCTGTTTTTAAAGGTTTTTTTAGAAAAAAGAAAGGATCTGCTGGATAACGTTTTTAGTTAAAAACGAAGATCGCAGATCCTTTCCTGTTTCCGGGAGACTTTTCCATGAACGTGAATAAAAAACTGGCTGAAATTTTTGGTTGTGACGTCAGAACTGTCACAGCCTGGCAAAGCCAGGGGCTGCCACTTGTTTCCGGAGGAGGAAAGGTAACGAAGCAGTGTTCGACACCGCGGCAGCGATTTCATGGTACGCGGATGCGTGATGCGTCTATTGAAAATGAAAAGCTGCGTAAAGAGGTTGATGATTTACGTGCCGCTGCGGAATCAGATCTTAATCCCGGCACCATCGACTATGAGCGCTACCGCCTGACAAAGCCCAGGCGGATGCGCAGGAACTTAAAAATGCTGAGCGCGAAGGGCTGGTTCTTGAGACCGAACTGTTCACCTACATCCTGCAACGGGTGGCTCAGGAAATAGCAGGGATACTGTCGGCGGTACCGCTGGTATTACAGCGCAAATATCCTGATCTGTGCCAGTCGCACATCGATGTGGTCAGAACGGAAATCGCCAGGGCGTCAGGCAGGGCCGCCACGATAGCGGATGTGAGAAGTGGACCGATGATTTCCGGAGAGCGCAGGGCGAATAATGCCAACAGAGCCATAACTAACGGGCTGATAGCGCTTCATATTCCCGTACCGCTTACCACCGTGCAGTGGGCTGATGAGTATTACTATCTGCCAAAAGAGTCCTCCTACACCCCCGGCAAATGGGAAACGCTGCCGTTTCAGGTAGCGATAATGAACGCGATGGGGTATGAACTGATCCGTTGTAAACCTCATTGAAGTCTGCCCGCGTGGGCTATACCAAAATGTTGCTGGGGGTGGAAGGCTATTTCATAGAGCACAAGTCGCGCAACAGCCTGCTGTTCCAGCCGACCGACTCATCCGCTGAGGATTTTATGAAATCCCACGTGGAGCCGACTATCAGGGATGTTCCTGTATTGCTGGAGCTGGCCCCTGGTTCGGGCGTAAACATCGTGATAACACGCTTACCCTGAAACGCTTTTCTTCCGGTGTCGGGTTCTGGTGCCTCGGCGCAGCAGCCAAAACTACCGTGAAAAATCGGTGGATGTGGTCTGCTATGACGAATTGTCATCTTTTGAGCCGGATGTCGAGAAAGAAGGTTCGCCGACGCTGCTGGGGGATAAACGTATTGAAGGTTCTGTCTGGCCTAAATCCATTCGGGCTCCACGACCAAAAGTCAAAGGGTCATGCCAGATTGAAAG
>NZ_JBHSZA010000010.1:0-37433 GCF_042663985.1 Haloplanus sp. GCM10025708
AGTACGACCCGCACGCACGCGACCCGACGCCCGGCGCGGCGGACCTCTGTCTCGTCACCGACGACGTGGACGACGTCGCCGCCGAACTCGACGACGCCGGCATCGACGTCGTCGAAGGCCCCGTCTCCCGGACGGGAGCGCGCGGCGAACTGCGCTCGGTCTACGTCTACGATCCCGACGGGAACCTGGTCGAGATCGCCGCCTACCGGTAGCGCCCCCGCCTCGCTACCCCTCGTGCCGGCGATTAGGGTCCTGATAGGGGACACACAGATTTCAGCCAGCAGTCTTTCCGCACCACCGGACCGGCCGGACGGCCGCGTAGCAGCTGTACGGGCACCGGGGACGACCCCGCTACGACGCCCCGCGGCCGGTGTGGGACAGGACTATGACACGAACACGCCTCCAGAGCGGATTCGTGACGGTGCTGCTGGTGTGCTCTCTCGTGGGGACGTTCGCGGCTCCCGCGACGGCGACAGCCGGCAGTGTTACGGTCGCGGACGTCGGGACCGGGCAGGGATCGGTCACACAGACGGTCTCCGTCGTCGGGCGGTCGACGGACGGGGAGACGCCGAATCGCTACGTCGTCGACGTCGCCGCCGCCGTCGATCAGGGGGCCGCGGTGCGGGACGTCGCCTTCGAGAACGCGGGCGACGACGTCCTCGAACGCGGCCCCGAATACCACGCCGACGACGGGACGGTAACGCTCTCGGTCGGCGAGGGCGACGGGGCGACGACCGGGTCACGTTCGACGTGACGCTCACCCTCGACACGGACCGCGCGACGCCCGCCGGCGGACTCGAGTACGCCGTCCGGCAGTACGACACGGCGAGAGAGAGACGAACGGGGGTCGTGGAACGCCCGGTTCGACCTCCTCGGGACCACCGCGCTCGACGTGGCCAGCACGAACGCCAGCGCGGACGCCGGCGTCGTGACGCACACGTTCTCGTTCGAGATGACCGGCGCGACGACCGCCGAGCGGATCGCCGTCGACACGCCCGGGGCCGACTACAGCAACGTCGAGGGACGCGACGTCAATCTGACCGTCGGGGGCGAGGAGGTCGCGGTCGACTCGGTCAGCGGTGCCGACGGCTCACTGACCGTCGCCCTCGACGGGGCGTCGCTCGACGACGGCGAGGCGGTGACGCTCGACGTAGACGACGCGCGAAACCCGACGAGGTCGATCAAATCGCGCGTCTCGGTCGGCGACGGGCCGCACGCGTTCACCGGGAGCGACGCCATGGTGATCCGGGAGCCGTCGGACGATCCCGACGGGCCGCCCGTCTGGAACACCACGGACGAATCGTCGGCCGACGCGTCGACGGACGGCGTCGCCAGCGTCGAGGAGTTCGGCCTCCGTTCGAGCGACGGCGACGTCACGCTCGTCCTCGCGACGACCGAACCACTCGAGAACGTCTCCGTCGACGTCTCCGGGGAGCACGACACGACGCTCGTCCGGAGCAACTTCAAGTTGGAACAGCGCGGCGGCGTCTTTCGCTACACCGCCGCCGTCGACACGGGGACGTGGGGAACGTACGTCGCCGAGTTACGGAGGGGGCGTTCGATCGACGGCGACGAGCTCGGGGGCGGACAGCGGGCCAAAATCACGGTCACACCGCCGGACGTCGGCCGGTTCGAACTCGTCGCTTCCGGCCGGGACGTCGACCTGGTCGTGCGCCTCGGCTCTCCGGTGGAGTCCGCGACGGTACGGATGGGCGGCGGCGCGGTGGGGACGCTCGATCTGTCGGAGTTCACCCGCCGGCGGAACGGATCGCAGTACGTCTACCGCGCGGACGTCGTCACCGGCTACAACGGCCGGTTCGAGGCGTCGCTGACGTCGCTGAACGGACTGTCGACGGGCGACGGCGCGGTCGCGTCGGACGCCCTCACCGTCGACGTCGTTTCGGCGTCGGCGAACGCGACCCCGAGCGCGCCGAACGCGACTGCCAGCCACCGATACACCGTCAAAGTGCCGCCCGGTGCGAACGTGACGAGAAACCCGCTGACGTCGCTCGCCGTGTCCTACTCCGACTCGTTCCGCGCCGCCGACGGCCGGATCTCGCCGGTGAACCGCTCGGACGTCACGCTACAGGTCGTCTCCGTGAACGGCACCACCACCCTCGACGGGGCGAACGGCCTCGCGACCACTCTCGACGACGGCGTCCTCACCGTCTCCTCTCCGGGGTCGATCGGTCGGTGCGCCCGACGCTCCACGCCGGCGATCGGGTCACGGTCACGATCCGTTCGATCCGGAACGCCGACGAACGGGGACGTACCCCGTCGAACTCCGGTTCGTCGACAGCGCGAGCGGACGGACGGACGCCGAGCTGCAGCTCGACGTGAGCGGACGATCCGACCGACAGCGCGCGACGGCGACGGCCGAACCGACGCCGGCGGCGATGCCCGCTGGTCCGACCCGGCGGACGCGAGTGGGCGCTCCCGCAGCGCAGTCGCCGCCGATACCGAATCACGCCCCGGGAGTCGCGCCGTTCGTCGCGTTCGCCGCCGGCGTCGTCGCGACGGTGTGGCGCTTCAACTGAGCACGGACCCTCTCCCGGTTTGCTATCGCGACATACGGTGTATCAGTGGTCCCGAACCGAGTCGAACTCCCCGGTCGCGATGGCAGCGGCGACGGCGGCGTCGTCGACCGAATCGGGCGCTTCGCCCGGGTATTTCCGCTGGAAATACCGGACGACGTTCGACACGTCGCGTTCGAGGAGTTCGCGCGCGTTCTCGTGGTCGGTCGCGACCGCCTGTGGCCAGCCGAAGATGGTGATGCCGTCCTCGTGGACGGCGACGTTGTACTCGCTCATGTCGACGTGGACGTAGCCCGCGTCGTAGGCGCGTTCGAGTTCGCGCAACACCAAGTCGAGTATCGGGACGACCTGTTCGGCGGTGAGTTTCGCCCGCGAGAGTTCGACGCCGGCGAGTTTCTCCATCACGATGGCGTGGCGGTTCTGGTCGACGGGCCGGGGAACGGAGACGTTGGGGTAGAGCGCCTCCAGCACCTCGTGTTCGCGTTCGGCGGCCTTGCGCGCCGTGTAGAACCACGAGACGTGGTGATGATCGGCGGTGTACTCGCGTTCGCGGTTCACCTCGCGGAAGTTGGTGTACCCCTCGCGGTGGAACTTCAGCGCGAACGGCTGGTAGGACTGCACCTCGAAGACGTCGCTCTCCTTGCCGACGCCGAGCGGCGCGCCGACGCCCTGGACGGTCTCGCGTTCGGCGAACGCCCGCGCGAGCGCGTCGTACCCCTCGAAGGTGAGCTGGTAGCCCTCGTACTGCATCGTCTTGCGGCGAATCAGGTCGCGTTCCATACACCGATCCAGCCGGTAGCCGACCTCCTCGCCGGTCAGCCCCGCGTACTCCGGGAGTTCCCCCCGATTCACCCACTCGCTGAAGCGCATCCCCTGCTCGACGCCCGAGAGGAGATAGAAGTCCTCGGACTCGAGCGCGCGCAGCGCCGCGACGTTCTGGACCATACTGAGCGTGGGTGGGCGAGCCCAAAGGAAACCGCGTCGGGTGATGTATCGCATGTCGCTACATCGAATCGCCCGTCTCCCTCCGCGTTCGCTCCCGGCCGTGGACGTTCGCCTCGCGACCGTGCCGTCGACCGACTGCAGGAGGTCCTTGCCCGGGCTATATTGACCCCGCCGCCGAATCCAGCCCACATGAACCGGAGCCTGGGACGGTGACCGACTCCACGTCGACCGACGTCGCGGCGTCTCCCGACGAACTTCCGCTCTCCGACGACGACCGCGAGGCGTTCGAGGCCGTGCTGACCGGGCGGGCACCCGGCCCGCTCGCCGTCGTCGGCGCGCCCTTCGCGGGGGGAGCGACTCCTCGACCACGCGGAAGAGCGCCTCGACGCGACCCGGATCCGACTCGCTCCCGGCGACGACGCCGGCTCGATCGACGACGCGATCGGGGAGACGCCGGTCGTCGTCGACGACTGCCACCACCTCTACAGACGGGCTATCGGCGGATTCGACTCGCTGGAGGCGCCGCGTCGTCGGTGCCGACGCGCCTGTCGTGACGGGATGGAACCGCTACGCGTGGGCGTATCTCTCGGCGGTGAAGGCGCTCGACCGGGCGTTCCCCGCGCGCGTCGACGTCGGCCCGGAGACGGCCGAGCGGCTGGCCGAACTCCTGCTCTCGCGCTACGACGAACTGCCGTCGTTCGTCGACGAAAAAGCCGAGCAGTCGGGGGCGGTCGCCGTCCGCCGATTCGAGTTCGGATGGGGCGACCGGTCGTTCTCGGTGCCGATCCCCGTGCCGACGTTTCTCGCGGCGTCGCGTACGGGGGCTCGTCCCGATCCGAAAGACGTCGTTTTCGAGCGGCTCGCGGCCGTCTCGGGGGAAACGTCGGCGTCGCCACCGCCCTCTGGGAACGGGGCCTCGACGACGTGGTCCGCCCGAGCGACGTCGGCGCGACCGGGACCGACCTGTCGTTCGACCGCGAGGAGGCGTTCTGTCTGCGCATCGTCCTCTCGAAAGAGCGCGTCGAGCGCGCGGAACTGGCCGCCGTCGTCGACGCCGATCTCGATCGGGTGCTGCCCCGATTCGTCCGCGAGGGCGTCGTCACCGTCTCCGACGGCGTCGTCGCGCTCGACCCGGCTGCCGTGCCGACCGCCGCCACGGCGACCGAACGGAGAGGCGTTTCCGCGAGCGCCCCGCCCGCGATCGCCCTGCAGACCGGCTCCGAATCGCTCGGTGTCGACCCCGCGATGGCCGGGGGCTGGTCGCCGCCTACGTGTTGGCCCGCGTCGTCTCGTACGTGTCTCGACGGCCGCCGAGCGGAGCGCCCGTCGACGCATCACCATCAAGATGTTCATCCCGCTCACGAAGGTCCTCATCTACGGGACGGCGGTGTATCTCGTCCTCGGTCCGCTGTTTCGGCTCTGGCGGCCCAACTGCTCGCCGTCTCCGGTCTCGTCGGCGCGGCGCTCGGCTTCGGGCTCAGACCTCTTCGGCGGCGTCGTCGGCGGTCTGGTGCTCGTCGTCGAGAAGCCGTACCAGATCGGCGACAAGGTCACCGTCGGCGAGCATTACGGCGAGGTGACGGGCATCGGCCTCCGGTCGACGACGCTCGTGACGCCCGACGACACGGCCGTCGTCGTCCCCAACGACGCGATGTTCACGTCGAACGTCGCCAACGCCAACGACGGCCGTCCGAGATGATGGTCGTCGTCGAGGTGGCCGTCGCCCGGACGCCGACGTCGCGCGGGCGACGGAGGTGATGGAAGACGCCATCGTCACCTCGCAGTACGTCTACGTCGACGACGACCACCTGGTCGCCGTCCTCGTCGACGACGAGGCGTACTACCGGACGATTCGCGGGAAGGCCTACGTCGCCGACCTGCGCGACGAGTTCGCCTTCGAGTCGGACGTGGCGGACGCTGGCCCTTGAGCGCGGCATCGAGACGCCGACCGTCCCGCCCCGACTCGAGGGAACGCTTTTCACGCCGGCCGCGATAGTGACCGAGTCGAGTCACCTCGCGCTATGACCGACGACGCCGCGGCCGCCGAAGCGTACTTCGAGTCGCTCGCCGACCCGACGCGGATACGCATCCTCGCCGTCCTCGCCCGGGCGGATGCGGCGGGCGAGACGCCGCTTCCGTACTCCGATCTCCAGCCGCGCGTCGGCGTCCGCGACAACGGCCGCCTGAACTACCACCTCTCCCGTCTCGACGGGGCTCTCGCCCGCGACGACGGCGAGTACGCGCTCCGCCCGTCCGGGCGATTCGCCCACCTCGTCGCCGTCCGGTGTTGCCGCGACGCGGATCGCTCGCCGTCGAGACCGACGCCGACTGTCACGCCAGCGCGCCTCGTCGCCCGACGGGACGACGGGGCGTTCGTCGTCGCCTGTTCGGAGCGAGCGGACGGCCGCGCGCGCCGCCACGCCGTTCGTCACCCCGTCGGAAGTCGGCCGCGCGGTTTCTCGACGGACCGGACGATCCGGGAACGCGCGGTTCCTGTCGCGCGGCCTCTGTCCGTGGTGTCGGACGCGCTCTCGGCGGACGCCGACGGTCGACTTCCACGCTGTCCGGCGTCCACCGCACCACGCCCGGCGAACTGCTCGTCGACCACCCCGAAGTCGTCGCCTTCCACCGGCGACACGGCGTCGACGTCGGCGAGCGACGGGTGGGACGCCTCGTGGCGAGCGAGGCGGCGTCCGTCCGCTCCCGCGATCCGTGGCGCGTCGCCGTCGCCGTCTCCGTCGACGGGAGCGACCTGACCTGCGTCCTCGACGGCGACGGGGCGGTCTCTACGTCGCGCCGGACGTCTCTCCGCGGGATCACCGTACCGCTCGACCACGGCGTCGGCGAGGGTGTCCCGATCCTCGTTCGGGCCGCCCGCGATGGTGAGCAGGCGGGCGTCGCGGAGATATCGCTCCGCGTCGCGTTCGGTCGTGTAGCCGACGCCGCCGTGGAGTTGCATCGCCTCGTTGGCGTTTTCGACGGGCGGCAGTGGCGTGGTTGGCCATGCTGAACTCGCGCGTGGCGTCGCGGCCCCGGTCGGCCCGGTCGGCCGCACGGAGCGTGAGCAACCGGGCCGTCTCGACGCGTTCGGCCATCTCGCCGAGTCGCCAGCGGAGGCCCTGGAAATCTGCCACCGGGTGAACTGCTCGCGCTCGGTCGTGTAGGCGACGGTGTCTTCGAGGGTGGCGGCGATGCCCACCGCTCGCGCGGGGACGCCACGCGCCGTCGGGTCGCCGCGGTCGACGTAGCCTTCGCCGACGTCGCCGACGCGCGCCTCGTCGGACACGCGGACGCCCGAGAGCGACACTTTCGGCGACTCGACGCCGTGGGCACCGAGGGTGTCCCAGATGTGTTCGACCTCGAAGGCGTCGGTCGGGACGAGGAAAGACGTCGCGGGGTCGTCGCCCGTCCGTAGGTCAACACCACGTCGGCGTCGAAGTAGTTCGTCACCCAGCGCTTGTGGCCGTCGAGGACCCACTCGTCGCCCGCTTTTCTCGCTTCGGTCTCCATCGAGCGCTTGTCGCTCCCGGCGTTCGTCTCGCTCAACCCCAGCGCGCCGACCGTCTCGAAGCGCGCCATCTCCGGGAGGTACGCCTCGCGCTGGGCCTCCGGTGCCGAACGCTCGATCGCCCGCGACGGAGGTCGCTCGCCCATCATCGCCGCGACGACTCGGTCACCAGCGCGAGTTCGATCCTCGCCGCGCGCGCCGCCGCTCCGGAATCGTCAGCCCCCCGTCAGCCGTCGCTCGCCGAGTTCGCCCAGGATCTCGGCGGGGTTCCCGATTCCGGTCGAGCGCCGCTCGCGGGGCGATCTCCGTCCGGGCGAACTCGCGGGCCTCGTCCCGGAGCGCCGCCCGGTCGTCGGTCAACTCGAAGTCCATGAACGGGCCGTCGACGGGGAGGGAGGGTGTTCGGAGAAGGAGCGTTCTCCCGCGACGACACACGACCGGCGCGAACCGCGCACCGTCTACGGGACCGCCCACCGCCGACGCCCGCCCGTCGCGGCGGCGCGCGGGAGGTCCCCGTCTGTTTATCCGCCTCGCCCGCGTACCGACGCCCATGCCTTCCGACATCCCCGGTATCCACCACGTCACTGCGATCGGCAGCGACCCCGCCCGGAATCTCGCGTTCTACACCGAGACGCTCGGCCTCCGTCTCGTCAAGCGGAGCGTGAACCAGGACGACGTCTCCGTCTACCACCTGTTCTACGGCGACCACGGCGGTTCGCCGGGGACGAGCATGACCTTCTTCCCGTACCAGAACGCCCGGACAGGTCGGCCAGGGGCAGGTCAGCACGACGCAGTTTCTGATCCCCGACTCGGCGGTCGACTACTGGGTCGACCGCTGGCGGCCGAGGGCGTCGACGCCGACGACCCCCACGAGCGATTCGGCGACACCGTCGTCCCGTTTCGCGACCCGGACGGCCTCCCGCTGGAACTCGTCGCGCGCGCTGACGCGCCCGCCGGCGACCCGCCAGCCGGCCCCGTCCCTGCGGACCACGCGATCCGGGGCTTTTTCGGCGTCGATCTCGCCCTCGCCAGCACGGAGTGGTACGAGTCGATGCTGGCCGACATGGGGTACGAGGCGACGGCGCAGGCGGGCGACCGACAGCGGTTCGAGGCCGACGGCGATCTGGGCTACGCCGTCGACCTCCTCGAAGACCCGCAGGCCCAACGGGGCGCCCCCGGTGCCGGCACCGTCCACCACGTCGCCTTTCAGGTGACCGAGGAAGAACAGGAGGCCTGGCGACAGGTCCTCACGGACCACGGCCTCCGGCCGACCGAAATCATCGACCGCAAGTGGTTCAAGTCGGTCTACGCCCGTACGCCCGGCGGCGTCCTCTTCGAGTTCGCAACGGTCGCTACACGGTCGACGAGGACCTCGACTCCCTTGGCGACCGACTCGTCCTCCCCGAGTGGCTGGAGGACCGGCGCGACGAGATCCAGGCCGGTCTCCCCGCCTTACCGTCCCGGTGACGGAAGGTTCTGCTCGGTGGCGACAATTTAACACGATGGCCGCCGACCGTCCACTATGGCTGATGTCCTCGTCGTCGGCGGTGGCCCCGCCGGCCTCAGCGCGGCACTGTTCGCCGGGAAGAACGGCCTCGACGTCACTGTCTTCGACACCGACAAGACGTGGATGCACAAGGCGCACCTGTTCAACTACCCCGGTATCGGCTCGATCGACGGGTCGAACTACCTGAGCGTCCTCCGCGAACAGGTCGACGACTTCGGCGTCGACCGGCAGCAAGGCGTCGCCGTCGACGGCGTCGAGTCGACCGGCGACGGCTTCACCGTCGCGACCGAGGAGGGGAGTTCGACGGCGACTATCTCGTCCTCGCGACGGGGGCGAACCGCGACCTCGCCGAGGGCCTCGGCTGTGAACTCACCGACGAGGGCATCGTCGACGTCGACGTGACCATGGAGACGTCCGTCGAGGACGCCTACGCGACGGGCGCGATGGTCAGAGCCGAGGAGTGGCAGGCCGTCATCTCGGCCGGCGACGGTGCCGCCGCCGCTCTCAACGTCCTCTCGAAGGAGAAAGGCGAACATTACCACGACTTCGACGTGCCCGCCGACGCGACCGAACTGTTCGGGTCGCTGGTCGACGCCGAGTAGTCGGTCACGGTCCCGCGCGCGTCTCGTCCTGGCCCGTGTCCGAGCAGCGCGTAACAGTTCGGACACTGCACCGGCCGCGCCCCGTTGGCGTCTCGGTCGCCGAGAAACCGGCTCCGACTGTACCCGCGGCCGCAGTCGGGACAGGAGAAGACGATGACCATACCGGTACTTTCGCTCGAACGGGTTGACCCCATCGATGTCCGGTCGTCGTGTGGACCGACGGCGTCGCGTCTCGACCGTCGCCACGCACCGTCCTCGACGGATCGCTCACGGCTCCGAAAATTTATATCGCGGTGCGTAATGTCCCACGACGATGACGCTTCGACCGCCGACGGCGGACGACGTTCGGGAACTCGGGGAGCAACTCCATCTGGACCTCGACGAATCGGAAGTGGAAGACTTCAGACGGCTCGTGACCGAGGGGCTCGCGTCGTACGAGACGGTCCGAAAACGCGCCGGATCGACGTCGGCGACGATCTCCGACAGGTCGGTCAGCGGTCGTCCGTCGCCGGACTCGGACCCGCTCAACGCGTGGATCACCCGCTGTGAGGTGTCGGGCGACGCTGACGGTCCCTGGACGACACCCGCATCGGCGTCAAAGACAACGTCGCCGTCGCGGGCGTCGAGATGACCTGCGGGTCGACGGTGATGGAGGGGTACGTCCCCGACCGCGACGCGACGGTCGTCGACCGACTGCTCGGCGCGGGCGGGCGAATCGTCGGGAAGACCAACATGGACGACTTCGCGTTCACCGGCAACGGGCATTCGAGCGCGTTCGGGCCGACGCTGAATCCACACGACCCCGAGCGACTCGCGGGCGGGTCGTCGGGCGGGAGCGCCATCGCCGTCGCGACGGGCGACGTCGACCTCGCCGTCGGCTGCGACCAGGGCGGCAGCGTCCGCGTCCCCGCCGCCTGGTGTGGCGTCGTCGGTCACAAGCCGACCCACGGGCTCGTTCCGTACACCGGTATCGTCGGCATCGAGAACACCATCGACCACGTCGGCCCCATCGCGCCGGACGTCGAATCCGCCGCCCGGATGCTCGACGTCGTGGCCGGCAAAGACCCGGCCGACCCCAGACAGCCCGACTCCGTCCCCGTCGATGACTACGCGGCCGCGCTCGGCGGCGACGTCTCCGACCTCTCCGTCGCCGTCGTCGAGGAGGGTTTCGAACGCCCCGAAAGCGACGAGGCGGTCAACGAACGAATCCGGGAGGCGCTCGACGCCCTCGCGGCCGGCCGGTGCGACCGTCGACTACGTCTCGATACCGATGCACCACGACGCCGTCGACATCTACACCGTCGCGCTGAACGAAGGGACGGTCGCGGCGTTCCGCGGCGAAGGCGTCGGCCACAACTGGGAGGTGGTACAACACGTCCTGGGTCCAGGCGTTCGGCAAATACCGGCGCGCACAGGGCGGAGACCTGCCGCCGTCGGTCAAGTACACGCTCCTGATCGGTGCCTACACGTCCGAGGCGTACCACTCGAAATACTACGCGGAGGCGATGAACCTCCGCCGGGACGTCACCGACGCGTACGACGACGTCCTCTCGGAGTACGACGTCATCGCGACGCCGACGACGCCCCAACTCCCGCACGAGTACACGCCCGACCAGGACCGCTTTGCGTTTCTCGACGACGCCTGGGGAGTCTCGGCAACACCTGTCAGTTCAACGCGACCGGCCATCCCGCCGTGAGCGTCCCGGTCGATCCGGTCGACGGTCTGCCGGTCGGCGTCCAGCTCGTCGGATCGCAGTTCGACGACGCGACCGTCCTGAACGCCGGATACGCCGTCGAGCGACTGGCGTGAGCTACCGTTTGATGCAGTCGACCTGATGGTCGGGGTCGCCCTCGAAGGGTTCCAGCCCCATCTCGGCCGTCTCGCAGCGCGCTTCGGCTTCCGGACACCGGGGCGCGAACCGACAGCCGTCTCCGATGTCTATCGGGTCGGGGATCGTCCCTTCGAGCGGGATGCGCTCCCGGTCGACCGTCGGATCGGGGATCGGATTGGCCGACAGCAGCGCCTGCGTGTACGGATGCTGCGGATCCTCGAAGATCGTCTCCGCGTCGCCGTACTCGACGATGGTCCCGAGATACATGACCCCGACCTTGTCGCTTATCTTCCGGGCGACGCTGAGGTTGTGCGTGATGTAGACCAGCCCGAGGTTGTACTCCGCCTGGAGGTCCATGAGGAGGTTCAGTATCTGCGCCTGCACGGAGACGTCCAGCCCCGAGACGGGTTCGTCGGCGACCAGGAGTCGCGGGTCGACGGCGAGGCTTCGCGCCAGCGAAATCCGCTGTTTCTGCCCCCGCTGAAATCCGACGGATATTTGTTCGCGTCCCCGGGTGAGATGCCCACTTCGGAGAGGAGTTCGCTGACGCGTTCGTCGACGGTCCGGTCGCCCGCCGTCCCGTGGTGTCGAATCGCCTCCGCGATGGCGTCGCCGATGCGGATTCGCGGATTGAGCGTCCGCTGCTGGTCCTGATACATCATCTGGGCCTCGCTACGGAGTCGCTTCCGCGAATACGATTCGATGTCCCGGCCGTCGAACCTGACCGTTCCGGCCGTCCGGGGGATGTGGTCGAGCGCGGCGAGCGCGGCGGTCGATTTGCCACAGCCGGACTCCCCGACGAGCGTCAGCGCCTCGCCTTCGTCCACGGAGAAGTCGATGCCGTCGACCGCCTGCACCGTCTTCGTCCGGCCGAGGAGTTCGCCCAGCAGTCCGGTGTTCTGCGCGAAGTGCTTTTTCAGATTCTCGACTTCGAGCAGCGTCATCGGCTGTCACCGTCCGTCTGCGCGGAGCGGTGTGTTGGTCCCCCGTCTTCGACGTCCGAGTCGCCGCCCACGACGAACTCGCCGTTCTCCATCCGGATATCCGTCGGTGCGCTCGGCGAGGGCGGGACGCGCGGTTGGTCAGCGTGGAGGAAGCATTTCGCGAGATGTTCGTCCTCTCGTTCGGTGTCGAACCGGTAGTACTGCGGTCGGTGTTCCCCGCAGATGTCCATCTCGTCCGGACAGCGGTCCTGAAACACGCAGCCGGTCGGCAGGTCGCTCAGATCCGGCGGCGACCCGCTGATGGTGTTGAACCGCTCGCTCCTGTCTCTGTCGTGTCGCGGAACCGTTTCGAGGAGCGCCCGCGTGTACGGATGTTTCGGAGCCTCGAAGATCTCTCGCACCGGCCCGTACTCGACGACGTTCCCCGCGTACATGACCGCGACCGTGTCGCTCACCTCGGCGACGACGCCCATGTCGTGAGTGACCCAGATGATGGACATGTCTAACTCGTCTTGTAGGTCACTCAGCAGGTCGATGATCTGGGCCTGGATCGTCACGTCGAGGGCGGAGGTCGGCTCGTCGGCGAGCACGAGGTCGGGTTGGCAGATCAGCGCCATCGCGATCGCCACCCGCTGGGCCATGCCGCCGCTGAACTCGTGGGGGTAATTTTTCGCCCGTTCCTCCGGGGCGGGGATGCCGAGCTGTTCGAGCGTCGTGTGGATTCGATCCCACCGCTCGGCTTCGTCGAGGTCGGTGTGGGCCTGCAGGACGTCTTCGATCTGGTCGCCGATGGTGTACGCGGGGTTCAGGTGGGAGATGGGGTGCTGGAAGATCATACTGATCTCGTTGCCCCTGATCTCCCGGAGGTCGGATTCGCTCATCTCCGAGAGGTCTCTCCCCTTGAATCGGGCCGCCCCGTCGACGATGTCACCGTTGTCCGGGAGGAGTCGCATAATCGACCGAATGAGCGACGACTTACCCGATCCGGACTCGCCGACGACGCCCAGCACTTCGCCCTCGTCGACGGTGATCGAGTTGTCGTCGACGGCTCTGATCGGGCCGCTGTCCGTTCGATACTGTGTGCTCAGTCCTTCGACCGCGAGGAGCGTGTTGGTGTTTTCGGTCATCTCGCAGCAGTTACCCCATGATATCTTCTGTCTCGACGGCGTCTCGTTTGTAGAGGAAGATCTCCCGCAGCCCCATCCCGAGGAGATTGAACCCGACGACCGTGATGGCGATGGCGATGGTCGGGAAGACGATGAAGTGCGGGCTGACCAGCAGATACTCCTGTGCCGTGTGCGCCATCGCGCCCCAGGACGGATGCGGTGGCTGGATGCCCAGACCGAGGAAACTGAGCGTCGCGACGTCGATCAACGCGTACGCGACGTCGGTCGTTCCGAGGACGACGATGGGCGGAACCGCGTTCGGAAGGATGTGTTTCACCATCACTCGCTGGTCGCTGTACCCCAGATTCTGGGCGGCCTTGACGTACGTCTCCTCGCGCAACGACAGCGTCGAAGACCGGACGGTCCGTGACATCATCGGGATGTACACGATGGATATCGCGAGCATGGCGTTCCAGATGTTCACCCCGAACGACGAGACGATGACCATCGCAGCAACAGCGACGGGATCGAGACCAGGACGTCGAGCGCCCGCATGATGGTCTCGTCTACCTTCCCCTGTAGTAGCCCGAGGCTAGCCCCAGCGAGACGCCGATGAGCGTCTCCAACGAGACGACGAACACGGCGATGGCGAGGGCGTATCGCGTCCCGTAGAGGATGCGCGTGAACACGTCGCGGCCGAGGTGGTCCGTCCCCAGCAGGTGGGTCGCACTCGGCCCGTCGAGTTCGTTTCCGAGGTCCTGTTCGGTCGGGGTGTACGGGGTGAGAACGGGGGCGAAAATCGCACAGAACACGAGTCCGAGGACGATAGCCGCGCCGACCGTCGCCAGCGGGTCCAGCCGACGAGACGATACAGCCGCCTGGGCGTCTGGAGGATCCTCCCCAGCGTCGATGATTCGGGCTGGCGAGCAGCGGACCCGGACATATCGTATCCGTTTGCGGTCCGGTATTTAAATTTGTGGATACGGTCTCCACGCCGTCGACACATTCTCCCGAAGAGGCGGCCGCTGTGCGGTCCTCGGGGAGTTAGCTGTCGGATCGCTTCCCGCTTTCGACGCGATCCCGAACCCTCTCAATTCGAGTCTACTTTCCGCAGTCGCCACCGCTGGAAGCGCAGGTCGACGTCGCCGTCGTCGACCTCGAATTTCGCGGGGAGTCGGGTCCCGTCCGGTGCGATCGTATAGAACGACCGGTCGGTGGGGTCGTCCGTCTCGGGGAGGAGACGGTACGTGGCCGTTTCGAGGAGGTCGTCGAGTTCGAGCGAGAGGGCGGCCCCGTCGGCCGTTACCGTCGCTCGCGCGACGCCCCGTCGGGATTCGTACTCCCCGGAAGCGGCCGGCGTTTCTCCCGTAATCCGAAGTACGAGACCGCTCGCTCGGGCGTCTCGCCGTTCAGCAGCGCGAGGACGCCCTTCCCGACGTTGATCGGGTGACACGGCGGGGCCGTGTTACAGGAGACGGCGATGCCGACCTGCTGTTGTTCGAGGAAGCCGACGTACGACGTCGAGACGGTCACGTCTCCCAGATGGCCGACGAGTCGGTCGCCGTCGAACGGCCCGACCATCCATCCGTATCCGTACCCCTGTTCCGTCCCGTCGATGGCCCGGTTCCACGTCGCGTGGTGCTCGTGCATCTCCGCGACGGCCTCGTCGGAGACGAGGGCACAGTCGTCCCCGAGGAAACACTGGAGATACGCCCCGAGCTCTTCGACCGACGCGAGCAGACCGCCGGCCGCCTGCACGACGTCGTAAAACGGGAACGTCGCCGGCGTCGGCGTCCCCTCGTCCAGCAGGTAGGGCGTCATGCGATCGGGGTCCGATTCGAACTCGTCGCGTGTGAACGTCGCGCGTTCCATGCCGAGCGGTTCGAGGACGTTCTGGCGGACGTAGTCGTCGTATTCCTGGCCGGTGATCTCCTCGACGACGCATCCGAGCACGAAGTAGCCGGAGTTGTAGTAGAAGAACGCGTCGTCGTCGCTGACGCGGTCGCCGGCCGTGGCGCGAAGATACCGGTAGTAGTCGTCCCGGCTACTCAGCGGGATCGGGAACGGATCGGCCCCGATCCCCCGGCTGAGGAGGACGTGCGCGCTCCCGTCGCTCGGCAGTCCCGACGAGTGGGTCAGGAGGTCGGCGATCGTTATCTCCCCGTCCGCTTCGAGGGCGCGGAGTTCCGGGAGATGATCGGCGATCGAATCCGAAACCGACAGCTCCCCGCGCTCGGCGAGCTGCAGTATCGAGAGGGCGGTCATCGACTTCGTGATGGAGCCGATCCCGTACAGCGTCCGCGGCGTCGACGGGTCGTTCGCGCGGAGGTCCCGCGCGCCGTACCCTCGCGTGTACAGCGACTCCTCGGCCGTGACGAGCGCGATGCTCGCCCCCGGGACGCCGTTCTCCGACAGCCAGCCGCAGACGAACGCGTCGATCGCGTCCGTCGTCTCCGCGTCTACGTCTCCCCGTTCGGGCATGGGCTCGGATTTACGATTTCGGACCTTAGACCTATCGCCGGACTCCTTCGTCCGACCGGGTTACAGCTCCGTGCGTAGATGGGGCGCGTCGATTCCGTGTCCCGGGCCCTCGGGTTCGATGTCCGGGGTCAGTTGCAGGTCGACGACGTCGTCACCGAGCAACAGGTTCCCGTCGAGGTCGACATACGAGAACGCCCCGATGCCCGAGACCAGATGGCGGCCGTGTGGAGGCCGATCGAACTCTCCAGCATACAGCCGACCATGAGGTCGAGATTCGCCGCCAGCGCGATCGACGCGATAGATTGCGCCCCGAGAACGCCCGATTTCCCGAGTTTGACGTTGAGGACGTCCGCGGCTTCGTTCCGGACGATCCGCATCGCGTCGGTCGGCGTGAACACGCTCTCGTCGGCGGCGACGGGGATTCGAATCTGCCGTCGGACCTGCGCCATGCCGTCGACGTCGGTTCGGTGGACGGGCTGTTCGAGCAGCGCGAGATCGACGCCCCGTTCACGCATCGCGTCGGCGAACCGCACGGCTTCTTTCGGCCGCCAGCCCTGATTCGCGTCGACTTTGAGTTCGGCGTCGGGCGCGGCGTCCCGGACGGCGACTACGCGGTCGACGTCGTCCGCGACCGTTCCGCCGGTTTTGATCTTCAGTTCGGTGAACCCCGCGTCGACGAACGTTTCCGCTCGCTCCGCCGCCGTCTCCGGTCCCGCCATGTCGATGGTCACGTCGGTGGTGACCGTCGACGGGTCGCCGCCGAACAGCATCGAGAGGGGAACGTCGTGTTCCCGCCCGACGGCGTCGAGCAGCGCCGTTTCGATGGCGGTCGTCGCCGACACCGCCCCGCGGTATCGGTCCCGCACCGCCTCCACGAGCCGTCGATACTCCCCGAGCGGTTCGCCTCTCAGCAGGTCCGCCGCCTCACGGACGACTTCCATCGACGCGTTCCGACTGTCGCCGGTGATCGGGGGATCGGCGCTCCCTCTCCGAGCCCCGTCGTTCCGGTGTCCGTGTGGACGACGACCGCGAAATTGTCCGCGCTCGACTGCGCTTCGAGCGAGATCGTGAACGATTCGCGCATCGCCAACTCCAGCGGCCGGACCGTGACGTCAGAGATCACTGCCATACGGCCCGAGTCGGACACCACGGTTATAACGATGCGGTGGGGCTCCTGCCGACCCGCGGATCGACCGCCTGCGGTCGGATGAGTGCCGCCGTGTCGGTCGCTCTCCGCGCCGCGTCGGCGCGTGGCCGAATCCGCCGCTGACCCGCCCGCGGTGACGGTTCTCGCGGTCGTCCGTCTCCCATCTCCGGAGGGCGTTGGCCGCCCGATCATTTCACCTGTGATTAGTTACATACCCTGCAGTATCGGGACGCTCGCGATACTATTAAGACGTCCCCTCGTCCTGATTTAGCTATGCCTGACGACACCGAGGTAGGCAGTGAACGCCGCCGAAGGTTTCTCAAATATTTGACGGCTACGGCCGGCGCGGGTTCGCTGGCGGGCTGTTTCGGGGGCGAGGAAGCCGGGACGCCGACGAGCGGCGGGGCGACTGACCAGGGTGGCCAGACCGACAGCGGCCAGGACGGATCCTCTGAGAGCGGTGGGGCGAGTTTCACGTACGCGCTCGGTTCGCAACCGGTGAACCTCTCGTGGTGGAAGGCGTACGACGACATCACGAACCCCATCACCGTTCACCTGTACGACACCCTCCTCGAGTTCAACCGGCCGGATATGGAACTGACTCCGGCGCTGGCGAAAGACTGGACCATCGACGACCCGACACATTACGTGTACAATCTGCGGGAAGGCGTGACCCTCCACAACGGCGACGAGATGACCGTCGACGACGTCGTCGCGAGCGCGAACCTGACGACGTCGTCGGAAGCCTCCTCGCCGCTCGCGTGGATGCTCAGCAGCGTCGACAGCTACAACAAAGTCGACGACTACACGCTCGAAATCGTGCTGAGCGAACCCGACGCCACGTTCCAGTACGTGCCGGCGACGCAGGCGATGGGCATCGCGCCGAAAGCAGCGATCGACGAGAAGGGGACGGACCTCGGTCAGGAACCCGTCGGCTCGGGGCCGTTCAAATTCGAGAACTGGCAGAGCGGAAGCCAGGTGACGCTGAGTCGCTTCGAGGAGTACTGGGACGACGACCTGCCGAACCTCGACGAGGTGACGTTCCAGATCGTCCCGGGCGGGACCGGTCGCCTGACGGGGCTGCGACAGGGCGATTTCCACGGCTCCCACTCGCTCTCGACGGACCAGTATTCGGTCGTCGAGCAGATGCAGAACGTCGACCTCCACCGGACGACGTCGTTCCAGACGACGTTTCAGGTCATGAATCTGGAGATGGAGCCGTTCGACAACCCCACGGTCCGCCGGGCCATCAACTTCGCGACCGACACCAAGGCGATCACCGAGAGCGTCGTCGGGAAGTACGGGACGCCGGCCATCAGCATGCTCCCCGAGAACATGTTCGGCCACGTGACCCCGGACGACCTCGAGTACGGCGGCTACCAATACGATCCGGACAGGGCGCGCTCGATGCTCGACGAGGCCGGCCTGACGGGCGACCCTCGCTTCGAGTTCACGCTGATGACGACGAACGCGACGTTCCTTCGGAAACCGTCGATCATCATGCAAGAGCAACTCGGCGAAGTCGGCATCAAGGTGAACATCAATCAGGTCGAGCAGTCGAAGATGCTGAGCGTCTCCCGGCCCCCTCGACGAGCATCCGGGTATGATCACGTCGTGGTGGGCGTCCGACTTCCCGGACCCGGGCGGCATCCTGAACCCCGTGTTCCACTCGGACTTCATCGTCCCCGACGGGAACAACTGGTTCGGCTACAGCAACCCCGACGTCGACGAACTGCTGAACACGTTGCGGACGAGCGTCGACCAGGCGGAACGGGAACAGGCTGCCAAGGAGGCGAACAAGCTCATCGTGGACGACGCGCCCGCCGTGTTCATGGTGCACCCCGACACGACCCGCGCCCTGAACCAGAACGTCCAGAACTTCGAAGGCGCGATGCCCTCGTTCGTCACCCACTTCAACACGTTCCTCCGCGACGTCGCACTCGAACAGTAGCGCAATGGTCTCGATCCAATCGCTTCGCTATCTGGGCAAACGCCTGATATTCGGCGTGTTCACCGTCTGGGCCGTCACCGCCCTGGTGTTTCTCCTCATGCATCTCGCTCCGGGATCGATCGTCGATACGGTTCTCGGCGGCGGCGTCATCACCGACGAGATGCGCCAGCGCATCATCGAGCAGTACCACCTCGACGAGCCGGTTTACGTCCAGTATCTTCTCTGGGCCGGCGACCTTCTCCGGGGAACCTCGGCCAGCCGTACGCGACCGGACAGCCAATCGCGAAGTTGCTCGCGGACCGATGGGTGATCACGGCACAGATCACGTCGGTGAGTCTGGTGTTCGCGACGCTGCTGTCGATACCGACCGGTATCCTCGCCGGCTACAAACACGGCACCCTGTTGGACCGCGTCCTCACCGTCATCGCGATCCTCGGCGTGAGCGTCCCGGTGTTCGTCAGCGGCGTGCTGGCGCTTCTGGTGTTCTCGTATCACCTCCGACTCGTCCCGCCGTCCGGTGCCGGCGTGGGCGTCGTCGATCGGTTACAGCGACTCGTGCTCCCGTGTCTGCTGTTGGGTGGGACGATCGGAGCCCTGATGTTCCGGATGATGCGGGCGGGGATGCGCGACGTCCTCGAGAAAGATTACATCGAGACGTCCAGAGCGATGGGAATCTCGACCCGGAAGACGGTCGTCAAACACGCCGCCAAGAACGCGCTGGCCCCCGTCCTCACCGTTTCGGCGCTGTGGATCGGATTTCTCATCATCTACGGGATGGTCGTCGAGTACATCTTCGGGATGTCGGGATTCGGACGACTCATCATCAACGCCGTTCAGCAGCGGGACTACCCCATCGTCCTCGTCGGCACGATCGTCACCGCCGTCGTCTTCATCCTCGCGAACATCGTGGTCGACTTCCTCTACACGTGGGTCGACCCCCGGGTCGTCGTCGGTGACAGCGAGTGAGGCGCGCTCCGACTCGGGGCGCGGACCCACGCGCTTCGGGGACGGCGTCCTCGCGGCGTGACGGAAGCGAGCGGCGTAGCTCACAGCGGTAGCGCGAAACCGCGCACTCTACGACACCGCACACAGCGGACCTGACTTTTACTTGCCTGAGGACCGGGAGTAGATGCATGGCACTACTTCGAACCGCTCGACAGCCACGCGTCGACGACTTGCCGGGGCGGCCGTCGTAGCGCTCGGTGTGCTCGTGTCCCTGATTCCGCTGTACGACACCTGGGACGACGTCTCGAACCTCTCGTGGGCGCTCGTCACGACGTTGCTCGAGAACGCCCCGCTTTTCTTTCTCGCGTTCGGCCTCGTCGGCGGCGGCGTCTGGCTCTCGCGGCGGGACTGGGACCCCAAATACGCCTGGACCGTCGCGAAGTGGAACGTCGGCGGCTTCGCCGCTGTCGTCCTCCTGTACGGTCTCGTCATCTCGCTCCAGCTCTGGTCGATGCACGCGCTCAAGCCGTGGGTACTCGTCCTCGACGGCGTGTTGTTCGGTGCCGTCGCCACGTTCGGGGTCGGCCTCAACAGCGCGCTCCAGCAACGCGCCCGCGACGACCTCGAACGGAGTCGGGAACGCTACCGGACCATCACCGACGACGTCCTCGACGAGACGGAGGTGGCGACGTTCATCTTCGACGACCGGTTCCAGGTCGTCTGGCTCAACGAGGCGGCCGCCGACTACTTCGATCTGGATCGCGAGGCGGCCGGGAGCGACCAGCGCGAACTCGTCGAGGACCACATCGCCGACCGCGTCGCGGAGCCGGCGCAGTTCCGCGAGCGAATCCTCGCCACCTACGACGACAACAGCGACACCGAGCGGTTCGAGTGCCGCGTCGTGGGGACCGACGGCGAGGAGCGCTGGCTCGAACACCGGAGCCAACCCGTCGGGTCGGGGCTCTACGAGGGCGGCCGCGTCGAACAGTACGCGGACGTCACCTCGCTGAAGCGCCGCGAGCAGGAACTCGACATGCGGGAGCGCAAACTCCGGGAACTGTACGACGTCGTCTCGGACACGGCGCTCACGTTCCGAGACCAGGTCGGCTGTCTCGTCGACATCGGCCGCGACCTGTTCGACGCCGAGTACGGCTCGTTCGCGCACATCGACCGGGAGTCCGACGAGTATCGCCTCGAAGTCGTCGAGAGCGAGCGGGGCGACATCGAAGCGGGCGACGTCGTCCCGTTCACTCAGACCCACTGCGAGCGGATGGTACGCGAGGACCGAACGCTCCAGTTCGAGACGCGCCCTTCGACGTCGATGCCAAGGCGTACGGCACGGACGCCGGCTTCGAGATGTACGTCGGGACGCCCGTCTACGAGAACGACGCGCTCTACGGGGCGCTCTGCTTTCTCGACCGCGAGGAGGCCGACCCATTCGACGACTGGCAGCTCACGATGGTCGAGCTGATGGGGAACTGGATGGGGTACGAACTCAACCGGAAACACCTGCTCGAGGAGAGCCAGCAGCGGATTCGCGAACAGGAGTCCAAATTCGAGGAGTTCGTCGCCGCCGTCGACAACTACGCGATCTTCAGCCTCGACACGGAGGGGCTGGTCACGTCGTGGAATCGGGGGCGAAACGGATCATCCAGCACCGCCAGCGAGATCGTCGGCGAACACGTCTCGGTGTTCTATCCGGACGAGGCGGTCGCCGACGGCAAGCCGGCGGCGCTGTTGGACGAAGCCGCAGAGACCGGCGAGGCGCGCGACGAAGGCTGGCGGATCCGCGAGGACGGCACGCGCTTCTGGGCCGACGTCACGATCGCCGCCCGCTACGACGAGTCGGGCGACCACCTCGGCTACACGAAGATCGTCCGGGATCTGACCGACCAGCGGGAGTACGAACGCGCCATCGAACACGAACGCGAGCGCCTGGAGTTCGTGAACCGCATCGTCCGCCACAACATCCTCAACGGCCTGAACCTCGTCGACGCCCGGACGGACATACTCGACGCCCAGTTCGTGGCGTCTCCGGACGCCCGACGCCACATCGAGACGATCCGGGACCGCGTCGCGGACATGTCGTCGTTCATCGACACGATCCGGACGTTCATGGACGCCGCCGTCGGCGAGGCGACGCACGAACTTCAGCCGGTCGACCTCCGGGACGCGCTCGACGAGGCCGTCTCGCGCGTTCGGGAGTCGCACCCGGACGCCGTCTTCGACTCGCACGACCTGCCCGACGAGGAGTGCGTCTACGCCGACGAACTCCTCGTCGAGGTGCTGGAGAACGTCCTCTCGAACGCCGTCGTCCACAACGACGAGGAGGTGCCCCGCGTCGAGGTGTGGGCGACCGAGACGACCCGGACCGTCCGCGTCGACGACGAGACGGGAGAGCCCGTTCGCCCGCCGAACGTTCGAGAGACCGAGACCGACGTCGAAGAGCGACCCGCCGTCGCCGTTCACGTCGCCGACAACGGGCCCGGTATCCCCGACGACGAGAAGGAAGCGGTCCTCCAGAAAGGCGTCGCCGAACTGTCCCGTCCCGGAAACGGATTCGGGCTCTACCTCGTGAAGGAGATGCTGCAGATGTACGGGGGACGGTCGACGTTCGGGACAACGAGGGCGCGGGGACGACGTTCGAGTTGATCTTCCTGCGGGCGGAGTCGGCGGGCGACTGAGACGGGCCGCTCACGGGGCGGCGGACTCGACGGGCCGCCTCGCCATGTCCGAACGTTCTTTCTCCTCGCCGTCCGAGGTACGGACGATGACCGACGACGACCCCGAGGTGCCCATCGTTTGCGAAGCCTGTGGGACGACGACGAGAATTCCCCTCGCCGACGTGGCCGAGATGCTCGACCGACACAACGAACAGCGACACGACGGCGCGGACGTCGCGCAGGTCGACCCCGAACTCGCCGACCAGTTGGCCGACATGGTCGCCGAAGATTTGGGGTTGCTGTGAGGGCCGTCGCGCCCCGCGGCCGTCCGGCCTCGCGTCACTCCGTCCGTCGACTTTCGGGGCCGTCGCTTCCGGGTTCGCCGGACGTTTCGTCCGAATCGCCGGACGCGTCGCCCTCGGATTCGCCGGATGCCTCGTTTGAATCACCAGCCGATTCGTCCGAATCGCCGGACGTCTCTCCGGCCGAGTCGGTAGACGCGCCGCCTCCCGTGCCGTCGTGGGCCCGAATCTCGTCGCGCACCACGTCGGCGAACTCGGCGGGGTCGTACACCTCGTCGACGGAGACGGTCAGGTCGCCGCTGGCTCCGGAGCGAACCGCGACGTTGCCGAGGCCAAACAGGAGTCCCACGCGCTCCGCCGTTCCTCGACGGCTCGTACCTTCTCGTGGGGCACCTCGTTGCGGATCAGCGAGATGAAGCGGTACTCCTCGATGACGCGCTGATTGGTCACGAAGTACGTCGTCAGGGTGTTTCGCCAGTAGCGATGGACGCCGCGCGAGAACAGGTACAGCCCCAGCGCGAGCACCGCCGTCGGGTAGACCAGCGGCGTCTGCGTGAAATACAGCAGGTAGCCGCCGACCCCGAGAAACGGCACGGAGACGAACGCCTCCGCGAGGGCGTTCCGCTGGGCGGGGTCGCGCTCGTCGACGACGGCCTCGTTTTCCCGCATCCGCGGGGCCTCGGGGGCCGCGACGAAGTGGACGTACAGCCCGACCCCGAAGACGAAGAGGCCGAAGACGATCAGCAGCATTCCGACGATCGGCGGCGTCTCCGGTCGCGGTCCGACCACCGGATACCCCCGGCCAGATACGCGCCGACGACCACCAGCGGCAGCGCAAAGAGCGTGCTCCAGACGGCCGGGAGTCCTCGCGCCACTGTCACTCACCCCTGAAGAGTTCGACGAGGATGGCCAGAATCGAGGTGATCGTTCCGATGATCGTCAGCGTCGTCTGATCCAGCGGCGTGTCCCCACACCGGGTGAAGAACCCGCGCTGACAGGTCGGCGCGGGCGTCGCGGTCGGCGTGAGTGTCGGCGTGGGCGTCGCGGTCGGCGTGAACGCCGGCGTGGGCGTCGGCGTCGCGGTCGGCGTCTCGACCCCGTCCTCGACGGTCACGGGCCGGCTGACGATCGATTCGTTGGCGACCCAGACGCTCTGGTCGGTTCGGTGCGCCGACAGCGGGAAGGCCGCGCGCTCGACCTGTTCGTAACTGATCCGGAAGACGACCGTCTCGCGCTCGCCGGGAGGGACCGACGCGCGCTCCGTGGCGACGACGGCCCCGTCGAGCCGGTACGTCAGTCGGCCGTCGAACGCGACCGTGTCGACGTTCCGGACGGTGACGTTGGCGACGTACGTCTCCCCGCGGCGCACGTCGTCGGGGCCGTTGAACGCTTCCGTGACCAGCGCCGAGGCGTCCCCGGTCGGCTCCCCGACGAAACGGACGGCGTCGCCGTCGCGGCCGCCGTCGGCGACGACGGCGTGGTCGTACGTCGTCCCCTCCCGGAGGGTCGCGCCGGCGGCTTCGAGGGCGGAAACCGTAACCGCGAACGCGACCCGCTCTTCCTCGTCGTCCGCGACGGTCACCGTCTTGGTGGTCACGTTCGCCCCGTCGAAGCGGTACGTGACGCGGCGCGTGATCGTCGTGTTCGCGGGGTTCGACAGCGTCGCGAGCACGACGAACGACCGGTTGCGCGTGATCTCGGCGGGTGCGCCGAACCCGCTCACCGCGAGATCGACGTCGGGCGTCACGCGCAGATAGCGGGCGACGCCCGTCCCGCTCTCGTTGCGAACGCCGTGGACGTACGTGCCGACGGCCACCGACTCGTTCGTCGACCGCAGCGACGCGAATCGGACGTCGAACGCCGTGGTCCGCGTCTCGCCGGCGTCGACGGTGACGTTCCGAACGGCGACCGCCGTTCCGTCGAACACGTACTCGATCGACTCCGTTCCCGTGACGTTGCCCCGGTTCGTCACCGTCGCCGTGACGCTGACGTTCTCGCCGCGCCGCACCCGCTCGGGTGCGGTGACGTCGCTGACGACGATCGGCGCGTCCGTCGTTCCGTTCGCCGACGGCTGTGTCGTTCCGTTCGCCGACGGCTGTGTCGTTCCGTTCTCCACCGGCTGTACCGTCGTCGCCGACGGCTGACCGGATGCGGAGACGGGGGCTCCCGAGACGAGGACGAGCGTGACTGCGACGCCGAGGATCACGAGGGAAGGGAACCGTTCAGGGTCTGCGGGCACGCGTCCAGTTTCCAGCCGACTCGTTATAAAACTCCGAGAGCGGGGTGGTCGCATCGGTGGCGAGGTGGCGCGTCGGACCGAGCCGTCATCGCCCGATTATCCATCTAGATAATCACGGACGAATTTTAAATACGAGCGCGCGGGATCGCGTGCCATGTCCGACGGACCGTCGCGAGATCGGTCGCGTCCCCGAGGAAGACGGGGAGGAAGCCGTCCTCCGCCGCTGCCCCCGGGCGATCCGGACGCGTGGTACGCGACCGACGTCCGCTCGCAGTACGAGATCCACCCGGGCGTCGTCGCCACGATCCTCGAAACCGAACGAGGCTTCGAGTATCGAATCCGAGAACCGAGTCTCGGTCCGCGCGTCGACCGAGCGCTCTCGCGGGTTCGCGACCACTTCACCGTCGTCAACCGCCGCCGGCCGCTGACCCGGGAGGGTGCTGTCGAGCGTGCGGCGCGCGGATTCGAGCCGAAATACCGGCGCGTCCTCGACCGCCTGCTCGACGTGTCGCCCTCGGCGTGGCGGCGCGTCACCTACCACGCGCTCTGTGAACTCCGGTTGCTCGACGAACTGACGCCGCTGGCGCTCGACGACCGCATCGACGTCGTGGACGTCGTCGAGGACGACGGTCGGGTGGTCGTCCACACCGAAAACTACGCGCCGGCGACGACGCGATACGACGCCGACGCGCCGTTCGTCGACCGGGTGGCCGGCGAGCGCCTCCGGAAGTACACCGTCGACTTCGCGGGCTTCGACGTCGAGGTGGTCATCTACCGCGAGAACCTCCTCGGCAACGACCACTTCTCGACCAAGTACGCCGTCCTCGAACCCGACCTGCTGCCGGGCGACGAGAACCTCATCGACGAATGCAAGGAGCGCATCTGGGAGGCGAACGTCGACGACGTAGTCGAGAACCGACACGCTTTCGTCCGCGAGCGTGCGCGACAGTTCCTCTCCCGTCGGCTCACCGCCCGGAACACGCGGGCGTGGCTCGAGGCGACCCGCTACCGGATACGGGCCGCTCTCGCCGAGTACGGCCTCGCGCTCCCGCCGGTCGACAGTCGGTACGCCACCGACCGCCTCGACGACCTGGTCTACTACGTCCTCCGCGACTACGTCGGCTACGGTGCGCTGACGATCCCGATTCGGGACTCGCATCTCGAAGACGTCGAGGCCAACCGCGTCGGGGAACGCGTGAAGGTCATCCCGCGCGCGGACGAACTCCCGGTCGGTCGCGTGCCGACGAATCTCTCGTTCGACGACGAGACGGAGTTCGTCAACATCGTCACGCAACTCGCCGCCCACGACGGCACCGAACTGAACGCGAGTCGCCCGAGCGCGAAGGTGAATCTCGACCCGCCGGGCGTCGAGGAGACCATCCGCTGTGCCGTCGCCCTCCCGGTCATCTCCGAGGACGGCCCGCACGTCTCCGTCCGCAAACAGGCCAGCGACGCCATGACGCCGGTCGACCTCGTGGGTCACGGGGCCATCTCGACCGAGCTCGTGACGCTCCTGTGGCTGCTCTACGAACACCACGGCGTCGTCCTCTTTTCGGGACCGACCGGCGTCGGCAAGACGACGCTCATGAACGCCCACATGCCGTTCGTCCCCTACGACGACCGACCGGTCAGCATCGACGAGGGGTCCCGGGAAGTCCGACTCCCCCACGAGACGGGCATCTCGCTCACGACGCGCGACCACGAGAACGAGTACAAGCGCGTCTCGATGGCGAAACTGATGACCGAAACCAACTACCTCAATCCGGACGTCGAGGTCATCGCCGAAATCAACACTCCCGCGAGTTTCGAGACGTTCGGCGAGACGCTCAACACAGGCCACGGCGTCATCGGCACGACCCACGCCGAGAACGTCGACACGCTCATCAACCGCGTCATCGAGCAGGGACTCCCGCCGTATCTGCTGCGCGAGATCGACCTGGTGGTCTTCCCGCACCACGTCGACGGCGACCGGTACGTCAGCGAGGCCGTCGAACTCCTCTCGGAGTCGGAGTACGAGACGCTGGACGACCGTGACGGGACCGGCCACCTCCGCTCCGGCGTCGTCGAGAAGGGCGGGCGGACGCTCTACTGGAACAGCGTCGCCGAACGCGACACCGACGGCACCTTCCGCCTCGATTACGACCACCCGCAACTCGACGACGATCGGCGGGCGCTCGGCTTCCGCCTCTTTCACCGCATCGCCGACCGGACCGACCGGGACGTCAAGGCCGTCGAAGCCGAGTTCCACCGCAAGCACCGCTACGTCAAGTATCTCGTCCGCGAGGACGTCACCGACTTCGACCGGCTGTTCGGATTCATCTCGGATCTGCGGACCGACGAGGCGGCGACGGTCGAACGCATCCGGCGGCAACGCGCCGACGGCGAACGGGGCGGATCGGCGTGACGGAGGGGACCGTCGCCGCCGCCGAGCCCGCGCCCGCCGCGGCCTCGCTGTCGGCGCTCGATCGGGTGCTGTACGCCCTGTTCGCCCGTAACGCCGACAGCGGACGCCACGCCCGCGACCGACGCCACTACCGCGGCACCGACCTCCGGATCAGTTTCGACGTCTTCCTCGCCCGCGTCTACGGCGCGTCGTGGGTCGTCGCCGTCGTCGTGGCCCTGGTGACGGGACTCGTCGTCGTCACGGCGTCGCCCGACCTGCCGGACGCGATCGCCGCGGTTCTCGAAGCCAGCCTCCCGGTCGTTCGACGGGACGGCCTCCCGTACGTCCCGCGGATCGCCGTCGCTGTCGCCGCCGCCCTCGTCGTCGCTGGCGCTGCCAAGGCGGCGACCGTTCGCCTCGGCGGGCGCTATCTCGCGGCGTGCGTCGGCCCGCCGAAGCGACGTCGAACGCACGATGCCCGGTGCGGTGCGGTATCTGTACGTCCTCTCGTCGGGGAGCGACGGCCACCGCGAGATGCTCCGAAAGGTGGCGAGTACGGACGCCTACGGCGAGACCGCGGTGGCGACCCGGAAGGTGTTGAACACGACGGCGCTCACCGGGAGCCTGAACGAGGGACTGCGACGGGTCGCCCGCGATACGCCGTCCCGCGAACTGCTCTCGCCGTTCCTGTTGAAGTTCCGCGAGCACGCCGAACAGGGCGAGGAGGAACTGGCGACGTATCTCCAGATGGAGAGCCGGATGCTCGGCCACCGGCAGGACCGGGCCAGGCAGCGCGCACAGGGCTTTCTCGAACTGCTCTCCGAGATGTTCATGGTCCTGCTCGTGTTGCCGACGCTGCTGGTCATCGTGTTGACCGTCCTCGCGGTCATCGCTCCCGGACTCTCCGAACCGGTCGCGACGCCGCTGGGCACGATTTCCGCGCGCGCCGTCGTCGTCTACACGAGCGCCGCGTTCGTGTTCGTCCTCGGCGTCGGCGCGAGCGCCGTCGTCGGCGAACTCCGGCCGCCGGGACAGACCGTCGCGTACGAACGACCGGCGTCGGCGTCCGACGTCGTGCTGACGGCCGCTATCAACCCGGCGAGCGCGGCCGCCGTCGGCGTCTTCGTCGCCGTCGCCGCGGCCGGCGCGCTCTGGTACGAGGGCTACCGGCCGACGAACGTGGTCTTGCTCGGCTACGTCGCCTACGCGGTGCCGGTCGGCCTCGTCTCCGTCCGCCGGGCGCGACTCGACGACGCGAAAGACCGGCAGATAAAGGATTTCGCCCACGCCGTCTCGGGGCACGTCAACCTCGGGCGGCCGTTTCAGGAGGCCGTCGAGATCGTCGCGCGCGACGTCGACTTCGGCGCGCTGAACCCCGACGTGGCCGATTTGGCGCTGAATCTGAGCTTCGCGACCCGCGAACCCACCGACGTGGACGTGCGGGCCGCGGCGCTCGATCGGTTCGTCTCCCGGGTCGGAACGCCGCTGGCCGAACAGTCGGTCGGGCTGGTGACTGGCGCGCTCGACGCCGGGAGCGACGCCGGCGCGGTGTTCGACACGCTCCAGACCGAAATCGGCCGCCTCTACCACGAGAAGCGCGAACTCCGGTCCAATCTCCTCGTCTACGTCGCCGTCGGATGGACGACGGCGTTGCTCGTCATCGGCATCGCCGTCGCCGTCGGGATGCAGGTGTTCGACGGGTTCGCACAGCTCTCCTCCGTCGAGGGACCGGGCGGGTACGTCCTCAACGCGACGGCCATCGACCTGCCACGGGAGCGCTTTCGCATCTACGTCGTCACGCAGGCGACGATGCTCGCCTCGGGGTGGTTCGCGGGGACGGCGAGCCGCGGTCGGTACGAGGCGCTGTTGCACTCGGGCTCGCTCGTCGCGGTCTGTTACGCCGTCTTTGCCGGGGTGGGTATGATATGACCGCTCGCCGGGGGCAGACGGCCGTCGTCGGCGTCGCGTTGCTCCTCGCGATGACCGTGTTGAGTCTCGCCGCGCTCACGGCGACGATCGGCACCGTCGTCGAGGATAGCTCGCGGGCGGCGGAGACGGGACGGGTCGTCCGCGGCTTCGACGCCGCCCTCGACCCTCACGCCGGGACGCCCCACGAACGACGGATCGCCGTCTCAGCGGCCAGCTCCGAACCGCCGCCCGAACGGTCCGTCTCGTCGACGGCCCACGAACGCTCGCTGTCTGGCGGGCGGACGCCCTCGTCTACGGCGAGCACTCCGCTCGCGTCGCTTACCTCGGCGGTGCCGTCGTCACGGGGCGTCCCGGGAGCGCGAACCTCCGCGTCGAGCCACCCATCTCGACGGGCGAGGGGGGCCTGTTCGTCGGTGTCCCGACGCTCGGGACCGACGGCGTAACCGGATTCGCCCCCGGGGCGGACGGCGCGATCCTCCGCACGAACGCCACCCACGACCGTCGGACGTTCACGAAGCAGGTGGGGTACGGTCTCGCCGTGGAGACGGCGACGCCCGGCGTCTGGGAGCGGTTCTTCGAGGATCGCGGCGCGAGCACCTCTCGCCGGGAGTTCGACGACGACGGCGTCGTCAGCGTCGTCGCTCGGTTCCCCGCCGTCGACGAGGCGTCCGTCACCGTTCACGACCTGGGGCTGGTGATTCGGCGTGCCTGACCGCGCCGTCGCGCCCGTCGTCGGCAAACTGCTCGAAGCCGGCATCGTCGTCCTCTTTATCGTCCTGTTGACGACGGTGCTCTACGGCGGCGTCGTGCCGTCCTACCGGGCGGCCGTCGGTGCCGAACTCGGCGATCGGACGCTCGTCTCGGCGGCGGACCGCGTCGAATCGGCCGTCCCGGAGACGGGCGACGCCGTGTCGGTCGAACTCCGCGTCGACCTCCCCGAGACGCCGCGGCGCGGGCTATTCGATCCGCGCCCGCGGGCGGGCGCTCGTGCTCGACCACCCGCATCCGCGAATCGGCGGCGAGACGGCCCTCGGCCTTCCGTCGAGGGTCGTCCGCGTCGAGGGCGAGTGGGAGAGCGCTCGGCCGGCCACCGTCGCCGTTCGGGGAAGCGGGGACGGGCTTCGGGTGACGTTACGATGAACGCGCCGTCCCGCAGGGCTCAGGCGAACCTCTTCGCGCTGGTCGTCGCCCTCGTGTTGCTCACGACGGTGACGACGCTGGGCGTCGCCGTCGCCGACGGCGCGCTGGCGGGTGCGGACCGCAGCCCCGCGGAGCGCCACGCAGCGGCCGCCGTCGCAGACCGCCTCGTCGTGGCCGACGCGCCGTGGACCGCCGAGGCGAACGTCGTGAACGGGAGCAGCGTCGAACGGCTGACGGCCGCGGACGTCGACCGTCTCGCACCGGCCGCGGAGGGGCGTCCGCTCCGGATCGCCCTCGACGACGAGACGGTGGTGCAGCGACGAACGCCCGTCTCCGGCGTCACCGTTCGTCGGGGCGTCCTCGTCGCGACGTGGACGCCCGTCAATCGGACGGTGAACGTCTCGCGTAGTCGAACCGTTCGCCTGCCGCGCGGCGTCGAACGCGTCCGCCTGCGGATCGATGCGGGCGCGGATGCGACGGTGAAGTCGGTCCGAGCGAACGACCGCGTCGTTCTCCACGCACAGCGAGGCGTGGTGGGGACGACGACGGTTTCGCTCTCCGCGACCGGGCCGACGACGCTCCGGCTGGTGACGGCGACGCAGAACAGTTCCGGGACGGTCGCGCTCGCGTATCGTCGCCGGGAGACCACGGCACGGACGCTCACGGTGACCGTCGATGGCTGGGGACAGCTCTCGCTGTCGGTGTTCGAGGCGGGCGTCGGCGTCCTCCTGATTCTCGGCGTCGCCGCGGGGTTCGGCCTCGGCCTCGCCGGCCCGCCCACCGACTCGGCACAACTCGATCGGTACGCGGACGACGCGGCGACGACGCTCGGAGCGACGCCGGCGACGGCCGGAAACCGGACGCTCCTCGAAGCGCTCGCGCACACGCCGGCGTCGTTCGAGCGCGAACGGCCCGCGGCTCGGTCGCATCTCACGAAACTCGTCCCGGCGACGGTTCGGATCCACGTCCGGACGCCGGTCGGGACGTTCGGCCCCGCGCCGCCGTCGACGGTGGCCGTCGGCCGGACGACGGCGTCGACGCGGCACGGACCCGTCACCTTGCGTGGTACGGATGACGGACGCTCCGCGGGGACAGCTCGTCCTCGTGGCCGCCGTCGCCGTGGCCGTCGCCTTCGTTCCGATGCTCGTCGCCTACGTCCAGTTGGGACACCATCCCGACGTCCGGTCGAGCGTCGACGACGCCGACGCCCTCGCGGACGCCGACGGCTATCTCCAGCGGTCGGTCCGGGCGGCCACGGCTGCCACGGCGGGCCAGTACGCGAACGGCAGCGAAGACGTCGTCGCGACGCGGGTCCGTGACCGACTCGCCGCCGACCTGCGCCGACTGGACGACGCCGGCGCTCGACGGGGTCGACTACGCCGTCGCGTTCAACGACACGGCGGCCGATCGGTTCGCCGAGACGCACTGTCCCGGCGGGGAACTGCGCGAGTTCGAACCGTGCGCGGCCACCGGCGGCGTCGTCGCGCAGTCGCGGGCGAACCAGACCGTCGTCGTCGCTGCGGCGTTCGACGTCACCGCCCGGAGCGCCGCGGCCACGCGTCGGCGACGTACGTCTACTGGGGCGTCAACGGGAGCGTCGCCTCGACTCACGTTCCTGGGGTGCACGGACGCGTCGTGAACGCGGGCGTCGACCCCCGATCCACCGTCGCTCCCGGACCCGCCGAGCGGACGGCGTTCCAGCGGAGCGGTCCGTCCCGTCGCCGTCGCTCCGCTCGCCACGAGATGGATTATATTTCCGAAGAAACGAGAAAATGGGGCTGAACGCACTATTCAGAGCGGATTAATTGAATCAAATTTCATTGTTTCATGGTTTAGCCAAAGATTAATCAGGGGTGGATCAGTGATTGGCATATAGCATGTCGGAACAAGAGCCTACGAGCGGTTCAGAACTGAACGAAGTCGAGCAGACGGACAAAGAGCACGTCTTTGGGACGTGGTCGTTCCAGAAGGAGGTGAGTCCGACCCAGGTCGTCGACTCGGACGGCGTTCGCTTCACGACGGCGGCCGGCGACGAGTATATCGACTTTTCGGGTCAGTTGATGTGTTCGAACCTCGGCCACTCGGCCGACGCCGTCGCGGACGCGATCGACGAGCAGGTACGCGAGACGGCGTACATCGCGCCGAACTACACGACCGAGGCCCGTTCGGAACTCGGCCGGAAGCTCGCGGAGGTGACGCCGGGTGACCTCTCGAAGACGTTCTTCTCGACGAGCGGAACGGAAGCGACCGAAGCGGCGATAAAGATCGCGCGCGCCTACACCGGCAAGCAGAAAATCGTCTCGCGCTACCGCTCGTATCACGGCGCGACCTACGGTTCGATCAGCGTCACTGGCGACCCCCGCCGACTGAAAGCGGAGCCGGGGATTCCGGGGACGATCAAGGCCCCCGACCCGTACGCCTACGGGTCGACGCTCGATCCGATGGAGAGCGTCGGCCTTGTTAACCCTCTGGTGATGACAACTCAGCCCATTCTGCCGAGATCTATTCCCTTCTTATTGAAGACGACGCTCACTAAACCAACTGTAGAAGGTTACGGCCAGCCGGTTGGCAACTCGTCCTGATGGTCGTGCATCAATCTGAGAAGGGGCTCGATCTCCTCGAACTGTGGGCCGCGTGTGATAGTCCCGGTATCCCGATCCCAATCGACGAATCCTGCATCGGCCAGCTTTGGGAGATGGGCGTGATAGAGTTGCAGGTGTAGTGTGTCCAGCGCGTCACCATCTTCCTCGTGCCCATCCGCGCTCAACTCCGATGCGATGTCGTCCTCATCCTGCGGGTTTTGCTCTGCAACAGCCATGAGAATGCGGCGGCGGTACTCGTGGCTGAGAATCTCGAACAGTTCACTCAGTGATCCGCCATTCCCCTCGATTTTTTTGCTGACATTTGCTGATCGCTCTTGTTGCGAAACGCGTCACCTAATGATGCGTTCCGCGCAACCGATGCGCGAAGAGAAATGGATGACTGCGAACGGGTACTCCCGTTTCAAGCAGCGCCCACCGTTGGGGCTAAACGCACAGTGTGTGCTGGCCCGTACGGTGTCTTGGTTCCCGAGAGGAAATGGTTGTGGGTGTTGTAGCATGATTGTCGAATTACTGCGACGTGGTTTCAGCAAAGCTACCACGTCTCTTCACCATCCGTCGGTATCGGCACTACGCCGATCCACAGTTGTTCTCGGCGACTGCGAACGCCCGCTCGATGTTATACACGACGCACTTGATGACGAGTTCGCGGAATTGCTTCCACCAGCGGCGCGACCGCACGAACGCGCCGAATTTCTGCTTAATCGCCGCGTTGACTGTCTCGTTCATGTTTCGTCGATTGTAGAGATCGCTGTCCAGCCGGGCATTCCACGCCTTGTGGAGGGTGTGAACTCGCGGTGCTTGATGACCGGGCGAATATCGAGCTCCCGGGCGAGTTGCCGGAGCTTCTGGTCGTCGTAGCCCCTGTCACCGGTCAAGATCGAGATGTACTGTGCGTTCCGTTTCACTACCTGTGGTGCAATCTGCGTATCGTGCTTTCGCGTTGTCGTCACGTGAACATCGAGAATGGCGTTGGTCGCTGTATCGACCAACAGCGTCGTCTTCAATTGCTGTATGGTGAGGTTGGTTCGCTTCGTGTAGTGAGTTGATGCATGCGCCCGCTCGAATCCGGACGCATCAATGCCGATGACACCGTTCAGCGGCACGTCCGCAAGTGAACCGTTCAGCAGAACCCGCCAGACGGCCATCTCTAAGCGGTCGAAAGCCTTGCAAAGTGTCGAGGGCGCGGGGATCGAATCGAGATCAAGGGCGTCACGAATGCGAGGCATCTCGATGAGCTCATCAACGAGGTCGCGGTAGGTGGTCGTCTTCTTCACCTTGAGACAGAGCAGAACGACGTGCTGGCGGAGCGTGAATCGCTTCCGTGAATATCGAGTCGAAAACCGAGAAACGGTACGGCGAGCCAGCACTATAGCTCGTTCAACGAAACGGAGGAGACGTGACTTCGGAAGGGAAACCATCCTGTCTCAGACTACTCGTCCATCATGTTTGCCAGCAAGGGTTTCAACAAGGCCAGAGCGTCGAATACATCGACGAGATGCTCGAACTCGAGGGCGATACGGTCGCCGCGGTGCTCGTCGAACCGATCGTGGGTTCGAACGGCATCCTCGTGCCGCCGGACGAGTATCTCCCGCGACTCAAAGAGATCGCCCACGATCACGGGGCTCTGCTCATCTGCGACGAGGTGATGGCCGGATTCGGCCGGACCGGCGAGTGGTTCGGCTGCGACGTCTTCGACGTCGAACCCGACATCATGACGATGGCGAAAGGGCTGACCGGCGCTTACCAGCCGCTCGGCGCGACGATCGTCACCTCCGAGATCGCCGAGCATTTCGAGGAGAACATGTTCTGTCACGGCCACACGTACGCCGGCCATCCCGCGGCCGTCGCGGCGGGGAACGCGGCGATCGACACCTACCGCGAGGAGAACCTCATCGAACGCGCGAGCGAGGGCGAGTACCTCGGCGAGCGGATCGAGGACCTCGCGGAGAAACATCCGAGCGTCGGCGACACGCGAGGCGTCGGTCTGTTCCGCGGCATCGAACTCACGAAACACCGGAGAAACGCGTCCCGTTCGGTACGCGAGAGGACAAGATCAGCCCCGGTAGCACGGTCGTCGACGAGGTGTCCGCGCGGGCCAAAGAACACGGCACGTACGTCGCGAACATGATCAACACCCTGATCATCGCGCCGCCGTTGACGATCACCGAAGACGAAATCGACGAGGCGATCGACGCGATCGACGCCGCGCTCGAAGTCTCCGACGCCGCCATGGATTCGGTCTCTACGACGTAGGCGCTTCGTCCGGTTCTCTCTCCTATGAACGACACATTACGGTCGATACCCGACCTCGACGAGACCGACCTCGCCATCCTCGAACGAATCGAGGACGATTTCGACGTCAGCCTGAAGACGCTCTCGGACGAACTCGACATCTCCCAGCCCGCGATCCACTACCGACTGAACAAACTCAAGGAGAAAGGCGTCATCGAGGGCGTCACTGCCGACGTCGACCCGCTCGCGTTCGGCCTGGAGATGGTCGCGATCACCGACGTTTCGGTCACCACGACGGGCTACTCACAGAACATCGGCGAGAAACTGGTCGATATCCGCGGGGTCGAACGGGTCTACTACACGATGGGCGACGTCGATTTCGTCGTTCTGAGCCGCGTCCAGACGCGCGATCAGTTGAACGACCTCGTCGACCGCGTCGTCGCGCGCTCGAGGGCGTCAACGAGACGTCGTCGAAGTTCGTGATGCAGGAGTTCGACAGCGACGCCGCGGTGGTGGCGAACCTCACTCCGGAAGCGCGGGACGCCGTCCTCGACGCCGACGGGTGAGGAGCCGTCGGCCGTCGACCGGAAATATTGATCTTTGTTCTGGTTTGGCGATATAGTGACACAATTTTGCTAATGTCGGCTCCTGTCGCTAAATTACTCTGATAATCGAGATGGTGGATCAGCAAATTTAAATGGCGCTATGGTAGATAGGCGAACCGATGTCACGAGAGACAACCGCAAGCGATAGCACCGAGAAAGGCGACCCGACCGGTCAGAGCGGGAACACCCGACGTCGGTTCCTGAAATCCGTCGCGGTGAGTACGGGCGCGGTCTCGATCGCCGGCTGTACGGGACAGTTCGGCGGTGGAGGCGGCGCAGAGCCGATCAAGATCGGGACGCTCTACGACAACAGCGGCCCCATGGGATTCGTCGGCAAGGAAGGACGCGGCCACGAAGATGTGGCTCGAAGAGCAGAATCACACGCTCCTCGACCGGGAAGTCGAGTGGATCGACTACAACCCCGCGGGCGACAACACGAAGTACAAGAACCTGACCCGGAAGCTCATCCAGCAGGACGACGTCGACATGATCTTCGGAGCGCTGCTGAGCTCGAACGGGAGGCGCTCCGTCCGATCGTCGACGAGAACAAACAGCTGTTCAGCTACAACGACTGGTACGAGGGCGGCGTCTGCGACGAGTTCATGGTCCTCAACACGACCCTCACCTCCCAGCAGCGCCCCCTGATCGACTTCATGGTCGAGAACTTCGGCTCCGACTACTACGCGCTCGTCGCGGACTACAACTACGGGCGCGTCAGCAACCGCTACGCGCGACATTACGCCCAAGAGAACGGGGCCGAGCCGGTCGGCGAGGAGTTCATCCCGCTCGAAGTCTCCGAGTTCGGCTCGACGATAAACCGCATCAAAGAGGAGGACCCCGACTGGATCCTCAGCCTGCTCGTCGGCTCGTCGCAGCTGTCCTTTTTCAAGCAGGCCGAATCCGCCGGAGTAGACCTCCCGTACGGGTCGCTCGCGAACATCGCGGGGACGTACGAACACGTCAAATTCGAGCCGCCGGTGATGTCCGACACGTACTCCTGTTTCAGCTACTTCCAGGAGATTCCCACCGAGCGAAACCGGCAGTTCGTCCAGAAGTTCCAGGAGAACAACCCGGATTACACGAAGGAGAACGGCGGGTACGTCTTCCTCTCGATCGCGGACGCGTGGAACGCGATCAGGTTCTACTGGAAGGCAGTCGAGAAAGCGGGCACCGTCGATCAGCAGGAGGTTCTCGCGGCCTACGAGGACGGTCTCGAACTCGAATCGCCGAAAGGACGATCACGTTCAACGGCGAGACGCACCACGCCACGCAGAACATGTGGCTCGCGAAGGTCAACGACGACCACAGCATCACCTTCCTCGACCAGGGCGGCAACGAGACGGATCAGCCGATCGCCGAGAACGTCCAGACGAGCGAGTGGTTCCGCAACCAGTAACCTGGTCGAAGACAGCACGTGGGACGACCCGAAGACGGAGTATCTGACTCCTGACGAGGGTGATCTCGCTTAATGGCAGTCGTCGAGGAACTTTTCCGATTCCTCGTGTTGATGCTGAGTTTCTTCGACGCCTGCACTGGCGGGCATCGGCCTCGCCATCATCTTCGGCATCATGGGCATCATCAACTTCGCCCACGGGGAGTTCATCATGATCGGCGCGTACTCGACCTCGATACCAGTTCGGACTCCCGCTGATCGCGGCGATCGGCGTCGGCGGACTCGCGACGGGCGTCTTCGGACTCGTCGTCGAGCGCCTGCTCATCCGCCACATGTACGACCGGCTGATCGACACGCTGGTCGCCACCTGGGGATTGAGCCTCATACTGACGCAGGTGGTCCGGATCCAGCTCGGCGGCTCGTTCGCCGGCGTTCCGGTTCC